>CAJBLC010000046.1 GCA_903953805.1 uncultured Actinomycetes bacterium | reverse complement strand
TCTTCGGCACCGACGGTGTACGAGGCCTTGCCAATCGCGATCTCACAGCTGAACTCGCTTTAGAACTAGCGGTATCTGCGGCTCACATTCTCGGTGAAGTTGGCGGATTTGCCGGCCATCGCCCAAAGGCGATCATCGGTCAGGATTCACGAGCATCTGGTGAATTTCTCGAAGCTGCAGTTATTGCTGGTTTAGCAAGCGCTGGTGTTGATGTCTATCGCGTTGGGATTCTTCCGACACCTGCAGTTGCTCATCTTGTGGCTGAGACTGGTGCCGACCTTGGCGTCATGATCAGCGCATCGCATAATCCAATGCCAGATAATGGAATTAAGTTCTTTGCTAAAGGCGGCGGAAAACTCGATGACGCTTTAGAAGCGAAGATCGAAGCGCGCATGGGCGAAGAATGGGAACGTCCTTTGGGAGCCGAAGTTGGCCGCGTTTTTGATGATGAGAGCGCTTCAGAGCGTTACATCTTCCATCTCCTTTCATCGCTCTCGACAAACCTCAATGGTGTAAAGCTCGTCGTTGATTGTGCAAATGGTGCATCTTCTCGAGTCGCTCCCAAGACATACGAGCGAGCTGGTGCAGAAGTTATTGCCATATCTGCTTCGCCAAATGGGCTTAACATCAATGATGGTTGCGGCTCAACCCACCTTGAAAATATTCGCGCCAAAGTTGTTGAGGTCGGCGCAGACCTTGGAATTGCCCACGATGGTGATGCGGATCGCTGTCTTGCGATTGATGCCCAAGGAAATGTCATCGATGGTGATTTCATTATGGCGATCTTGGCGGCTGATATGCACTCTCGTGGAGTATTAAAGAATTCAACAGTCGTCGGCACCGTAATGAGCAACTTAGGCTTTATGAAGGCGATGTTGGGCTTAGGAATCAACGTCGAAACCACCGCGGTTGGCGATCGCTATGTTCTCGAAAAGATGATTGCCGATGGCCATGCCCTTGGTGGCGAGCAATCAGGCCACATCATCTTGCGCGAACACGCAAATACTGGCGATGGCATATTGACGGCGCTTCATCTGATGCAGGCGATGAAGGTATCGGGGAAGAGCCTTGCGCAGCTTTCCGAGGTCATGGTTCGATTCCCACAAGTATTAATCAATGTTCCTGATGTGAAGAAGGACCAACTCCCAACTGCCGAAAAGCTCAATCAACATATCAAGGCAAAGAGTGAAGAGTTTGGCGATAAGGGGCGGATCTTGGTGCGTGCCTCTGGCACCGAAGCGCTCGTCCGCGTCATGGTGGAAGCCGAAACCACGACAGATGCTGAGCAAATCGCCAATGAAATCGCCTCACTAGTAAGATCAGAACTCTCGTAAGGCAGGCTACTAAAGGGGATTGAGCAGATGTGCGGCATCGTTGGATATACCGGCAAGGCCACAGCGCTCTCTCCAGTACTCGAAGGTCTACGCCGATTGGAATACCGCGGCTATGACTCAGCCGGAATCGCACTCGCCGTCACTAAAGGTGAACCGCTCTGGATTGAGAAGCGAGCAGGAAAACTTGGGAACCTAGAGTCAACCCTCACAACAGTTCCTGATGCACATAGCGGAATTGGTCATACTCGCTGGGCAACTCATGGCGGTCCCACAGATCGCAATGCACACCCGCATCTCGATAATGAGGGCAAACTCGCACTGATCCACAATGGCATCATTGAAAATTATGTTGAGCTTCGCGCAGAGCTCGAAAAGCGCGGACATATCTTTAAATCTGAGACTGATACCGAATCAGTTGTTCACTTATTAAGCGATGCTCGCAAGAAGCACAACGGGGATCTTGCTGCAGCGATGCGAGAAGTCTGTGCTGAACTTCGCGGCTCCTTCACCTTGCTCGCTATTCACTCCGATGAGCCTGGCCGTATCGTGGGCGCACGTCGTAATTCGCCACTTGTTGTAGGCGTTGGCGATGGTGAGAACTTCCTGGCATCAGATGTTTCTGCATTTATTGCACATACCAAGAATGCACTTGAGCTTGGTCAAGATGAAGTCGTTGATATCACCGCGGATAAGATCGTTATCACTAATCTTGAAGGCGACATCCTTCCGCAGCGGGCGTATGAGATCTCATGGGATGCATCAGCTGCTGAGCGCGGGGGATTTGAGCACTTCATGCTCAAAGAGATTTATGAGCAACCAAAGGCAGTTGCAGATACATTGATCGGCCGTACTGCAGGTCTTGATCCAGAGATTACCGCTGGAATTAATCTTGAAGGTATTAGCAAAGTAGTGATCATCGCCTGTGGCACAGCTTTCCACGCTGGCCTCGTTGGTAAATATGCGATTGAAAAGTGGGCGAATATCTCTGTCGATGTTGAACTCGCATCAGAGTATCGCTATCGCGAACCAAGTGTTGATGAAAATACACTTGTCATTCCTATCTCTCAATCAGGTGAGACCATGGATACCTTGATGGCGATGCGTTATGCGCGCAGCAAAGGTGCGCGGGTATTTGCCGTTTGCAACACCAATGGTTCAACTATTCCACGTGAATCTGATGCCGTTCTCTACACCTATGCCGGCCCTGAGATCGCCGTTGCATCAACGAAGGCATTTCTCACTCAGTTAATCGCGATGTACTTGATCGCACTTCATCTCGGAACAGTTCGTGGGTCACTCACTCAAGCAGAGCACGCTGAGATAGTGGGCCATCTCGCAGAACTTCCTGGCAAGGTGGAGCAGGTACTAGAGACCGTTGAACCTCTTCGTGCGCTCACTCGTCAATTTAAAGATGCCTCATCGATGCTCTTCTTAGGTCGACATGTTGGTTTCCCAACTGCACTTGAAGGTGCACTGAAGTTAAAGGAACTTGCTTACATGCACGCTGAAGGCTTCGCCGGCGGCGAGCTCAAGCACGGTCCGATCGCATTAATTGACCAGGGCACACCAGTTGTTGCTGTCATGCCTGCTGCCGGTTCTCTCCTTGCCGAGAAGATGGCAAGCAATGTGCAGGAAGTAAAGGCCCGTGGCGCAGTCATCATCGCAATTGGCGATGGTGATCTCGATAGCGCCGATCACATGATCAGAATTCCTGCGACCCATCCGTATTTAGAGCCAGTGCTCTCGGTTGTACCGCTCCAAGTTATTGCCTATGAAATGGCTATTGCGCGAGGAAATGATGTCGATCAACCTCGCAACCTTGCTAAATCAGTCACGGTGGAATAAATGTTTAAGACCCTCCCGGATAGCAGGCGAATTGAGATGTATCGCGCCTTCCGCTGGTCACTCCTTCTCTTTGCCGGGTTCCTCATTGTTACTGAGCAAGTTCTTACACGTAGCTACCTCTACCGATTTGATCATTGGTTGAAGAATCTTCGCCATCACACCTTTAAAGGAATGTCGAGCCATGCGCTACTGGCACTCGATGATCTGGGACTTCGAAGCTTCACCGCGATAGTGCTGTTAATCCTTGCCTCTTTTATTGGCTGGCGATTTAAATCGTGGCGTCCAATCTACCTTTCAGCATCTGCGCTCTTGTTGCTTAACGGTGTTGTTGGATTATCGAAGTTGATCTTCGGTCGCACCAAGCCACGCCTAGCGCTCGATCTCCTTCATGCTGGTGGCCTCTCATATCCAAGTGGCCATTCAGCGAATGCGCTTCTTACCTGGGGAATGTGCTCATACTTGATCTATCGATATACCCATCGCGAGCCATTTCAGGGAATCAAGTTGAATTGGCTGGTCGGCACCATCACAATCACTGTCTGCATCGTCTCGCTTATTCGCGACACCCACTGGTTCTCAGATCTTCTCGGTGGAGTACTTATCGGTGGATCGCTACTGGTCTTTCTCATTGCCCTTGATCGCGCCTGGCCATCGACAAGGCAGCCATCATGATTTTTGGAATTGGAATTGATGTCGTCGACATTGCACGATTTGAAGAGTCTCTGGTGCGCACGCCAACTCTCAAGGAGCGACTCTTTAAGGCATCAGAGCTGGATCGTCCGATTCACTCACTCGCTGCTCGTTTTGCTGCCAAAGAGGCGATCGCAAAGGCGATGGACTCAAAAGAGAATTTTCATTGGCAAGATGTTGAGATCATCAACCTGGCAAGTGGCAAGCCAACCTTCCAACTCACCGGAGAGACCGCTGACTTCTTACGCGGGAAGAAGGTTCATTTAACGCTCTCACATGATGCCGGTATTGCATCTGCCATGGTGGTGATTGAAGAGTGAGCGAACCACGTGCCTATGTAGAGGTAGATCTTCGTGCGATTGCCTCTAACATCAAACTTGTTGCATCACTTTCAGATGCGCAGATCTTGGCGGTTGTAAAAGCTGATGCATACGGACACGGGCTGATTGATGTGGCAGAGACTGCTGTAGAGGCTGGTGCCCAATGGCTCGGTACCGCTCTCCTTGAAGAGGCGCTCGCTTTGCGGGCAGCGGGTTTAAAAGTTCCAGTCATGGCGTGGCTGACTCCTCCTGGCGATGATTTCGATGAGGCGCTTCGAAAAAATATTGATCTATCTGTCTCATCACTCGCATTGCTTGAAGAGATCCTCGCCGCATCAGAACGAACAGGAATCAAGCCGCGCATCCATATTGAAGTTGATACCGGAATGACTCGTGGTGGATTCCTTGAAGAGTGGGATCCCTTCTTAATCAGAATCAATGAAGTGAAGGATCACCTTCATATCGTTGGCTTCTGGACTCACTTTGCTCGTGCCGATGAACCAGATTCTGATTTCACAGAGCAGCAACTCATTCTTTTTAATGTGCTCCTAAATGCTCTACAAGGCCAGGGGATATATCCAGAGATTGTGCATGCTGCTAACTCTGCTGGTGCGCTTGCACACAAGGGCTCACATAAGCAGATGGTTCGCCTAGGTATTGCTATGTACGGATTAAGCCCAGATATTTCTGCGATGGGTCCATCTGAAAAACTGGGATTGATACCTGCGATGAGCATCAAGGCGAAACTCGTGAATGTGAAGAGCGTTCCGGCGTTATCTCGGGTGGGCTATGGCGGTGTTGGTGTCACTGACCGCGATACCAAGCTCGGGATTGTCTGCATGGGATATAGCGATGGCCTGCCGCGTCGAGCAGATTCCACAGCAGGCGTCTCCTACCAGGGCGAACTTGCCCGCTTAGTGGGCCGAGTCTCTATGGATCAATGCGTTGTGGATCTCGGACCAGATTCGACTGCACTAGCAGGGGAGTATGTAACGGTGATAGGCGAAGATGGCTTTAGCGCTGATGATTGGGCGCAAGCGGCTGGAACAATTAATTATGAAATAACGACACGTATTGCTACTCGACTCCCTAGAATCTACCATCGCTAAGTAGCAACCCATTCAGCGTTGAAGAGGAGTAGTCGTGTCTGTGCAAGTTGCAAGCCCTCTTCTTTCAGTCTCAGCCGTTGATGTTCAATTTGGTGGGCTGAAGGCGCTCTCTAATATTCATTGCGAAATTAACTCCGGCGAAGTTGTAGGCCTGATCGGCCCAAATGGAGCTGGAAAGACCACGCTCTTTAATGTTCTCTCTGGTCTTGTAACACCGTCAGCTGGTTCCTTAAAACTCTATGGTGAGAGTCGGAGTTGGCTAGCTCCTCACGAACTGGTCGAGCATCAGATTGCGCGTACTCTGCAAGGAGTAGGACTCTTTGGCGATCTGACAGTTTTAGAAAATGTCATGATCGGTGCCGAGATTCATGCAAAGGCCGGACTATTGCGTTCCCTACTTGGAGCAGACCGCAAGAGTGAGAATGAGATCCGTGAACGCGCCCATGTAGCGCTTGAGAACACGTACTGCGCAGATATTGCTAACCGTCGTGTTGATTCGCTTCCATACCCCATTACAAAGAGAGTTGCGATTGCTCGCGCTCTTGTGAGCAATCCAAAGTTATTGCTTCTTGATGAACCGGCAGGAGGCCTTGGTCAGCAGGATATCGATTGGATGAAGAGCTTAATCCGCAATATTCGTGGGACCACCTCTGTTCTTATCGTGGAGCACCACATGGATGTTGTCATGAGCGTCTGTGATCGAATTTATGTTCTTAGCTTTGGTGAGCTCATTGCTGAGGGAACTCCAGCGCAAGTGCGCGAGAACCCTGCTGTGGTCGCTGCCTATCTAGGTACTCAGGCGGATCACTCATGACGCTGATCGTTAAAAATCTTCAAGTGAAACATGGGGCGATTACCGCTATCGATGACCTCTCCTTCACGATCAATAAGGGCGAGCTGGTCACGATTATCGGTAGTAATGGTGCGGGTAAGACGACGCTTCTTCGCGCCCTCTCTGGGCTTCTCCCGATTTCAGCTGGAGAGATGTCGTGGAATGGGAAATCGATTGTTGGAGTGCGGGCAGAGAATCTTGTGCGCCAAGGAATCGTTCATGTCTCTGAAGGTAAGGCCGTCATTCCAGAACTCAGCGTCTCTGAGAATCTTCAACTTGGTGGAATCTGGCGTAAAGATAAAGTTGATATCGCCGCGGCAACAGCAGAAGTGATTGAACTCTTTCCCCGACTGGGCGAGCGACTCTCACAAGGTGCAGATTCACTCTCTGGGGGCGAACGTCAGATGCTCGCCATCGGAAGAGCGATAATCGCCCGACCAGAGCTCTTACTTCTTGATGAGCCATCACTCGGACTTGCGCCATTAATTATTGAACAGATTTTCCAAGCGATTGATGCACTTCGCCACCGACTCGGCTTAACAGTTATCTTGGTCGAACAGAATGCCATGTCAGCACTTCGTATTGCTGACCGTGGAATCATCATTAACCTGGGCAAGGTCGTTACTTCCGGTACATCGGAGCAGCTCTTAAACGACTCATCCCTACGAGCTGCATACCTGGGGTACTGATGACAATCTTCTTCAACACCCTTCTCGTTGGATTTAGTAGCGGAGCAATCTATTCACTCATGTCGCTCGCCCTTGTTTTGGTCTGGCGATCAACTCGAGTTGTGAACTTTGCTGCTGCCGGCCAAGCAATTCTCTCCACATATATTGGCTATGAAGCAATGAAGGTTCTGCATAATTATTGGCTCTCAATTCCGGTTGCCCTCTTAGCGGGAGCACTCATCAGCGCTGGCGTTGAGGCGATCGTAATGCGACCGTTAGCAAAGCGAAGTAAAGGAACACCTGTAGAGGCGATTGCTCCAGTTATTGCTACCTTAGGAATCTTGGGATTGATTCGAAGTGGTGTTGGACTTATCTGGGGAAATAGCTTCTTGCAGTACACCTCACCTCTTTCAAGTAAGGGTTACACAATCGGTCACACCACAATTCCATTCTCACCTCTTAATGCAGCGATTGTTATTGGTGCTTCTGTGGTGCTTGCGATCTTCGCGATTATCTTTAAATTTACCCGCTTGGGGCTTTCGCTCCGCGCAGCGAGTTTCCAACCAGAGATCTCTAGGCTCTCAGGAATACGAGTAGATCTCATCCGGACTATTGGTTGGGCTTTTGCTGGTGCTGCAAGTGCAGTGGCTGGAGCGCTCGTAACTCCAACAACATATCTTTCGCCAAATTCACTCGACCTCTTACTCGTAAGTGGTTTCGTTGCTGCAGTCATTGGGGGACTCGAAAGTTTGATTGGTGCAGTAGTTGGTGGGCTAGTACTAGGTATCGGATTCGCATTTATTCTGCAATACATCGGAACCTCGGTGACATTTAGTGCGGCATTTATCATTTTGATCATTGTTCTTCTGCTTCGCCCACAAGGAATCTTTGGCGTAAGGAGAAGCCGTGAAGCTTAAATCTCCAAGAGCGCGATTCTTCATTTCGATTGCCATCGGTGCGGTACTGCTCTTTATTAGTGGTCGCGTCGATGAGCTCCGCTCCTATCAAGGCGCGCAAGTGGCTATTTTTGCGATTGCGATTTCGTCGATTGTTCTCCTCACTGGTTTCTCTGGACAGATCTCACTCGGCCATGGTGCGCTGATGGCAGTCGGTGGATACTCCGCCGTACTTGTGCAATCACATCTCAATCTTCCGTACCCAATTGCTTTTCTGATTGGTGGTGCTGTTGGTGGTGCTGCAGGATTCTTACTTGGAATAGCTGCTGCTCGACTACAAGGTCCCTACCTTGCTGGAACAACACTTGCACTTGCTGTTGGAATTCCTTCGCTTGCTAATCAATTCCATATCCTTGGTGGCGAACAAGGTCTCACCTTTGATATTGGTACTGCGCCAAGTTGGATCGGGAAAGACTTTTCCCAGTACCGATGGTTCTTTTGGGTCGCGGTAGTCGCTGCACTTCTCATTTATTGGCTCTTGCGGAATTTGTTATCAACTCGTTATGGAAGACGCTGGCGGGCAGTACGGGCAAATCCGACCGCAGCGGCGCTTGCAGGCATCAATGTGAGTAAGGCAAAAGTTCTCGCATTTACGCTCAGTTCAGCCGTTGCAGGGCTCGCGGGCTCGTTATACGCCATGCTCCTTGGATTGGTGGCGCCACTTGCCTTTACTTTAACCCTCTCTTTCACTCTTATTACTGGGGCGGTTCTTGCGGGCGTCAGCAACCTCGGGGGTAGCATTGTTGGTGCAGTGGTTCTGGTGGCAATCCCGGAGATCTCTGGTTCGATCACATCGCACCTTGGAGGATCTGAGAAAGTTACTTCAAACCTCCCTGGTCTTATTACGAGCGTCCTCTTGGTCGCTACGGTGCTCTTCGCACCGAATGGTCCAAAGTGGCCACGACGTAAGCACCAGTAAAACTTCATACTGGTAATTCCTACATACCCTCGATGGAAGGAAATTCATGCTCGTTCAGCGTCGAACAAAAGGCGGGATCTTTGCGGCTGCACTTACTGCAGTAGCTACACTCGTAGCAAGCGCACTCCCAGCCCATGCAGAGACTGGTGTCTCTAGCTCAACAATTAAGTTGGGTATCACAGTTCCACTCACAGGTGCCGCTGCGCCTGGTTACAACAAAATTCCTGCAGCGATGAAGGCTTACTTCGATTACGTGAATGCAAATGGCGGAGTTAATGGCCGCAAGATTCAACTCGTAGTCAAAGATGATGCTTATTCACCAGCTCAGACTCTCTCGGTCACAAATGACCTCATTCTGAAAGATAAAGTCTTTGCACTAGTCGGAACTCTTGGTACTGCAAATAACGAAGCGACTACTCGCCTTGTAAATAGCCATGGTGTCCCACGCCTCTTCGTGAACACTGGATTTAGCGGCTTTGCAGATATGAAGAAGTACCCAACTACATTCCCGCTCTTCCCTTCATATGCAACTGAGGCGAAGGCGATGGGTAAGTACATTGCAGATAATCTTGCTGGCAAGAAAGTTGCTTTGATCTACCAAGATGATGACTTTGGCGCAGATGCACTTAAGGGCTTTGCAACAGCTGGAACAAATTTTGTTGCCAAGATTCCTTACTCTGCACTCTCACAGGCTGACCCATCAGTGGTTGGTAAGTGGGTTACATCGATCGTCTCAGCTCAGGCAGATACCGTCATTATGTTCGGTGTTACTAGTGCAACTGGTGCGCTCGCTGGCGGACTTTATAAGGCAGGCCTCATTGGCAAGGTTCAGATGATCCTTGGATCAGTTGGTAGCGACGGAACAACCCTCAAGGGACTCCTTGGACCATTGGCTCCAGCACTTGCTGGATCGATCGCTGCATCCTTCTTGCCTTCACCATCTGATGCGACTGACGAATACGTCAACCTCTTCAAGACTGTGAATACGCAATACAACCCTGGTGCAACATTTGATAACAATGTGCTTGTTGGAATGAATACCGCAATGCTCACTGTTCAAGCGCTTCGCGCAGCAGGAACAAGCCCAACTCGTGCAAGCTTGGTTAAGGCGATTGAAGCAAAGGGTTCAACATGGGCATCAGCGGCATTCTCACCAATCCTTTTCAGCGCTAAGAGCCACGTCGGATATACCGGCTACTGGTTTGGAAAGCTCGGACTCGACGGTAATGCAGTTTCAGTCGATGGCCCAGGTAAGTACACCCTCTACACAACCGATTCTGGAAGCGCACCTGTTGTTAAGACAGCAGCTGCTCGTCCAGCAATGCCAGCGAAGGGATTGCCAAACAACTAATGAATATCTCAAAGATGCATAAGAAGATTGCCGTGCTTGGAGCAACAGCTCTTGCAGCACTTGCATTCACATCAGCACCAACTGCCGCACACGCTGCTCCAGCATGTGATGGAAAGGTGCCAATCAATTCATGCGTTGGTGCTACCTCTGACGGTGCTCCATATTCAATGATCGTTCCTGCGAACTTCAATGGAACTGTCTATCTCTGGTCGCACGGCTACCGCTACAACGTAGATGTGCCTGCTGCAATTCCACTTATCGGCGGTTACAAGATAACTAATACTCCTGAGCCTGGTCCTGGTGCTGCAGTTATCCAATATCTCCTCGGTAAGGGTTATGCAGTGATGGGCTCTGGCTTTGCTCGTCAAGGTTGGAATGGTGATTCAGGAGTTGCAACAGATGTTGAACTCATCAATACCTTCAAGACTCAATTTACTAAGACCACCAAGGTAATTGCCTGGGGAGGATCCCTCGGAGGATTTATTACCCAGAGTCTTGCGGAGAAGCTTGGAACACAGCTCTCAGCAGCAGCTCCACTCTGTATGGCTACCTCAAATGTAGAAGCAGAGCTCAAGATGGCGGGAGATTTCCTCTGGGGTCTCAAGACCTTCTTCGATCCATCAATCAAGGCTGGTAACTACTCAGCTGGCGCTGCCGGATATGCAGAAGCAATGGCTGATTTGGGCAAGGTCTTCACCGTGATGGGCAAGCTCCAAAAGGGTATCGGTACTGAACTTGCTACCGGTAAGCCATCATGGCCAGATACAACTCCAGCATCAGTCACAGCAGCAGGACTTGGAGCAGTTCCTTCACGTTCAGCACTCTTGCTCATCGGTTTGATGGCAGGACTTCCAACTCAGAGTGCGCATTTTGACGGAACAACAGGCCCAGGATCAGCAAATTCCTCGAGCTACACCGGCTTTGCACTTCTTGGAAGCCCAGCACTTGGAGTTCTTGAGAATGGAACGAATGCCGCTGCACTTGCGATCCTTGCAACTCTCGATGTTGAAGGACAATCTGGTGGTGCAATCTTTGATAATACAAAGACTGATTACTCCGCACAGATGGCTTCAGAAGCAAGCACTTATAGCGCAGCACTCAGTGGTTCAACTGCAACCGCCGGAATGCTTGCCTACCTTGCCGCTGCACCTCGTGCTACAGCTAATCCAGCTGCAGTAACCAAGATGCGTAGTTTGTTGCAGTGGACTGGAAAGATCAGCGTTCCAACCGTCACCATGGTTGGCGTTGCGGATCCAATTACTCCAGCAGGTGCATCAACTTACCTCGCAAATAAGTATGCAGATCAATATGCGGCTCAGATTAAGGCGAACCTCAAGGCCCATATGCCACGCGGTTCTTCAAATCTCGTCTCGATCTACAATCTCACTCCAACTCACTACACAACCTTTGATGCAGCTGGATCGCCAGTCACATCAACGCCTGCAGCGAATGGAACAAATCACTGCAACTTCACAACAAAGCAGTTAATTGCTGTTGCAGACATGCTTGCTTACGCATCAACAAATGGAAAGAACCTCTCTGGCGGTCCACTGCTCACAGCAGTCCGCAAGATGGGTGGATCTACCGTCGATGCTAAGTTCCAAGCAGCACTTCCTAAGTACTACTCACAGGATTAATCTCCTCAAGCAGTACGTAAAGTAAGTTCCAAGAAGGGCCTCGGGAGACCGGGGCCCTTCTTCTATTACGCTATCGACATGGCCGTTGTCAGATCCCCAGAAGCGATGAAGGAGCTCGGCCGCCATCTCGGCGAGAACCTCCATGCTGGCGATCTCGTTCTCCTCAAAGGCGATCTGGGGGCCGGTAAGACCGCTCTTACTCAGGGCATTGGAGCAGCACTTGGAATTGTGGGAATCACTTCCCCCACCTTTGTGATCTCACGGATCCACCATGGCAAAGAGAGCTTGGTTCATGTCGATGCTTATCGCTTAGTCGGTGAGCCGATGGCGATCTTCGATGATCTAGATCTGGACTCACATCTACAGAGTTCGATCATTGTGATCGAATGGGGCGAGAGTTTTGTGGAGCGTCTGGCAGATACATATTTAGAAATCACAATCGAATTTGGCTCGGGTGATAACGATCGAGTCGTTACCTCACGGGGCCATGGAGCTCGTTGGCGCGGTTTTGAACTGTGAGCACAATTCTTGCCATTGATACATCGACAGATCGGACATCAGTAGCGATAGTTCGCGATGGTAAAGCACTCATTGAACTCCATAACGATGATGCTCTCGCTCACGGTGAAGTTTTACCAAAATTGGTTCAAGAAGCACTGGTTATTGAAAACGAGATTGACCTCGTTGCCATTGGGATGGGGCCTGGGCCATTTACCGGACTTCGAGTCGGAATCTCCTTTGGCCAATCATTTGCACTCGCACGTGAGATTCCTTGGACAGGTGTCTCATCTCTCGATGCGATCGCAGTCGATGCAGGTGTTGAAGATTTCATCGTTGCTATTGATGCTCGTCGTAAAGAACTCTTCTGGGCTCGCTACTTTGAAGGGCGCAGGATTACCGAACCTGCTGTGAACGTCCACCAGATTGTTGAGGAACTCGGCGTTCAGATAATTCTCACACCACCCCGGGCAACTGCAGTTGCAGAACTTTCGATCTCGCAAGATCTGCGTGAACCGCTTTACATTCGCCGACCCGATGCCTACCCGCTTCCAGCAGGAATTAACTTCCGTGTCGCCAACGCCATGGATGCAATGACAATCTACGCGCTAGAAAAAGAGATCTATCAGGGCGAAGACCCTTGGTCGCTGGCTCAGATTAAAGAAGAGCTCGCTGCGAAAGATCGTTATTACTTGGTGGCAGAGCGCGAAGGCCTTGTTATTGGCTATGCCGGAGTCATGCCAGCGGGGGATGTCACGGATATTCTTACAATGACCGTTGAACCGAAGTATCGACGAAAAGGTATTGCACGCGAGTTCTTGAAGCGCCTTATTGATTGGTCGCGCAACAAGAAGGCTGAAGCAGTGATGCTCGAAGTTCGCTACAACAACCTTGAGGCGATTCCTCTGTATGAGTCGAATGGATTCAGAAAGATCTCTGAACGAGCTGATTATTACGGCCCAGGCTTAACAGCGATTGTGATGCGCAAGGAGTTGCGATCATGAGCGAGCCATTAGTACTCGGAATTGAAACCTCATGCGATGAGACTGCAGTAGGTATTGTTCGAGGCCGCACTCTATTAGCAAACATCATCTCTTCAAGCGTTGAGCAACATGCTCGTTTTGGCGGAGTGGTTCCAGAGATTGCGAGTAGAGCGCACTTAGAGGCGATGCAGAGTGTTATCACACAAGCGCTCGCCGAGGCGAAGGTTTCATTAAAGGATATCGATGCCTTTGGTGTGACCGCTGGACCAGGATTGATTGGCGCACTTCTTGTTGGCACTTCTGCTGCATCCGGATTATCACTCGCTCTCGATAAGCCGTTATACGGAGTCAACCACCTCTCATCTCACATTGCCGTTGATGCTCTCGATGAGAAGCAGATCCTCGATCCAGCGATCGGTTTATTAGTAAGTGGCGGTCACAGTTCAATCTTGAAAGTTGCAGATCTAGCTAGTGATGTTGAAGTACTTGGTGCAACGATCGATGATGCAGCCGGTGAAGCCTTCGACAAGATTGCTCGATTGTTAGAACTCGATTTCCCAGGTGGACCAGCAATTGATCGATTGGCACAGTCAGGCAATTCAGATGCGATCGATTTCCCACGGGGCCTCACACATGCGAATGATCTCGATGAACATCTCTATGACTTTTCCTTCTCTGGTTTGAAGACTGCCGTCTCAAGGTATTTAAAGCAGACCCCTGAGGCCGTTCGGGCCGATGTCGCTGCCTCATTCCAAGAAGCAGTCGTTGATGTCTTGCTCAGCAAAGCGCTCTCGGCGGCGAAAGCCCATGGCTATGAGAGTCTGATCATCGCTGGGGGAGTTGCAGCCAACTCGCGCCTGCGGTCTGAAGCCACCCGCCGATGTGAGATCGCTGGCATTCGCCTTCGGACCCCACCGATCGGCCTCTGTACCGATAATGGCGCGATGGTCGCCGCCCTCACGAGTTTGATGGTCCAGGCCGGCGCGTCCCCCTCAGGTGTGGGCTTCGCCGCTGACTCCAGCTCTGGATTGGAAAGGCTTCTCTGGCGCTAGTAGAGTCGGCCTTAGCACTCTCGGGGTTAGTCTGCTAACTCTGGGGTGAAAATAACCGATTCTTTTAACGAGTACCGAGAAGGAGCGCAGTATGGCAATCGCCATTAAGCCACTTGAAGATCGTATTGTCGTTCAGGCTAACGCCGCGGAGCAGAAGACTGCTTCAGGCTTGGTCATCCCTGATACCGCTCAGGAGAAGCCACAGGAAGGCACCGTTGTCGCAGTAGGACCAGGTCGTTTCGACGATGGCGTCCGCACTCCAATGGATGTCAAGGTTGGCGATGTCGTCCTTTACAGCAAGTACGGCGGAACTGAAGTGAAGTACAACAACGAGGAGTACCTCGTACTCTCAGCTCGCGATGTACTAGCAATCATTGAGAAGAACTAACCCAGATGGGAAAGAGTCTTCAATTTGATGAGACCGCTCGTCGCGCGATGGAGCGCGGTGTCAATATTCTCGCTGACACCGTCAAAGTAACACTTGGACCTAAGGGTCGTAACGTTGTTATCGCAAAGTCATACGGAGCCCCTCTCATCACCAACGATGGCGTGACCATCGCGAAGGAGATTGAACTCTCTGATCCAGCCGAGAACATGGGCGCACAACTTGTTAAGCAAGTTGCTGAGAAGACCAATGATGTCGCTGGTGATGGAACCACAACTGCGACTGTGCTTGCACAGGCAATGGTGAAGGAAGGCCTTCGCAACCTTGCCGCTGGCGCACAGCCAATGGAGATCAAGCTGGGAATTGAAGCTGCCGTAAAGGCAGTTGCTGAAGAGCTCAAGAAGAACTCAACAGCGGTTTCCGGTAAGTCTCAGATTGCAGATGTTGCAACAATCTCAGCTCAAGATAAGGCGATCGGCGATCTCATTGCAGAGGCGATGGATAAGGTCGGCAAAGATGGCGTTATCACCGTTGAAGAATCTTCAACAACTAACCTCGAACTCGACTTCACAGAAGGTATGCAGTTCGACAAGGGTTACATCTCGCCATACTTCGTGACTGATTCAGATCGCATGGAGACAGTGCTCGATGATGCTTACATCCTTATCTCAGGTCAGAAGATCTCAGCACTGAGCGAGATCCTCCCAGTCCTCGAGAAGGTTGCGCAAGCTAATAAGCCACTCTTGATTATCGCTGAAGATGTTGAGGGTGAGGCTCTCTCTACTCTCGTTGTTAACCGCATGCGCGGAACATTCACATCAGCTGCAGTAAAGGCGCCAGGTTTTGGTGATCGTCGCAAGGCGATGCTCCAAGATATTGCGATCCTTACCGGTGGCCAAGTGATCTCCGCTGAAGTTGGTCTCAAGCTTGATGCCGTCACCATCGACCTCCTTGGTCGCGCTCGTCGCGTTGTGATCACAAAGGATGCAACCACGATCGTTGACGGCGCTGGCGATAAGGCAGAAGTTGCAGCTCGCGTCGGGGAGATCCGCAGCGAACTCGCAAATACTGATTCTGATTGGGATCGCGAAAAGCTCCAAGAGCGCGTTGCAAAACTCGCTGGCGGTGTCTGCGTGATCAAGGTCGGCGCACATACTGAAGTTGAACTCAAGGAGAAGAAGCACCGCCTTGAAGATGCAATCTCAGCTACTCGCGCAGCTGTTGAAGAAGGAATCGTTGTCGGCGGTGGAGCTGCACTCGTGCATGCTGCATCAGCACTCGAGAATGATCTCGGACTCACTGGCGATAAGGCTGTCGGCGTCCGTCTTGTAAAGAAGGCTTGTGATGAGCCACTTCGCTGGATCGCTGAGAACGCTGGCCACGAAGGTTATGTCGTTGTTGCAAAGGTTCGCGGCATGAAGCCAAATGAAGGTTTCAATGCTGGAACAGAGGTCTACGGAGATCTCGTTGCCGATGGCGTTATTGATCCAGTAAAGGTCACACGTTCAGCGCTAGCAAATGCTGCATCTATCGCAGCAATGTTCATCACTACAGAAGCTCTCGTTTTCGAGACTCCTGATGATCAGAAGGAAGAGGCAGCGTCAGGACATGGTCACTCACATGGACCTGGTGGGCACTCTCACTAATTGATGTAACGAAAAACCCCGCCAGTTATCTGGCGGGGTTTTTTTCTTGAAAAGATTATGAAGCGGTTGAGTACTCCGCTGCTAGTTGTGAAACCTGAGCAACAACTTCGAGTGGGCGGCGCTGATTGATAATCGCAAGGCGATCATCTTCAGAGAGGCCTCCCCAAATGCCATATGGCTCTTGAACTGCGAGCGCATGCTTGCGACAGGCTTCGATGACCGGGCAGGTTGCGCAGATCGCCTTCGCGGTATTTTCGCGGTTGCGGCGACGAGGTCCACGTTCTCCATCTGGATGGAAGAACATTTCGGATGGAAGTTCACGGCAGGCACCTTCATGCTGCCATTCCCATTCTGAGGCTACTGGCTTTGGAAGTCTTGCGGTTTCGATCATGGCTCGATGCTACAACCGTTTCATAGGTTGTTCAAGGGGGTAGCCCTGGTGAACCGGTTGTGGCGCGATTTCAGGTAGAGAGTTCTCTCACACTGAGAGAGGATGGGGGCATGGCTATGAGAGAGCCCTCCTCGGAGGTCCATTTAACGGTAGCGGCGGTCGCCCGCCGGATCGGAGTAGCCCCAGCCACCCTACGGACCTGGGATCGGCGCTATGGCGTCGGACCTACCGACCACAGTGAGGGTGAGCACCGTCGTTACTCAGAGGCGGATCTCGCCCGGTTAATCCATATGCGAAAGTTGATCGTCGCTGGCGTCCCGCCCATTGAGGCTTCTGCCAAAGCGCTCAGTTTCGCCCCGACTGCTGGCGCTCTTCCTGCTGAAACCGTAGAGCTCCAAGAATCGACGAGCGATCACGAACTCGTTGAACAACTTTTGCGAGCTGCGAAGGCGCTCGATCGAGAACTCTTGGAGGCCGGCCTTCGTGCCCACCTTGAGAAGAACAATGTGGAGAAGACCTGGGAGAACGTCATGTGTCCCATCCTCACCACCGTCGGAGAGCAGTGGAAGAAGACTGGCAATGGGATTGAGGTCGAGCACCTCATCTCAGATCTGATTATCAGAATCCTGATCTCTCGAGTCTCACCATCGCAATCGCCAGTAAATCCTCGACCGGTATTGATTGCAAGTATTGGTGAAGAGACACACTCACTTGCGATTACCGCACTCGCTGCTGCGCTCGCCGAACGCAATATCTCATTCCAATTTCTTGGGGCTCGGACACCGCAATCGGCTCTCAATGAAGTAGTACGCCGAAGTGCGCCACCGGCGATCTTCTTATGGGCCCAGCTCAAGAAGCATGCGGATGCGAGTTATGTCAGCGAGTTACCAGTGCTTCGTCCAAAGCCACGCGTGATCGTCGGCGGGCCCGGCTGGAAGAACATTGATGTCACAGGGGCAGATCTAGCGGCTGATCTCACCTCCGCCTGCACCTATATTGAGCGTGCACTAGGCCTTTAAAGCCCCCACTAGACTGAGTCCATGCATGAGGCTGCTCGCGAAAAAGTCGTCCTTCTAGGGCTTACCTATGACGATGTCCTGCTCCTTCCAGATGCCTCTGAAGTAGTTCCCTCTGAAGTTGAGACGAAGACCCGCCTTACTCGTGGCATTGAATTAGCAATTCCAATCGTTAGTTCAGCGATGGATACCGTGACTGAGAGCAAGATGGCGATCGCTATGGCGAAGGCTGGCGGTATTGGAATTGTTCACCGTAACCTCGCAATTGAGGCACAAGTAGCAAACGTCATTGAAGCGAAGAAATTTGGAATTGTTGGCGCAGCTGTTGGAGTAGGAGACGATGGCTTTGCCCGCGCAACAGCGTTGATCGAGGCTGGTGTTGATGTTGTCGTTGTCGATACTGCTCACGGCCATCACAAAGCAGTTCTTGACTCTATCGCTCGTATCAAGAAGAGCTTCCCAGATATTCAAATTATTGGTGGCAACGTTGCAACGCGATCAGGTGCACAAGCACTCATCAATGCTGGAGCCGATGCAGTGAAGGTGGGCGTTGGTCCAGGTTCAATCTGTACGACTCGTGTTGTTGCAGGCGTTGGCGTTCCACAAGTTACTGCCATCATGGAAGCACATAAGGCTTGTTCTGTTGCCGGCATTCCTTTAATTGCAGATGGTGGACTTCAATATTCTGGCGATATCGCCAAGGCGATCGTTGCTGGAGCAGATACCGTCATGCTCGGTTCACTTCTCGCTGGTTGCGATGAATCACCAGGTGAACTCATTGAACTCAATGGCCGCAAGTACAAGGGCTATCGCGGCATGGGATCACTCGGAGCAATGCAATCTCGCGGCGAACAGAAGTCATATTCGAAAGATCGTTATATGCAGGACGATGTTCTCGCCGAAGACAAACTTGTCCCTGAAGGAATTGAAGGCAAGGTCGCCTACCGCGGCCCAGTCTCGACCGTGGTTCACCAACTCGTTGGCGGACTTCGCTCCGGAATGGGTTACGCGGGTGCTCCAACAATTAGCGACCTTCAAAAGAATGGCCAGCTTATTCAGATTACCGCTGCTGGATTACAAGAGAGCCATCCACACGATGTTCTTGATATTGCCGAAGCCCCCAACTACAACCGAGGTGCCAAGTAAATGAATGAAATTGAGATTGGTCCGCTCAAGCGCGCCCGACAGGCTTTCTCGTTCGACGATATTGCGATCGTTCCTAGCCGCCGTACCCGCGACCCTGAAGAAGTATCAATTTCATGGCAGATCGATGCTTATAAGTTCGAGCTTCCGATGCTCGCTGCCCCAATGGACTCAGTTGTTTCACCTGAGACAGCAATCGCTATCGGCAAGCTCGGTGGCGTTGGCGTCTTAAACCTTGAGGGCCTTTGGACTCGCCATGAAGATCCACGTATTGCACTGGCTGAAATCGCTTCCCTTCCACAAGAACAGGCGATCCGCCGCATGCAAGAGCTCTATGCAGCTCCTATCCAAGTTGAATTAATGAAGGCGCGCATCGCTGAAGTTCGCGCATCTGGTGTGACTGTTGCTGCAGCACTTTCACCGCAACGTACTGCCCAATTTGCAAACGATGTAATCAAGGCTGGCGTCGATCTCTTTGTCATCCGCGGAACAACCGTTTCTGCAGAGCATGTCGCCACTTCAGCAGAACCTCTTAACCTGAAGAAATTTATCTATGAACTCGATGCTCCGGTGATCGTCGGTGGCTGTGCAACCGGTACCGGTGCGCTCCACTTGATGCGCGCAGGTGCAGCTGGAGTCCTTGTTGGTTTCGGCGGAGGATCGGCCCACACCACTCGTAACGTGCTTGGCATTTCTGTTCCGATGGCATCTGCTGTTGCAGAGGTCGCAAGCGCTCGCCGCGATTATCTTGATGAATCAGGTGGACGATATGTTCACGTCATCGCAGATGGTTCCGTTGGAATATCTGGTGATATTGCGAAGGCGATTGCTTGTGGAGCCGATGCCGTCATGATGGGATCACCACTTGCCAAGGCTCACGAGGCACCAGGCAAGGGTTGGCACTGGGGACTTGAAGCAGCACATGATGAGCTTCCACGTGGCGATAGAGTCAAAGTCGGAACTGTTGGCTCACTTGAAGAGATTCTGGTCGGACCATCACATACTGCAGATGGCTCTATGAACCTCTTTGGCGCTCTTCGCCGTGCGATGGCCACATCAGGTTATTCAGATCTCAAGGAGTTCCAGCGCGTAGAAGTAGTTGTACAGCGTGCCTGAACAAGATCTCGTACTAGTAGTTGATTTTGGCGCGCAGTATGCGCAGCTCATTGCTCGTCGAGTACGCCAAGCGAGCGTTTACAGCGAGATCGTTCCTTCTTCCATGCCAGTTGCACAAATTTTGGCGAAGAAGCCGAAGGCGATCATTCTCTCTGGCGGACCATCAAGTGTCTACGCACCAGGTGCGCCAACGATCGACCCAACCCTCTTTGATCACAATCTGCCAGTATTCGGAATCTGTTATGGATTTCAAGCGATGGCAGCAGCACTTGGTGGCGTAGTTAGCCAAACCGGCAAATCAGAATTTGGCCGTACATCGATGACACAAGATGGATCATCGCGTTTGCTGGCGGACCTTGATCAAGAGTTCCGTGTCTGGATGTCTCATGGCGATAGCGTCACACAAGTTCCAGCAGGCTTTTCATCAACAGCTTCGACTGAAGATACGCCGATCGTTGCCTTTGAAAGTAGCGATGCACTTCTTGCCGGGGTTCAGTTCCATCCAGAAGTACTGCATTCAGAGAATGGCCAGGAGATTCTGCGCCGTTGGTTGATCGATATCGTTGGGTGCAAGCCAACCTGGAACTCACAGAACATCGTTGCGACCGAAGTTGCGAAGATCAAAGCACAAGTTGGCGATAAGCGCGTCATCTGTGGACTATCTGGGGGAGTCGATTCCGCGGTAGCAGCAGCCATTGTCCAAAAGGCAATTGGCCAACAACTTACCTGCGTCTTTGTTGATCATGGACTTTTGCGTGAAGGTGAAGCTGAACAAGTAGAGAAAGATTTTGTTGCGGCCACTGGTGTCTCACTGATGGTTGTTGATGCAAAGAAGAAGTTCCTCGATGCACTTGCTGGTGTCACAGATCCAGAGACAAAGCGAAAGATCATTGGTCGCGAATTTATCCGCACCTTTGAAGAAGCAGCGCGCGAACTGTCAGCGCACGAATCAGTTGATTTCTTAGTGCAGGGAACTCTCTATCCCGATGTCGTTGAATCCGGTGGCGGTGAGGGAACTGCAAATATTAAATCCCACCATAATGTCGGTGGACTCCCAGATGACCTGCAATTCGCATTGATTGAGCCACTCCGAACGCTCTTCAAGGATGAAGTTCGTGAAGCGGGGCTAGAACTTGGCCTTCCGGAAGAGATTGTCTGGCGCCAACCATTCCCAGGACCGGGCTTAGCCATTCGCATAATCGGTGAAGTTACTGAGAATAGACTTACAATTCTTCGAAAAGCCGATTTAATCGTCCGCGAGGAATTAAAATTAGCGAAGTTGGATCGAGAGATTTGGCAGTGCCCAGTAGTCCTTCTCGCAGATGTACGAAGCGTTGGAGTTCAGGGTGATGGCAGAACGTATGGTCACCCCATCGTTCTCCGCCCAGTCTCGAGTGAAGATGCGATGACTGCAGATTGGAGTCGCCTTCCGTACGATGTACTGGAGAAGATTTCAACCCGCATCACCAATGAAGTACGCGAGATAAATCGAGTAACGCTCGACTTAACGAGTAAGCCACCAGGCACTATTGAATGGGAGTAGGAGTAGATATGAAGCGTTCTATTGTTGTCACCATCTCAGCTCTCCTTGCACTCTCACTTCTGCCAACACTGGCACAAGCTGGCGAGAGAGGTTCTGACAAGGGCGGAAAGTCAAAGCCAGTCTCTGCAGCAACGTCGATTGCTCCAGGAATCAAATGTCGCCCAACAACTGCAGTTGGACATCAACCACCAGCAGTCACGCCTCCTGCGATTAAGCCACCATTTAGAAATCGCATCTTCACCTTCTCAACAAATTGCGGAGATATCGTGGTCGCTGCAGATGGACAGCACGCCGAACTCACTGTCCTTGCACTCACTGCTCTTGCTAAGGGTGGTTTCTTCGATCAGACCCTCTGTCACCGACTTACAACTTCAGGGATCTTTGTCTTGCAGTGTGGCGACCCAACAGCGACAGGCTCTGGCGGACCACAGTTCACCTATCGCGATGAGAATCTTCCAACGACCACAACGAATGATTACCCAGCTGGAATCGTGGCGATGGCAAACTCTGGCCCGAATACCAATGGCTCACAATTCTTCTTGGTCTATGCGGATACAACACTTCCTCCGTCATATACCCGATGGGGCGTTATCACCAAGGGTCTTGATATCGTGAAAGCTATCGCTGCTCAAGGAACAGCGAATGGCAGTGGCGACGGAGCTCCAAAGCAGAGTGTTGCGATAGAAAAAGTTAGCGTTCGCTAACTATTTAGTTGCGACGACTTTGTAAGTCTCGGCGAAACGTCCTTCAGGAAGTCCCACTGCGGCTGCGTTTGTTGCGCCCCACTCACGAATTCGCTCACCCATCGCATCCATATCGGCGATCTGGCTAACGTGCTCGCGTAGCGCCAAGATCTTTCGCTCAATGGTGCTGGTGGTATCAACGAAGTGATCGTTAAATTCATTGGTCATTACCCAAGCCTCACTGACATTCCAAGGCTCAAGACCCTCATCGTTTAAGAGATCTGGAAATGCAAAGGGATTTCCACAATCTGGGTAGACCGCCTGCATCGCGGCTTCAGCCGCAGCGAGATGATCCGGGTGTGATGCAAAGATGCGATCGTAATTTCGCTCTGGACTCTGGACGACTAAGCGCTGAGGGCGAACCTTGCGAATGACGCGAACGATATCTTTACGCAATCCGATTGTTGGTTCGAGTAAGCCATCGTGGTAATTCAAGAAGTGGATATCGCTAACGCCGAGCACCTTTCCAGCGTTGGTCTGCTCGCGTTGACGGGTCTTACGCATCTCATCGCGACTCACTGAGAGGTCGCTGCCACCTTGATCGCCATTGGTGCAGATGCAATACGAGACATGGATGCCAGCATCGGTCCACTGCGCGATAGTTCCGCCAGCTCCGAAATCGAGGTCATCGGGATGTGCGGTAACGAAGAGGATACGTTCGACATCTTTATCTTCCATTGGTGGCATGCAACTTTGTCCCATCTCGCGGCTATGCTCGCCCCGTGTCATTAGTAGAAGGTCTTAATCCTCAACAAGAGGCGGCGGTAGTGCACGAGGGTACCCCGTTACTGGTTGTTGCTGGAGCAGGCTCTGGTAAGACGCGAGTCCTTACCCGCCGAATCGCCTATCTCATGGCTGCCCGCGGAGTGGCACCGTATGAAATTCTCGCCATCACTTTTACCAACAAGGCCGCGGCCGAGATGAAGGAGCGGGTCGCCGATCTCGTCGGAGATCGAGCTCGGAGTATGTGGGTCTCCACCTTCCACAGCGCCTGTGTCCGAATTCTCCGCCAGGAAGCATCACGCCTTGGATACTCGAACTCCTTCACGATCTATGACTCAAGCGACAGCCTCCGCCTGCTCACCATCATCATGAAAGATATGCATCTCGATTCCAAGCAATACACACCGCGGGCAGTTCACGGGATGATCTCATCAGCAAAGAATGAGTTAATGGGGCCAGCAGATTTTCAGAACCAAGCCAGTGATGCCTTCCAACATATCGTTGCCGAGATCTTCGCCGTCTATCAACGCCGACTCCAATCTGCCAACGCGATGGATTTCGATGATCTCATCGGTAAAACGGTTGAAGTACTTCAGAGATTCCCAGAGGCGAGGCATCGTTACCGTTCCCGCTTCAAGCATGTCTTAGTCGATGAGTATCAAGATACAAATCACGCCCAATATATTCTCGTTCGCGAGATTGTTGGTACGCCTCACGAGGCGATGCCGATGGCTGAGCTCTGTGTTGTCGGAGATGCCGATCAATCGATCTACGCCTTCCGCGGTGCAAATATTCGCAATATCCTTCAATTCGAAGAGGATTATCAGAACGCCACCACGATTCTCCTCGAGCAAAATTATCGCTCAACTCAAAATATTCTTGGCGCCGCTAACGCGGTGATCTCTAATAACCCAGGGCGAAAAGAGAAGAATCTCTGGTCGCAAGAGGGCGCAGGGGCACCAATCACTGGCTATCTCGCAGAATCCGATCACGATGAAGCTCAATATGTTGGGCGAGAGATCAATCGCTTACGAGATGAGTCAGAGTCAAACCCGGGCGATACTGCAGTCTTCTACCGAACAAATGCCCAATCACGTATCTTTGAAGAGACCTTCATGCGAATGGCGATCCCTTATAAGGTCGTCGGTGGCGTTCGCTTCTATGAGCGCAAAGAGGTTAAAGATTTTCTTGGCTACCTACGCGTTCTCGTCAATGCCGACGATGAGATCTCACTTCGCCGGATCATCAATACCCCGAAGCGCGGAATCGGCGATCGCGCCATTGAGGTAATTGAATCCACTGCAAAATCTTCAGGGATCTCCTTCTGGGAGGCGCTCGTCCATGTCAGCGATAGTGGTGAACTCACTGCTCGCGCCACTTCCTCACTCCGGGACTTCGTCGCCTTACTCGAACAGATGCGCACCCTCGTTGAAGCGAAGGTTCGCCCATCAGTGATCGCTCAGGCTGTTCTTGAGCAGAGTGGTTTACTCACTGAGTTGCAGAACTCTGAAGATCCACAAGATGAAGGTCGAATTGAGAACCTGGAAGAACTCATCTCTGTTGCGACAGAGTACGAGGAAGGTGAGGTTGAAGATGGTGAAGAGATCTCACTCGCTGGCTTCTTAGAACAAGTCTCACTCGTTGCCGACTCCGATCAGATTCCTGATGGTGAGAACCACGGGGGAGTTGTCACCATGATGACTCTGCACACGGCCAAGGGTCTGGAATTTCCAACAGTTTTCCTCACGGGCATGGAGGAAGGGATCTTCCCTCACTCTCGAACCCTGGGTGATCCATCCGAGATCGAGGAAGAGCGCCGCCTCGCCTATGTGGGACTCACACGTGCTCGTAAACGTCTCTACCTTTCGCGCTCTGAATATCGATCGTCGTGGGGCGCACCGATGTACAACCCACCATCACGATTCCTCAGTGAAATTCCAGAAGAGCTGATCTCTTGGAACGAGGTCAAGGCGAGCAGCTCTCTCACAACTCGCAGCTCGGCACCTCGCTCTTTTGGCCCACCACCGAAGGCGACCGGAAAGCGAACATCTGAGGCGATTGCGCTCGCTATCGGTGATCGTGTGTCTCATGACACATTTGGTTTGGGCACAGTCGTTGAAGTGAGCGGTGAGGGCGATCGAGCGCAGGCGACGATCAACTTCGGAACGGCAGGGGAGAAGCGCCTCCTACTCCGATATGCGCCGGTAGAGAAGCTCTAAATCCCTATTAGAATCACACCCGTTAATCACTCTCTTTAGGATCGGGGTAATGAGTGGATCTCTTTGAGTATCAAGCTCGAGATCTCTTCGAAGCACATAACATTCCAGTACTCGGTGGCGCTGTTGCATTTACTGCAGCAGAGGCGCAATCAGCAGCTGAAGCTATGGGCGGAAAAGTTGTCGTTAAAGCACAGGTAAAGGTTGGCGGCCGCGGAAAGGCTGGCGGAGTAAAGCTTGCAGTAGATGCTGCTGATGCTCGCGAAAAGGCTGAGGCGATTCTCGGCATGGATATCAAAGGCCACACTGTTCACAAGGTAATGATCGCTCAAGCTGCGCCGATCGCAGAAGAGTATTACATGGCGATCTTGCTCGACCGAGCAAACCGTAACTTCCTCGTCATGGCATCAGTCGCTGGTGGCATGGAGATTGAAGAAGTTGCGCATACCCAACCTGAAAAATTAGCTCGTGTAGGTATCGATCCAAATGTCGGTATCTCTGCTGCCAAGGCTGCTGAGATTGTGAAGGCAGGACAATTCCCTGCAGATGTTGCCGATCAGGTTGCTGATGTCTTGGTCAAGCTCTGGGCGGCCTTTGTCGCTGAAGATGCAACCTTGATGGAGATCAATCCATTGGTAAAGACCGAAGATGGTCGCATCGTTGCTCTTGATGGCAAGGTAACACTCGATGACAATGCATCATTCCGTCACGCCTCACATGAAGCGCTTGAGGATCATGCATCTGCAAATCCACTTGAGGCTGCTGCAAAGGCAAAGGGCCTCAACTACGTCAAACTTGATGGTGAAGTCGGAATCATCGGTAACGGTGCTGGCCTCGTCATGAGCACGCTCGACGTCGTCGCCTATGCCGGCGAAAAATATGGCGTAAAGCCAGCGAACTTCCTCGACATTGGTGGCGGTGCATCGGCAGAAGTTATGGCGAATGGCCTCTCCATCATCCTTGGCGATCCAGATGTTCGAAGCGTCTTTGTGAATGTATTCGGTGGAATTACTGCTTGTGATGCCGTCGCTAATGGCATTGTCCAAGCGCTCGCCATCCTTGGCGATACCGCGACGAAGCCAATCGTGGTTCGCCTCGACGGCAACAACGTTCTCGAAGGGCGCCGCATCTTGAACGAGGCAGCACACCCTCTTGTCCAACAGCTTGAGACCATGGATGGAGCAGCTGCAAAGGCTGCGGAATTGGCGGCTAAATAATGGCTATCTTCGTTGATGAAAATACCAAAGTCATTGTTCAAGGTATGACTGGTTCCGAAGGAACCAAGCACACCGGTCGCATGATTAAGTCCGGCACAAATATCGTTGGCGGCGTAACACCTGGCAAGGGTGGCCAAGTTGTTGAGATCGAAGGAAAGCAACTTCCAGTCTTCAACTCAGTTGCTGAGGCTGTCGCTGCAACTGGCGCAAATGCATCTGTTGTCTTTGTACCACCAAAGTTTGCGAAAGCTGCTGTTATCGATGCGATCGATGCCGCACTTCCACTCTGCGTTGTCATTACCGAAGGTATCCCAGTCCATGACTCTGCTGCCTTCTATGCCTATGCAGTTGAGAAGGGAACTACTCGTCTCATTGGTCCAAACTGCCCAGGCCTCATTAGCCCCGGTAAAGCGAACCTCGGAATCATTCCTGCCGATATCACCGGGCCAGGAAAGATTGGTTTAGTCTCAAAGTCCGGAACCCTTACCTACCAGATGATGTTTGAACTCCGTGACTTCGGATTCTCAACAGCTGTTGGTATTGGTGGCGATCCGATTATTGGAACAACTCATATCGATGCACTTCGCGCATTCCAGGATGATCCTGAGACTGAAGCGATTGTGATGATCGGTGAGATCGGTGGCGATGCTGAAGAGCGTGCCGCTGCATTTATTAAGGAGTATGTAACAAAGCCGGTTGTTGGTTATGTTGCAGGCTTCACTGCGCCTGAAGGTAAGACTATGGGCCATGCTGGTGCGATCGTCTCTGGTTCATCTGGAACAGCACAAGCGAAGAAGGAAGCGCTCGAAGCAGCTGGAGTTGCGGTCGGTAAGACACCGAGCGAGACAGCGGCCCTCATGCGCAAGTTGCTCGGTTAATAAGAGTTATTGATGTTTGGACGAATCCTCGCGGTCTCGATACAGCAGGCCGCGCGGAGCGTCGCACTCACGTTATTTCCCGCTAGTTTTATCTCGCTCTTTGCCTGGGCTACTGCGGGCAGTCAATCTGGCAACACCACCGACCCAATTCGAGCATCTGTATGGATCTGGCTCGGCGCACACCTCATTCCCTTTCATCTCAATATCGCGGCAAGCCACCTTCCAGGCGCACTAACACTTTTGCCGATGGGCGCTCTCATCTTTCCGATTTGGGCGATTCGAAAAAGTTTCCCTAAGGTGAAAGATGCCTTACCGAAGATTGAAGGAGCGCGCTTCTTCTTCGCCTTGGCCTATACGCTCATCGCAACGATCCTCGCCCTCATCTCAACCAGCTCTGGAATAAAGCCAATCTGGTATCTCGTTCCGCTCTTCACCTTTCCAATTTCTTACATTGCTACCTATGATTTCAAAGCTGCCGAGAATCGCTATCTCCGTTTCGCTTTCCATACCTTGATCTTCTTCTGGGGCGCTGCCGCAATCGCACTCGGTCTCTCGTTAGCGGCACATTGGAGCGTCCTTCACGATCTTGGAGTTGTCATCGCACCCGGAATAATTGGTGGCCTTCTCTTCTTAATTATCCAGATTCTCTATATTCCCAATGCTGCCTTTGTTGGCTTGGCTTACCTTCTGGCAATCGGCTTCAAACTTGGAAGTGGCACTTCTGTTAGTGCAACCACCTTTGCCGTCCATGGAATTCCGGCAATTCCAATCTTTGCAGCGCTGCCAACAGGTAAACATCCACTTCTTCAGATCGGTTTTATTGGACTCGCCTTATTGGTGCTCATCATGATTCTGCCGATCATTCGTGAGAACTCATTATTTAAATCACGCCAATTCTTTGCGCTCCGAACCACTCTTCTTGCCTTAATTATCGTCACTGTCCTTGCCTACCTATCATCTGGTGAACTACTCACATCTGCTCTTCACAATGTGGGGGTCACGTGGTGGCGAGTGAGCGCATACTTCGCAGCTGCATCAGCAGGAGTACTTATCCTCACGGTCTATATCCCCGGCTTGATAAAGCGAGTCCGTGCCCGTGGCTAAGAAGATTCTTCTCCTTGCATCGGGCTCTGGATCGCTCGCTCAGGCCATCTTCAATGCTGGTCTCTCTGGACGTGCAGAGTTTGTTGGTCTCATCTCTGATAAAGACTCGCTCGCTCTGGAGCGGGCACGAAACTTTGGTGTAAAAGATTTCTATCTTCCAATGAAGGCAGATCGGGCAGAGTGGAATAGCGAGATATTTAAAGTTACAGAGTCCCTGCAACCAGATCTCGTGGTGAGCGTTGGCTTTATGCGAGTTCTCGCTCCAGATTATGTGGCGCACTTTCACGTCATGAATACTCACCCAGCACTTCTCCCGCTCTTTCCCGGTGCTCATGCGGTTCGAGATGCCCTAGCCGCGGGTGCCGTAGAGACAGGAACGACTGTCCACTGGGTTGATGCTGGAGTAGATACTGGGCCGATCATCGCCCAACGCACAGTGGCGATCGAACCGGGCGATACGGAAGAATCACTCCACGAACGCATTAAGATTGCGGAACGAAATCTCATTGTTGAGACCCTCACCCATTGGATCGATGGAGCCCTAACGCAATGAGTCAGAGAAAAAGTATCCGCCGCGCACTTCTGAGTGTCCATGACAAGAGCGGCCTGTTAGAACTTGGTTCAGCGCTTCAAGCTGCCGGCGTTGAAATTCTCTCAACGGGATCTACCGCAAAGACTCTCGCATCCGCTGGAATTTCTGTCACCGCAGTCGAGGATTACACCGGATTCCCAGAGATGATGGGTGGTCGCGTGAAGACTCTCCATCCACGCATTCATGGTGGAATTCTCGCTGATCAAAATAATCCCGAGCACCTCGCCGCGATTTCATCCCACGATATTGCGCCATTTGATCTCATCGTCGTCAACCTCTATCCATTTAGTCAGACAATCGCATCAACTGATGATTTCGCCGAGTGCATTGAGCAGATCGATATTGGTGGCCCAAGCATGCTTCGCGGAGCAGCTAAAAACCATGGTTCTGTTGCAGTGGTCTCCGATCCCTCCCAATATGCGCGCGTGCATTCAGCGCTTGCTGCCGGTGGATTTACTCTTGACGAGCGTATTGAACTCGCGATGGAGACCTTCCGTGCTACTGCTGAATATGACATGACGATCGCGACCTGGCTTGGTACTCGTATTGATCGTGCGGATGATTGGCGGGCAAAGGTCTGGCGCCGTATCGCGGGACTTCGCTATGGCGAGAACCCACATCATAGTGCATCTGTCTATGGTGAGAGTGGTAGTGCTGGAATCGCACAG
>CAJBLC010000045.1 GCA_903953805.1 uncultured Actinomycetes bacterium | reverse complement strand
GATCCTCTTCGATACGATCGTCGATGCCGAGCAGGTCTCAGTCAATGAGAACGAACTCACTGAATATTTGGTCCGCGCATCCCAGCGTTATGGCATGACTCCTGATCAATTCATCAAGGAGATCTCAGAAGCTGGCCAGATCAACTCGATGGTCGCTGAAGTTGCTCGCGCAAAGGGTCTCGCTGGAGTTCTTAGCCGCGTTACCGTGAAGACGAAGTCCGGCAAGGTCGTTGACCTTGAGGCTCTCGCTCCAAAGCAAGCCGCTCAAGCCGAATAACGCATTTCCCCGATTTTCGGTCGGGCGATCTCTACCAGCGAACAACCTCACGCATAATTCTGCTCATTTGCGGAAGCATTTAGGGCCAAAGGTTGTTACTGTCATAACAGGAAATAGAGAGAGGTCCACATTGAACTCAATGGAGCCAATTAGCGCTCGTGGTGCGGCATCGCACGGCGGCGCACTTGATGACCAGGTTTATCAGCGCTTACTTCGTGAACGCATCATTTTTATGGTCGGTCAGGTCGAAGACAATATGGCGAATGCAATCGCAGCACAGATGCTCTTGCTCGCAGCTGAAGATCCAGTAAAAGATATTTATTTGTACATCAACTCACCTGGTGGATCAGTAACCGCAGGTATGGCGATCTACGACACCATGCAATACATCAAGAACGATGTTGCAACAGTTTCTATGGGACTTGCTGCATCGATGGGTCAGTTCCTCTTAACTGCAGGAGCACCAGGAAAGCGTTACGCGCTTCCTAACTCACGTATCTTGATGCACCAACCTTTGAGCGGTATCGGCGGAACTGCAACCGAGATCAAGATCCAAGCTGAGCAGACCATGTTCACCAAGCGTCGTATGGCAGAACTTATTGCTCACCACTCAGGACAGACATTCGAGCAGATCACTGCTGATTCAGATCGCGACCGTTGGTTCACATCTGAAGAGGCACAGAAGTATGGTCTTGTGGATCATGTCGTATCTTCGGCATCACAGGTATCAGGAAGCGGTGGAACAGCATGAAAAACTTCCCAATCGATCGCGTCCAGGAGATAACTTCTCGCTATGTATTGCCAACTATTGAAGAGAAGACTTCATATGGCTACAAGCGCCTAGATCCATACACAAAACTCTTCGAAGAGCGCATTATCTTTTTGGGTCAGGGAATCGATGACACCGTTGCAAACGATGTCATGGCTCAGCTCTTGACTCTTGAATCAATGGATCCAGATCGCGACATCATGATGTACATCAACTCACCTGGTGGCTCATTTACTGCGCTCACCGCGATCTATGACACGATGCAATTTGTTCGTCCAGATGTCATGACTGTCTGCCTTGGTCAGGCTGCATCAGCAGCAGCGATCTTGCTTGCAGGTGGCGCACCTGGAAAGCGCATGGCGCTCGAACATGCACGAGTCCTTATCCACCAGCCTTATTCAGAGGGTGGCGGACAGGCATCAGATATCGAGATCCAGGCAGCTGAGATCATGCGTATG
>CAJBLC010000044.1 GCA_903953805.1 uncultured Actinomycetes bacterium | reverse complement strand
GACAATATGCGATTTGTCGCTGTTACCGACGGCGATAAGACCAGCGCACAAATGCGTTTCGGTATGAGTATTGAGGCATATGGAATTAATGCTCTTGCTGATGCAATTGAGAAAGTAACCCCTCAAGAGATCGATCAACTTGTTACTGAATACCAAGATAGATACTCAGTTGCACCTGAACTTGCTAAGGGTGGAGCTCGCCACGAATCTCTTCGATACTCCGCAAGCATCGAAGCAGCGCTTCATACATTCTTAAAGGCTGGAAACTTCTCAGCATTTACAACGAACTTCGAAGATCTCGGAGCGCTCCGCCAGCTTCCAGGATTTGCTGTACAGCGCATGATGGAAAAGGGTTACGGCTTTGGTGGTGAAGGAGATTGGAAGACGTCAGCACTTCTCCGCATTATCAAGAGCATGGGCACCGGTCTTAAAGGTGGAACTTCCTTCATGGAAGATTACACATATCATTTTGGACCAGGAGAGCCAAAGGTCCTTGGCGCACATATGTTGGAAGTCTGCTCAACGATTTCTGATGAGAAGCCAACGATTGAGATTCATCCATTAGGAATTGGTGATCGCGAAGATCCAGTTCGCATGGTCTTCACCGCAACACCAGGTGAAGGTCGCGTTGTGAGCTTGATGGATATGGGTAATCGCTTCCGCATCGTCACCAACGATATTGAGGTCGTTCCACCTGATGCCCCACTTCCAAATCTGCCTGTGGCCCGTGCAATTTGGAAGCCAAAGCCTTCCCTTGCAACCTCTGCAGAATCCTGGATTTACGCTGGTGGTTCACACCATACGGTCCTTACAAAGTCTGTTAGCCACGAGACGCTCGTTGATTTTGCAAATATCGCTGATGTTGAACTCCTCCATATCGGAGCGAACACAACAACAGAGTCAATCTTGCATGAGATTCGTTGGAATCAGATCTCGTACTCTCGGTAAGCACTGATGGCAACTTCAGAAGCTATTGAAATCAGCTGTAATGGCTATCTCGCGCGCTTAAATACTCTGGGCGCCCGCCATGAGAAATTGACCTTCAATGGCCGCAACCTTATTGAAGTGCGACGCCCGGATCCACGTGGCTTCTATTGCGGAGATATCTTGGCTCCATGGCCAAATCGCATTGAAGATGGCATATATGAATTTGCGGGGCAGAAATACTCTGTAGAAGTAAATGAAATCGCGCGTGGAAATGCACTACACGGTTTAGTCACGAATGAAATATGGAAGATCTCGAATCGAACAACGGATGCGGTGACATTCTCGCTAGATGCACCAGCGAGCGAGGGATATCCATTCCACCTTCAATACTCGCTTGAGTACCGAGTCGATATTGAGGGCCTCTCGATAAAACTCACCGCCCATAATCGCGGTGATGGCCCTGCACCATTTGGTGCATCTATCCATCCCTATCTCATCGCCGATGAATCAACGGGAGTGAATCAATGGGAGATCACACTTCCTGCAGACCATTTCATGACCGTAGATAGCGAGCGACTTTTGCCGGTAGGCATCGAATCTGTTGCAGCTACTGATTTTGATTTCCGAAATGGTCGAACTATTAAAGATACTTTTATTGACCATGCATTTAAAGTCTCTGACGGACCAGTAGCGAGAGTTGTGACCGTGAAAGCCCCTTCAGGTAACGGTGTTGCCATGGAGTTCGACTCCTCTTCAAAGTGGGTACAGATTCACACAGCAGATCGTGACGGTGATCCAACAGGACGTCTCTCACTGGCTGTCGAACCGATGAGTTGTCCACCGAATTCCTTTAATTCTGGGCTTGATTTAGTGCTTTTAGAGCCAGGAGCGGATTATTCGATCTCATGGAGAATCAAGGCGATTTGAGCCCTTCCTTCAATAGGATTCACTCATGGCAGTAGAGAAGAAGACGATGTTCTCACTGAGGGCATCTTTCTTCACACTCTCGTTGGCGCTATCTGTCTTCGCTCCACGAATTCCGCAACTCAAGGACCGGTTGCACATCTCTGTCCCCACTCTAGGTCTCGTCTTCATGATCACCGGATTGGCTGGCGCAGTCACATCCAAGCTCGTTGCCAAAATCATTGCTCGACTGACCTCCCGCAGGTCTCTCATTTTTGCCATCCCAGTCATGATGTCTGGAAGTTTGTTAATCGCCCTCTCGCATCGAATTCCATTCTTTGTTTGTGGGCTAGTTCTCCTCTCCTTCGGTGGTTTCCTGATCAATACTGCGGTCAATACGCAATCCAATAATTTGCGTGCAACCACGGGAAATAATCAGTTGAATAACCTTTCGGCGATCTCAAATCTTGGATCACTCTTTGCGATGATCATGGGATCTCTGCTTTTGAAGGCATTTACAGCAACGCAGTACATCATCGGTCTGCAAGTAATTGCTTGCTCAATATTTCTCTATTCGTACCGAAACTTGATCCCAACGGATGTCATCGGGGGACAAGGCGAGAAGGCAAAATCTAAATTCCCTTGGTTTAAGAGAGATCCAGATATCATTCAATTCTGGATCATCGTGGTGGCTCTCTTCGCGAGCACAACTGCTGAGTTCTCTGTCAGCGACTGGGGTGCAGTACTGAGCCGCGATAGTTACGCAGTGAAGGCGCCTTTCTATTTAGTACCTTTTATCGTCTTCCAATCTGGAATTGTTCTCAGTCGTTTTATGACCACCAGATTTAGTGACCGTCATGGTGAAGTTGCCTTTGTGCGTTATAGCGCGATTGGCGCTGCTCTGATCTGGGGAGCATCGATTCAAATTGCGGCTCATGTGAACCACTCCAACCAAGCCCTTACCCTGACAGTATTGATTATTGGCTTCTTTGCTGCTGGCTGCGGAGTCGGTCCGGTTTGGCCAACAATGCTGACCAGCGCCTCAAAATCTCACTATCCAACGCCAGTAGTACTTGCTCGACTCTTCTCATTCGTCAGCCTTGCATTTGTCTTTGGCCCAGGCATTATTGGCTTCGTCTCAAAAATTACCTCCCTCTCAAATGCCCTCATGATCCCGGTGACCTCACTCGTTATCGTGGGCATATTCGCTCGTCGGAGCTTGGAACACCACGAATAGATTGCCGATCACTGGCACTGTAAACTCACGATATGGCCCATTATTCGATTGCGATTGTTGGAGCGGGGCCAGCGGGATATTTCACCGCTCAAGCACTCCAGAATGCACAGAACGATGAGCGTTCCTTCTCGATTGATCTCTTTGAGCGCCTCCCAACAATGTGGGGTCTGGTCCGCTCAGGTGTAGCTCCAGATCATCCAAAGATCAAGACCGTTGCAAAGGTCTTCGAAAAGGTAGCGGCCGAGCCCAACTTCAGACTCTTCGGAAATATCGAGATCGGCAAAGATATCGATATCGAAGACCTCACCTCGCGCTATGACGCAGTGGTGATGTGTACCGGATCTTCAATAGGCCGGAAACTTGGAATCCCTGGCGAAGATCTACCAGGCTCACTCTCTGCCGCAGAATTCGTTCCTTGGTATAACGGACATCCGGATTATGCAGATCTGAATATCGATCTATCAGGCACAACTGCAGTGGTAATCGGCGCAGGAAATGTTGCGATGGATTGCGCTCGCATGCTTGTCGTCGATCCAACAGAATTAGATCCAACTGACACTGCAAATCATGCGCTTGAAATATTCCACTCATCACATATCCGCAAGGTTTATATCGCTGGTCGCCGTGGTGTTGAGCATGCAGCATTTACCGCTCCAGAACTTCGCGATCTCCCTAAATT
>CAJBLC010000043.1 GCA_903953805.1 uncultured Actinomycetes bacterium | reverse complement strand
TCCTTCACACCAAGCCTTGAACTTATCGCCCGGTTCGTCGTATCGCATCGCCTTAAATTGTGGGGCGTAGTAATCATCAACAGTATGTGGATTATGGTGAAGGACATCGCCATAGAACTCACGCCAGGCAATCTCTTTACGAAAAACCTCGTGACCGGCGCTCTGCCCAAGTTCGGCGAGCAAGGTGCGTGGATGAATCTCTCCCCACTTCAGATGAGCACTTAACTTGCTGGTGCCATCGATTCCAGCGTTATTTCTATTTTCGTTATAGGAATCAAGTGCATTCTCTTTAAACCAAGCCCAACGCTCGTGTGCTGCCTCTTCGCCTGCAGAAGTAACCCGTACACCTTCAGGCATCGTCCAAGTCGGAAAGTTCCGATCAGATTCGCGCGGTGTGACAGTCGGAATTTCTGTTGGAGTCGGTGCGGGATCTCGCCAACCATGTGCGAGCCAGGCTTTATAGAACGGTGTGTAGACCTTGTACGGAGTTCCATCACTTGGCTTGCGAACTCGGCCCGGTGCAACTGCATATGGGCTGCCAGTTCGAATCAATGGGATTCCTGCTGCCTCAACTCGCTGATCGCGAGCTAAGCCATACGGTTCAAACTCTTCCGAGATATGAACACTGTTCGCGTTATATCGCTTCATGAGTTCGGTCAGAACTTCGACTTGGTCGCCAACCATCGCATGAAGCGAATTTCCTAATGATGCATCGAGTAACCGCAGCGATTGCGCCATATAAGCTAGACGCTTTCCTCCACTGACCTTGTTCTGATTTGGATCAAGGATAAATACTGGAACGATCTCATCCCCAGCAGCTATCGCTGCATTGAGCGCAGGATGATCTGAAATTCGCAGATCTCTGCGAAACCAGATGATCGAACGAGTAACTGCCAACTTAGGAGTGGAGTTGCTCTACTGTCGCATCCCAGCCCTGAACTGCATCTGGCTTGCGAGGTCCATGTCCAATATAACGAGCAGATGGACGGACCAGACGGCCAGTCTTCTTCTGCTCGAGGATATGAGCTGACCAGCCGGCGGTACGTGCCGCGGTGAACATTGAAGTAAACATTGGTCCAGGTACTTGTGCGAAGTCGAGCACGATCGCTGCCCAGAATTCAACGTTGGTCTCTAGAACACGCTCTGGATGGCGCTCATGGAGTTCAGCGAGCGCAGCCTTCTCGAGTTCAACGGCAACTTCGTAACGTGGGGCGCCGAGTTCTTTTGCAGTACGACGAAGTGTGCGAGCGCGTGGATCTTCTGCACGATAGACGCGGTGGCCGAAGCCCATCAAACGTTCGCCACGATCCATGATGCCCTTCACGTATGCGCGAGCATCTCCACTCTTCTCAACATCTTCGATCATGCCGAGAACGCGAGATGGCGCACCGCCATGAAGAGGACCTGACATCGCACCGATCGCACCAGAAAGTGCAGCAGCGACATCTGCACCAGTTGATGCAATGACACGACCAGTAAAGGTTGAAGCATTCATGCCATGTTCAGCAGCAGATGAGAAGTAAGCATCAATTGCGCGAACGTGTAGTGGATCAGGCTCTCCACGCCAACGAATCATCATGCGCTCAACAACGGTGTGAGCCTTGTCAACCTCTGATTGTGGAACCATCGGAAGAATTTGACCACGTGCAGATTGCGCAACGTAAGAGAGAACCATGACTGAAGCGCGCGCAAGGTTGCTACGTGCTTCTTCATCTGAAATATCGAGAAGTGGCTTGAAGCCCCAAGCAGGAGCAAGCATGGCGATCGCGGATTGAACATCTACGCGAATATCACCTGAGTGAACTGGGAGTGGGAATGGTTCGGCAGGTGGAAGTCCTGGATTGAATGCGTCGTCGACGAGCAGACCCCAGACATTTCCAAAGCTGACTCGGCCAACGAGATCATCAATATCGACACCGCGATAGCGAAGGGCGCTGCCTTCTTTATCTGGCTCAGCGATAGTTGATTCAAAGGCGATGACGCCTTCTAGTCCCGGCTTGAAATCATCTGACATCGCAATCTTCTCCATCTATTTC
>CAJBLC010000042.1 GCA_903953805.1 uncultured Actinomycetes bacterium | reverse complement strand
TCCAGCAGAGGCATTGAGCGTTACGCGATCAACAAATGAAGCCATTGCTTGCCTCTCCCTTCTCTCTTCACAGTGATGAAATTTCTTAACAATAAAAAAGCGGGCCCGCAGAGCGCGGACCCGCTAAATGTAAATCCGCTCTTTAGGCGACCGGAGCTGCAACGATGTTGACGACCTTACGACCGCGTGCGCGACCGAACTCAACAACACCAGCTGATAGTGCGAACAAGGTGTCATCCTTGCCGATACCAACCTGTGCACCTGGGTGGAAGACAGTGCCGCGCTGACGGACGAGGATCTCGCCTGCCTTTACAACCTGACCACCAAAACGCTTAATTCCGAGGTACTGCGCATTTGAGTCGCGACCATTTCGTGTGGACGAGACACCCTTTTTACTTGCCATATCGCACCTACTCTCTTACTACTTGCTGATCGCGGTGATCTTCACACGCGTAAGTTGGGAACGGAAACCTTGACGACGGCGATAGCCAGTCTTGTTCTTGTAGCGAAGGATGTCGATCTTTGGACCCTTGGTCTCTTCGAGGATTTCGCCTGCAACCTTTACGCCGGCAAGTGCCTTCGCATCAGTTGTGATGGTTGCGCCTTCAACGAGAAGAAGAGCTGGGAAAGATACAGATGCGCCAACTTTTGCATCGATACGATCGACAGTAATGGTGTCGCCGACGGCAACCTTCTCTTGACGGCCGCCTGCTTTAACAATCGCGTACACAGTGACACCTTCCTACAGTTCAAACGAGCGACCTCAGGTGAGGCCTATGGATAAGCACCGAGCTTCACTCGGGCAGAGGGCAAGGGTACGGATTTCCGCCCCTCAAGGTCAAACTGGTCCTATTTCCGCCTATTCGGGGGTAATAATTCCGGTGCTGACCGCACGACGCCGCTTCCGAGCGCCTGGCTTAGCCGGGCTCTCCTCCACGACTACCTCAACCTTGGGAGCTGGGGCTTCACTCTCAGATTCAGAGCTTGTTGGCTCTTCATCATCGTAACTCTGAGGGACATAGCGCTGGTCCATATCCTTATCGAGCGCAGTCTTCTTCACTGGCTCAGAATGAATATGAATTCCACGACCGCCACATGATTCACACGTTGTTGAGAAGGCTTCAATGAGGCCCTGGCCAACGCGCTTACGAGTCATCTGAACAAGTCCAAGTGAAGTTACTTCGGCAACCTGATGCTTGGTGCGATCGCGGCCGAGGCATTCAACCAATCGACGCAATACCTGATCGCGGTTCGATTCGAGTGCCATGTCGATAAAGTCGATAACAATAATTCCGCCCATATCGCGCAGACGCAATTGGCGAGCAATCTCTTCTGCCGCTTCAAGGTTGTTCTTGGTGACAGTCTCTTCGAGATTTCCACCCTTACCGATGAACTTACCGGTATTGACGTCAATAACAATCATCGCTTCAGTGCGATCGATAACGAGCGAACCTCCGGAAGGAAGGTAGACCTTGCGATCGAATGCCTTCGCGAGTTGCTCTTCAATGCGATGCTCGACGAACATATCGCGTGTACCAGTCCACTTTTCGATCTTGGTGGTGAGCTCTGGTGCAATATGTCCAAGGTAATTATTGATGTCATCCCATGCTTCGTTACCCTGAACAACAAGGCGACGGAAATCTTCATTGAAGATATCGCGGATAACGCGAACAGTGAGATCTGGTTCGCTATAAAGAAGTGATGGTGAAGAGGTTGAAGGATTCTCAGCCTTCTCCTGAATATCTTCCCATTGCGCTTTGAGGCGAATGACATCGCGTTCGAGCTCTTCTTCGCTCGCACCTTCAGATGCGGTACGAACAATCACACCAGCTTCTTCAGGGATTAAATTCTTTAAGATCGACTTCAAGCGACTGCGCTCTTGATCAGGAAGACGTCGGCTAATACCGCTCATTCCGCCGCCAGGAACATAGACAAGATATCGACCTGGCAAGCTGATCTGGCTTGTGAGGCGTGCACCCTTTTGACCGATTGGATCCTTCGTCACTTGAACAAGAACAGATTGTCCAGTCTTGAGTACGTGTTCAATTTTGCGTGGTGCGCTCTCGCTTAATCCAGCGGCATCCCAGTTCACTTCACCGGCATAAAGGACTGCGTTTCTGCCCTTACCGATATCGACGAATGCGGCCTCCATTGATGGAAGTACGTTCTGGACGCGGCCAAGGTAGACGTTTCCGACATATGAAATATTGGAGTTACGGTTTACATAGTGCTCGACCATGATCTTGTCTTCAAGAACGGCGATCTGTGTGCGATCTCCAACTTGGCGAACGAGCATCTCGCGATCAACTGATTCACGACGAGCAAGGAATTCTGCTTCAGTAATGATGGTTCCACGGCGACGTGTGAAGTCACGTGGTTCGCGGTCATAGCGATCGCGACCACCGCGGTCATTGCGATCATTGCGATCATTGCGATCATTGCGATCACGACGATTATTACGGCCACTGCGATCGTTACGATCACGGTTGCGGTCAGTACGAGTTGGACGGTCATCTGCGCTGCGCGGTTCGCGAACCTTTACAACTGTTACGACACCATCTTCATCGACGGTCTCACCAGGAGTAACACCTTCACCACGTGCCCGACGACGGCGACGACGGCGATGTGTTGAACCGACCTCTTCACCCTCATCTTCATTGGAGAGGTGGCCAGGGTCTTTCTCGTCGCTATCTGAATCATCGACATCATTCTCGTTCTCGGACTTCTGCGATCCACCACTGCGACCACGACCACCGCGACGGCGATTACGGTTGCGACGTGGTGACTCTGAATTCTCTGATGAAGAGTCATCTGATTGCGACGATGCACCTTCAGAAGCACCCTCAGATTCACTTGCCTCTTCTTTTGCGGCTGGCTTTGCAGCGGCCTTCTTGGCACTCTTCTTAGGGGCAACTACTTCAGGAGCAGCTTGGAAGAGTGGAACAGGAATTGCAGCGGCCTTCTTCGCACGCTTGGGTGCTGCTTCTGCTGCTGGTTCGGCCTCTTCTACCTTCTTGGTAGGCGCCTTCTCGACTTGCTCTGACTTTTCAGCGACCTTTTTTACGGTTCGCTTACGCGACTTTTTTGGCTCTGGAGCCATAACGGTAAATCCTCAATCCTTGTAATCAATCCTGGTGAGGTCTCAACTCTTTCGAGCGATCCCTTGAACCCAATGGTGAGTTCTATCTAACTAAAATCTTCGAGTTCGCGAACTTCTCGGTATTTGCGGATATCCGCAATCGAGGCGCAAAGGCTCTGCCGAAAGTATGGCAGATGGCTAGCGTGATCTCAAATGCACGCTCTGAAGGAGCCCTAAACCAACCAAATTCGCAAACATACTGGAGCCGCCATAGGACATAAATGGCAATGGGACACCGGTCATTGGCATCAGCCCCATGGTCATTCCAATATTCTCAAAAGTTTGGAAGGCGAACCAGGCAATAACTCCGATACATACCAGTCGACCAAAGACATCTGTCGTTCGCTGGGCAATTGCAAAGGCTCGTATGAAGAAGAGACCGAAGAGCAGCAAGATGAAGCCAGACCCCAGGAAGCCGAGCTCCTCCCCTGCAACTGTGAAAATAAAGTCGGTCTGCTGTTCTGGAACGAATCGACCATTTGTTTGCGGTCCACTAAAGAGCCCGCGACCGATAATTCCACCAGAGCCAATCGTGATACGTGATTGACGGAGTTGATAACCGCTCTGTTGCGGATCAGCTGTTGGATCGACAAATGATTGAAGGCGCTTCACTTGGTATTGATGGATCACGCCAGCCTTCACTGCAACGAAACCAGTGAGCATGCCGACTAATAAGAGTCCGATGACCCAACGGCTTGGTGCGCCTGATACGCCGATGATGGCGATAACGGCAGCAGAGATAATGAGCGCTTCACCAAGATCGGGTTCAAGGATGATGAGCAACATTGGAACGAGCGCCACTACGAGAGATTTAATAACATCCATATGAGTTGGCGCAGAATCTTTATCGCGCGCTTCGGCGAGCAACATCGCCATTCCAATAATCACCGAGATCTTTGCTAGCTCTGCAGGTTGCAAACTAAACCCACCAGGAAAAGAGATCCACGAACGTGCGCCATTGATTGTGGAGCCGATTCCTGGGATGAGAACTGCCACCAGCCCCAGAATTCCCGCTCCCCAGACGAAAGGCGTATAGGCGCGAAGTAATCGGTAGTCGATCAAGGTTGTGCCATATGCGAGAAGAAGTCCGATGATGATATTTAAGACATGGCGCTTGATGTAGTACTGAGGATCAAGCCCTTGGGAGGCGAACCATTGCTTCGTTGCTGCCCAAACCAGCAAGCTGCCAATTAATAAGAGTGCACCGACAGCGAAGTTGAGTTGCTTGTCATATCCCGCAATGTTGTTGCGGAAGGTTCGGGCTCTACGTCCATCACCTAGTAACCGACTCATTTGTTCACCGCCTGCGCTGAAAGTTTTGCATATTTAGGGTCGACCTTTGGCAATTTTGTTCGTGGTCCACTGATCGGGAATATCGCCTTTGTTGGATCTACCTTATTGCCAACGACGCCAAAGAGCGCGGAGTAGATATCACGGACACCAGTTCCTGATGCAACAGCACCAAATCCACCTTGGCTGACCATCATGACTACCGCATAACGTGGTGAGGAGCTTGGGGCAAAGGAGGCAAACCATGAGGTGTCATCCTTCGCACTGCCATTCGCATTACGACCAAGCACCTGTCCAGTTCCAGTCTTACCCGCAACATCAACCGGAAAATTTGCAAAGACTGGTGCCGCAGTTCCTCTGGTCGCTACCGCGCGAAGTGCGTTATGTAAAAAGGAGATATCTGCACTTGTTGCAGGGATGCGACCATTGCTTACAGGTGCGAAGGATTTGATGACTTTGCCCGCTGGTGTGATAACTGCCTTTGCAATTTGTGGCTCCCACAGAGTTCCGCCATTCGCAATTGCGGCATACATATCTGTGAGCTGTAGTGGTGTTACCAAGGTATCGCCTTGGCCGATAGCAAAGTTCACAGCATCGCCAGCACGAAGTTTATTTCCATCGAGACAATTCTCATGAGCGATTGCAATGAGATATGGAGTTAAATCAGATGGCTTCGCACGCTTTGTGTAGTCGCAGAAGAAGGCCTTATTTGCATCGTAATAATTCTGTTTCCACTGTCGATCTGGAAGGCGTCCAGATAGTTCCCCAGGGAGATCAATGCCGGTCTTCTTCCCCAGACCAAAGCCACGTGCAGCGGTGAAGAAGTAGTCGTTCACATGTGAATGTGGATTAAGCCCGCCATCCTTCAGCCATTGATCGAAGGCTATCTGATACCAAATGGTGTCACATGAGACCGCGATCGCCTCTGTCATATTGATATGGCCTTGGGATTTTGTCTCAAAGTTCTTGAAGATCTGGTTACCGACTTTAAGTTCCGCTGGGCAGTCATAGAGCGAGTTCATGTTGTAGCCGGCTGCAGCCGCCGCAACGATCGAGATCGACTTAAAGGTTGATGCGGGGGCATATTCACCTTGAATCGCTCGAGATAGCGCAGGTACACCTGTTGACTCACTGAAGAGATCTTTCGCCTGCTGTGGCGTTAATCCCTTCTGCCACATATTGGGGTCATAAGTTGGATAAGAAGCCATCGCAAGAATTGCGCCATTCTTCACATCCATCACGATCGCAGCACCAGAGTCTGCATGGTAACCCTGCGCCCGAGAAGCGAGCACAGAGTGAGCAAGAGCCGCTTCTGTTGCTGATTGAAGCCTGGCATCAATATTGGTGACGAGATTATTTCCCGGAGTCGGATTGGTATTTTGAGAGACAGAGGTAATCGCTTCTTTGCGATCTACAATCAACGTCTTTACACCTGGAGTGCCGCGCAGGTAATTATCGTAAACAAACTCAAGCCCAGACTTTCCAACAATCTCATTACGGTAATAGTGGTTATTAGGATTTGCGAGATCTGTCTCTGTGACGACCCCTGTGTAGCCCAAGACGTGAGCAGCATTCTCACCTGCAAGTGCTGGATAACTTCGGATCGGTACCGGTGCTGCATCTACGCCAGAGAAGAGCGTTGGATTTTCGAGCACCTTGAGCGCTTGTGCCTCAGTAGCTAACTTGGTAATTGGAATAGGTTGCTGGCGCGTTCCATTCCAACAACCTGTGCGCTGACCGAGTGGCAGCTCCCCACATAGTCGAGTCTTGGTATAGACCGCATCAGGTGTCAGTGCGAGCAATTTCGCTAAGCGAGCGAATACTTCAATCCCCTTATCTGGAAGGGCATCAGTTGCACTTCGATTCACGGTGATCTGCATACCTGGACGATCCATCGCCAGCGGTAAGCCAGAGCTATCGGTGATTGCTCCACGAATCGCTGGATTCACAATGTCGCGGCTCTGAATGCTGATCGCCGCGTTCTGATACTTCAGGCCACTAGCTACCTGCAGGAAGAAGAGACGCCCAAAGAGGGCAAGCATGAGCGATAAGACGAGTGTTTGAGTGACGAGCAGGCTGAGCCGAGAACGTTGATTCATATCCGCTCGCGCGATCCGATCGTTGCCTCACGAAAGGCAGTAAAGATAGGCATCAAGAATGGCGCGATCAGCATTGTCCAGAAGAGATTTCCAGCAATCACAATCACATCTCGACCGAACGTTCCGGTTGGTTGCCCAAGCAAAGAATCCATAATCAAATATGCAATGAGTGCGAGCGAGGCGCCGAGCGCCACAAATAACCCGAGGCCAACTGGGCGGCTAATGATTTCATCGACACTCTCCGCATTGACGGCGATGATGTATGAGATCGCAGTCAAGATCAGCGCCCATTGTCCAAAGGGTGATTGTGATGATGGCGAGAGATCGAGAACTAGTCCCCCGACAAAACCAAGAATGACTGCACCTGTTCTATTCTCAAGAATGACCATCAAGACAAGTGCTGCCAAATAGAGTGAGAAGCCCGTGATTGGGAGATGAATTCGAGAGACCACTGTCTCTTGAATAGTGAAGATGAAGAGTAAGAGCGCCGCATTGATACCAATGCGAATCGGACTCACTTCTTCGCCTTCTTTGTTGGGCTGCTAGATAGAGATGGAGCAGGTGAAGGTGTTGGGGCTCCAGGAGTCAACGACGGTGATGGTGTCGGAGTTGGCGTTACATAAACAATAACGGTCGGTGCTGGAGTTGGGTTGATCGCCTGCTTAGGTGCAGTCGTTGGTGCACTGATAACAACTGAGACGACACCGATATTTCCTAGATCGCTATAACTCTTAACAGTCGCAGTCTGGGTGAGCGTTGCAGATGTGTGATCAACAGAGGTGACTACTCCGACAGGTACTCCTGGGATAAATGGACGGTTGCTATCACTGCCATTTGAGAAGAGAACGTCACCATTCTGGATATCACCAGCTGGGTCGAGTAACTGGAGCGAAAATGTATTGCCACCCGTGCCCGTGAGCACGCCAATGCTTTGATTTCGAGCAATACGAACGCCGACCTTAAAGGCTGGATCGCTCATCAAAAGAACAATTGCGGAGTGTGCCTCAACGCTCTTTACGACTCCAACAAGACCATGCTCTGAGATAACTGTCTTATCGACAGTAATGTGATCGGCTGAACCAGCATCAATAGTGATTGTCTGTGAGAAGGCAGATGCAGAACCATGGCCGATTACGCG
>CAJBLC010000041.1 GCA_903953805.1 uncultured Actinomycetes bacterium | reverse complement strand
GTGATGTTGCACAGGATGTTGTTGATCAAGATCCTGTCGCAGTACTCACCAACGACTTACAACGATTGCAGGCAGATTTTGCTAACTATCGTAAGCGTGTAGATAAAGAGCGCCTTGCTGCGCACGAAATCACAACTGCTGCGCTTCTAGTTGATCTCTTGCCGATCTTAGATGATTTCGATCGCGCCGCTGCACATAATGAACTTACTGGCGGATTTAAAGCTGTCGCCGATCGCTTCGCTGCGATCTCCGAGAAGCTTGGTCTCCAAAAGTTTGGCGCTGAGAAAGATATCTTTGATCCCAATATCCACGATGCGATCGCTCATGAGACATCAGCTGATGTCACAGAGACGACTGTTATCAAGGTGCTTCAGCCTGGCTATCGCTTTAAAGAGCGCGTTATTCGCGTTGCGATGGTCGCTGTAGCGGATCCGGAGTAATTCATGGCTGCCAAAGATTTATATGAGAAGGATTTGTATACGATCCTTGGCGTCAAAAAGTCCGATAACGATGCTGCGATCAAAAAGCAGTACCGCAAGCTCTCCAAAGAGTTACACCCGGATGCCACCAAGGGCGATAAGAAGTTAGAAGAGCGCTTCAAAGAAGTCTCTGAAGCATACGAAGTACTCAGCGACCCTAAAAAGCGCGCTGAATACAACGAGATGCGCGACTTGTATAAGTCCGGTGGCATGCGCGGTGGCCCCATGGGCGGCGCTGGTGGATATCAAAGTGGCGGAAACTTCCAAGATATTTTTGGTGGCGGCGGAGATCCTCAAGATATCTTCTCAACACTCTTTGGTGGCGGTCGTCGCGGTCCAAGTAAAGGCGCTGATCTTCAAACCGAGGCAACAATCTCATTCCGTGATTCGATCTATGGCTCTGAGATCAACCTTCGTCTAGAGCGCGAAACAATTACCACTCGCGTTCCTGCTGGCGTGAAAGATGGATCAAAGATCAAACTCAAGGGTCGTGGTGCACCAGGACAAGCGGGACCAGGTGATCTCTTTGTCATTATCCACGTCACCAAACACCCAGTCTTTACTCGTGATGAAGATAATTTGTTAATGACACTTCCTGTCTCCTTTGCAGAGGCGGCGCTTGGTGCAGATATCGCCGTGCCAACTCTGGAAGGTGAAGAGGTCAAGGTTCGTCTTGCACCAGGAACTCCCAACGGTAAGACCTTGCGTCTCAAGGGACGCGGTGTAACAAGAAATCATCAGACCGGTGATCTTCTTATTACGATCGAAGTTGTTGTTCCACAACGCGTTGATGGCAAGGCAAAGAAAGCACTTGAAGATTTTGCAGAAGTCATGAAAGATGAAGATGCGAAACTCCGTGCAGATCTATCCCAGAAAGCGCGTGCATAATGTCTACAGATGGCGTTCCATCCGATGAAGAAGCGGTCTACGTAATCTCTGTAGCTGCAGAACTATCAGGAATGCATCCGCAGACACTGCGTCAATATGATCGTTTAGGTTTAGTCTCACCAGGTCGTGCATCTGGTCGCGGTCGCCGTTATTCATTGCGCGATATCGCTTCATTGCGCAATATCCAGCGCTTAGTTGGTGAAGGCGTCAACCTTGCAGGTATCGCTCGCATTATTGAATTGGAATCAGCAGTCGCCAATATGGCGATCGAGATGGCAAAGCTTCGTACCGAAGTAGATGCGCTTCTTGAGGCGAATCCGCCAAAAAGTTTGGCTCGGCGTGATCCGAACCATGTTGTTGTATACCGACAAGAGAAATAGGGTTACGCCATGACTTCAACACGTGAGCAGTTAAAAGAAGAGATCCTGAAGAAGGCTGTTGTCCATGGCAAGGTCATCTTGTCTTCAGGAAAAGAAGCTGATTACTACGTCGATCTTCGTCGCATCACACTCGACTCTGTCGCCGCACCACTCGTTGGTGAAGTCATGCTTGAAGTTACAAGCGATTGGGATTTCGATGCAGTTGGTGGGCTCACACTCGGT
>CAJBLC010000040.1 GCA_903953805.1 uncultured Actinomycetes bacterium | reverse complement strand
GCCGAGTTAACAAAGCGTGGTGATATCGCGCGCGCAGGTGGTGCGCCATATCTCCACACACTTATTTCATCTGTACCCACCGCTGCCAATGCTGGTTACTACGCACGTATCGTCGCTGATCGCGCAATCTTGCGCCGCCTTGTTGAAGCTGGAACAAAGATCGTTCAGATCGGTTACTCCGAAGAAGGAGATATCGAAGACGCTGTTAACCAAGCACAAGCTGAGGTCTATCAAGTAACAGATGCCAATGCATCCGAAGATTATGTCCAACTCTCTGAACTTCTCCCCGCTGCACTCGATGAGATCGAAGCGCTCTCTAAGGGAATGGTTGAGCATGGAGTTAAAACCGGCTTTAAAGATCTCGATGCGCTCACTGGTGGGCTACATGCCGGCAATATGGTTGTTCTCGCTGCACGTCCAGCAGTTGGTAAGTCAACACTTGGTTTAGATATTGCTCGCTATGCATCGATCCATAATGGCGATGCATCTGTGATCTTTTCACTGGAAATGTCTCGCTCTGAAATCACGATGCGTATGCTCTCTGCCGAAGCACGCGTTGGTCTCAACAATATTCGCTCTGGCTCACTCTCTGATGAAGAGTGGGGTCGCCTGGCAAAGCGTATGGGCGAGATTAGCCAAGCACCGCTCTTTATCGATGACTCTCCAAATCTCTCACTTATGGAGATTCGCGCAAAGGCTCGTCGCTTGAAGCAGAAGCACAATCTCAAGCTCATCGTGATCGACTATCTCCAGCTGATGACATCAGGTAAGAAAGTTGAGAACCGTCAGCAAGAGGTCTCCGAGTTCTCACGTAATCTCAAGCTCCTGGCAAAGGAGTTAGAGGTACCGGTTATTGCGATCTCACAGCTCAACCGTGGACCTGAACAACGCGCCGATAAGAAGCCGATGCTCTCTGACCTCCGTGAATCTGGTTCGATCGAACAAGATGCAGACGTTGTTATCTTGCTCCACCGCGATGATCTCTACGATTCACAGATGCGCCAAGGTGAGGCTGACTTAATCGTTGCTAAGCACCGTAACGGACCAACCCGCACCATCACCGTTGCATCACAACTTCACTTCGCACGCTTTAGCGATATGGCGGCAAGCTCTAACTTTGCTTCTCAGCCACCACAACAGAGCGCTGGACCATCCGACTCATTTACCGGTGGATTTAATTAATTAAATCGGGTTGAGCTTTCCGCTCTTCACATCGTAGATCGCACCCATCACAGTTATTCCCTTTTTCAAGAGTGGATAACTTTCAATGCGCTGGATATCTTTCTCAAGCGCAGCTGATTGATCCTTCACTGTACGGATCTCAATTCCGCGAGTATCAACACCTGACTTCTCAAGAATGAGTGCATGAACTTCATCTTCAGTAGCGCTTGCCATACGACAATCAGTATGTGGCATCACAAGGATGCGATCGACATTTAATAAGTGTGTTGCAAGAACCAGGGTACGAAGTACGTCTTCTGTAACGCGAGCTCCAGCGTTACGTAAAATCTTGGCATCACCTGCCTGCATTCCAACAATTCGGAGTGGATCGATACGCGAATCCATACAGGTCACAATGGCGAGACCCTTCTTTGCAGCACCTGTTAACTCTTGTGATTGAAATTGTGCTGAGAAGGTCTGGTTTGCTTCGATCAGATCTTTAAAGGTCTCCATGGGTTGTAATTTACTCGGTTGTTGAAGATGCGCGATCCGCAATCGCAATACCCACGAGTACTACTGCCGCGCCAATGAGTTGGATCAGATTGAATCGCTCACCAAGCAGGACCCAGGCAAATGCACCAGCCATAACAGGCTCAAGCATGCCGATCACACTTCCGGTCGATGCAGTGGTGCGAATAATCCCCGCCATCACGCATGAGTAAGGAACGACTGTGCCGAAGATGATGACCGATGCGACGAGGAGCCAACCAGGTGCATGGTGGCCATGGAAGCGACCCAGGAGCTCAACCTTCTTTGTGAGGTAATGAGTGGGGTAGCTCCACCACGGCATGATGATCGCGTAGAAGAGGGCGGTGATACCCAGGCCCCAGGTCAGAATCTCGCCAGAGGTACGTGTAGAGGACATGCCTTTCGACATCAAGAAATAGAGCGTGAGGCAGAAGGCGCTAGCGAGCGCACCGAGCACGCCTGGACCATTGAGCGTTAGACCCTTCCAAACCTGGGCCAAGAGGATCAGCCCAAGGAAGGCGGAGGCGAGCCCAACCCACATCGTGCGCGCTACCTGGCGCTTACGGACATAACGCAACCAGAGCGCGATCCAGAGCGGTGATGTGAATTCCAAGATCAGCGCGATACTTACTGGCAGGCGAGCGATGGAATAGAAATATGTTGTTTGAACGCCAGCAAAGCCAATCACACCAAAGAGAAAGAGCTTGGGGATCTCTCGCCATTTTGCCTGGAGGGGATTACCACTACGCAGATAAGTAATAAGAAAGAGAACAAGGAATGCGCCAGTCGATCGAATCTGCGTCAATCGCCAGGCCGGCATGCCAGATTCAAGGACCCATTTTGAGATCGTGCCATTAGCCGAGAAGAAGAGCGAGCCAAGTGCAAGAAGGAGCTCACCGCGGTATTTGGTCAACACTCGGTGAGCCTATCTAATGATCAGAATTAATATGCACTTTCTGGCAGATTCATAATCGCACCATCTTCAGATTCGATGATCTTAAGTTCGGAGCGAAGATGTGGGAGCACGGTGCGGACGAAGTACTGTGCGCTCGCTATCTTGCCGGTGAAGAAATCTTTATCTTTGCCGGTAGCAGTTGGAAGCTTCTCGGTTGCGATCACAGCTTGGCGCAAGAGCAACCAGGCGATGATGACTTCACCGACGCTCATCAAGACGCGAGTGGTGTTGAGACCGACCTTATAAATCTTCTCGGGATCTTCTTGTGACTCCATGGCATAACCGACCATCGTTCCGATCATCGCGTTGAGGGTCTCAAGTGTCTTGCCAAGTTCTGCCTTCTCAGCAGCGAGTTCGCCACCAGATGCAGCGAAGGTACCAATCTCTTTACCGAGCAATCCGATAGAGCGGCCGCCATCTTTCACAATCTTGCGGAAGAAGAAGTCGAGTCCCTGAATCGCAGTGGTTCCTTCATACAAGGTATCGATCTTGGCATCGCGAACATATTGTTCGAGTGGCCAATCCTTTGTAAAGCCTGAACCACCAAATGTTTGTAGTGATTCAGTGCCAAGAAGTGTGTAGGACTTTTCGGAGCCATAACCCTTCACAATAGGAAGCAAGAGATCATTAAGTTTCTCGAGCTCTTCGGCATCTTTACCTTCAGCCTTAGCGAGCGCAACGGCATCTTGAATCGATGCGGTGTAGAGAACAAGCGCGCGCATACCTTCGGAGTAGGCCTTCTGCACCATCAATGAGCGACGGACATCTGGATGGTTGATGATCGTGACGCGCGGTGAAGCCTTATCGTTCATGACCTTCATATCGCCACCCTGTACACGTTCCTTCGCATACTTCAGTGCTTGTTGGTAACCAGTCGAGAGTGTGGCAATCGCTTTAGTACCAACCATCATGCGAGCGAATTCAATGACTTTGAACATCTGGAAGATTCCGTTATGAACTTCACCGAGCAAGTAACCAACACATGGTTCTTTCTCGCCCATGCTTAATTCACATGTTGCTGAGACGTTCAGTCCCATCTTGTGTTCGACATTAGTGACATAGACACCATTGCG
>CAJBLC010000039.1 GCA_903953805.1 uncultured Actinomycetes bacterium | reverse complement strand
CACGATTCGATCTGCGATCAGGCGACCTTTCCGGGTCAAGGTGAGCGAACCAGCGCTCCACGATTGCGCACGGGCAGCCTTTAATGTAGGTAACTTCTCTGAAGTTATTCGAATCGCTGATGAAATGATGAACTCTCCTTATACTCAAGAGAGTTATGGAGCTGTAAATATTCGGGTAACAAACGTTCTCCGTATGGCAGGAGCTGCCTCATTTTTACGTGAAGATTATGATGCAACGATTTACCAAACCAATCTCATTCCACGATCAGATGATCCTTTGGTTAATTCCATCATCATTCCTGCGACCCAAGCACTTACTGCGTTGGCGGAGGGCAGATATAAGCGGGCTTTTGAGTACGCAAACGCTGCGCTTACTTCATCCAATCGACTTAATGTTGTTGGCGTCTACTCATCATTTGATGCCGTATATGTCATCGCAGATTACTTCCGCGAATCTGGCCAAGAAGATTTGGCACTTGAGTTACTTGATACTTATATTGAACGTGCGCAAACGCACGGAGTTTGGTCGTGGTATGCGGCGCTTATGGGAAAGAAGGCGTTGGTAAAGAGCCAACTTGGAAAAGTGAATGAAGCGCTCATTACTCTACGAAAAGCACGAGAGAGCCTTGCCGATACCTTGTTCGATCCGGAGATCTTTAGAATTCTCGATGAACAAGAGCTCCTAGTTCGAGTGAAACTTGTGGACACAGAGAGAATCGGCGAACTGCTCTATCGACTTCCGCAGACGGCGACTCCTCAAGCCTTCAGCTTCGCCTATGCGGCACTTAAAAGCCCAGGAGGTGCGAAGGCTTTGCTCGAGTCTTATCCCAATAACACCCCGCGTCTGGCGCTCAATAAAGAACTCATCTCAGCCGAGGTATTTAAAGAGAATCCAAAAGTCGCCATAGTTCACCTAGATAAGGCGACGGAGATAGCGATAGCGAACGGGGCACGCTCTATCTTCTTAAACCAGTCAGAGGAGGTTCAAAACCATCTTCTGAATTTAGCGGGAGCAAAACCAACGGTGTACATGGAGCAATTAGCTTCAGCAATTCGTAAAGGACAGACCGGTTCCGCCCGTGACCAGATGGGACTTTCTGAGCCGCTCACCAAGCGAGAGATCGATATCTTGCGACGCTTATCATCTGGGCTGCCCATCACTCAGATTGCGGCAACTCTCCATATCTCTCATAACACGATCAAGACTCACCTGAAGAGCGTCTATCGCAAACTCAATGTGGAATCTCGCTCCGAAGCTGTGGAGCGCGGTAAAGAATTACTCCTGATTTAAAGAGCGTGCGGAAATTCCCTCATAAAAGTCTTTGATAATCGCCAGGGCAAGCTCTGGCTTATCTTTCATCACTGAATGAGTGGCCCCTGGGACGATCGCCAGATCAGCATTGGCAAGTGATTCATAGAGATCGATGGTGTGGTGGTTGCTAAATGGTTCAACTTCACCCGCCATCACCAATACTGGACATTGAATCTTTGCGAGATCGTTCTTTGTGAGGTTTGGCTCGCTCTTCCACACATCCATCGCCTTTTGGATGATTCCCCGCTGTGCGCTCGGATCATCGGGTGAGAGCTCAGCAAACTCTGCGGCATCTTCTTCAGAGATCATAATGTCGCCATCAAATTCATCGCTCGCAAAGCCGGCATCCCAGTGGTAATTACCACCGATAGAGACAATCGATTTCACTAAGTCTGGGCGCTTGATCGCAACCATCAAGGAGATGATTGCGCCGTCGCTATGGCCGATCATATGTGTTGGTTCTTTAATGACATCTTCAATGTAGGCGATCGCTTCTTCGGTTTGAAATTCAAAGTGATAGAAGCCAGGGCGAATTCCGGTGCGGCCATGAGCAGTGCGATCGTATGAGTAGAGATGGTGGTCGTGTTCAACTGCCGGAAGGATGGTCCAATCCCAACGATGCGATGCGCTTAGCCCACCATGCAGTGAGAGAAGTGGTTCACCGTTATTGGGAAATTCATTCGACCAGAGCTGATGGCCACGAAGGTCGATATAGCCCATGAGTTAATTCTTTTTTATTAGAGCGAATCCATGATGTGGCGATTTCCACGATCAAAGGTGAGGTAGTTCCAGGTCCAATCGGCGATAGTGCCGATGCGCTTCTGGCCACCCATCAAGTAGAAGACGTGAAGGAAGAGCCATGCAAACCAGGCAATAGGTCCCCACAAACGAATTCCCTTAACTTGCACAACGGCCTTGTGGCGACCAATCGTTGCCATCGAGCCCTTATCTACATATTTAAATTTCTGAACATCTTTGCCCTTAGCCAAGCGCTTGATCTGCTTTGCAACGAAGGTACCTTGCTGCATCGCAACAGGAGCGACCATTGGTAGCGGACGTCCATTCTCGCCAATGACGCCAGCGTTATCGCCTACGCCCCAGACATATGGGTAGTTCTGAACCTGGCAGGTTGGCTCACAGACGAGGCGATTGCCCTTCACTGGGAGCGATAAATCATTGATTGCCGGCGCACCTTTAACTCCAGCCGCCCAGACAACGACCTCTGACGTGATCTCGCCACCATTAGCGAGAGAGGTCTTACGCCACTCGAGCTTCTTCACGGCGGTATTCACCATGACTTTGACGCCCATATTTTCGAGCTGGCGCATGGTCTTCTCAGAGAGACCAGGAGTGAACATCGGAAGTAGTCGTGGACCAGCTTCAAGGAGGTAAATATCGATGTGCTTTGAGGCGTGATAGTGGTCGTGGCGCAGTGGACCCTTGATGAGCTCTGCTAGTGAGCCAGCCATCTCAACACCGGTTGGGCCGCCACCAACAACAACGATGGAAAGTCGTGTGTCATCTTCAAAGCGAGCAAGATCTTCAAAGCGACGCATGATCTCAGAGCGAATAGCGAGAGCTTCGTGGATGCTCTTCATGCCAAGTGCAAACTCTTCAACTCCTGGGATACCAAAATCAGTTGTGGCAGAACCCATTGAGACAATGAGGTGATCGAAGTGGAGTACTTCAGATGAATCGAGTTTGACGGTCTTGTTCTTGTGATCAACAGAGATTGGTGTTCCCATGCGGAACTTCGCACCTGATTTACGGAGCGCACCGCGAATTGGATATGCGATGTGGTCGGCGGCAAGCGATGCAGTGGAAACCTGGTAGAGAAGAGGAAGGAAGGTCTGGTAGTTGTGGCGATCGACTACGGTTACATCCGCCGAGTTGCCGAGTTCGCGAGCTGCATTGAGGCCACCAAAACCAGCTCCGAGGATGACGACCCTTGGCTTGCTCTTTCTAACAGTTGCAGACATCAGATAATCCTCTTTTTAACGGTTTCGATCGTGAACTTTTTTGGTGGTTAAGTCGCTTATTCTACTGATTTGGCGCTCATCACCAATTCCAATGTAGACCAGTACGGTCGATAACTAGCCGGTAAGTTGGATGGATCACATGAAATCTTGGTAAATAGGGCGGGCGGATCGCGAAATCACCGAAAAAGTCAGCCCTCCGCCATAAGATCGGCACATGGAAAATCAGGCGCTACATAGTGAGGAAGCTGCATCTGCGCAGGCCCTCACCGAGCTCGAAGTTCGTATCTTGGATTTCGAACGCCAATGGTGGCGCTATGCCGGCGCGAAGGAATCTGCGATCAAGGAGCTCTTCGACCTGACCCCTCCTTCGTACTACCAACTCCTCAACAATCTCATCGATCGAGATGATGCGCTCCTCGCTCAACCAATGCTCGTCAAGCGCCTGCGCCGACTCCGTGAAGCGCGCACAACCCAGCGCACCGCTGGCTTCTCTCTCTAATTTCTTTAT
>CAJBLC010000038.1 GCA_903953805.1 uncultured Actinomycetes bacterium | reverse complement strand
TGTAAGCCCAACGAGTGAACCACCAAAGATCGCTTTGAGGTTGGCAAGTTGCTCTGGAGTTGATGCAAGCGCACCAAAAGCCTTCGCAAGCTGTAGTTGCTTATCGCTGCCGGCTTGAGTTGATTGCAAGATCGCATAGACCGAATCAGCGGCTCGAACCTTAAGCGCCGTTCGATTCTCTGGAGCTGCATAGTTCTCGATCGTGAGTGAGATCTTTGCACCGGCTCCGGTGACAGAGCTGATGTGGCTCTCAACTTCCAGACCAGCAAGAGCGATATCGATCCACTCAGTAGTTGAGATTTCAGCATCACGTGTCATATCCCAGGCAGCTGACCAATAGAGCGCACGAGCGAGTGAATCTTCTACCTTGCCGAGGTGTGAACGAAGAGTCTGGATCGAACGTTCATCAAGGCGCCACTTTCCGTATGAGAGATCGTGATCGTTGATCAAAACGAGATCGGCAACTGGCTGACCAGCGAGCTCAGTGACTTCGGTACGCGCACCATCGACATCGATCAAGGTTGATGAGCGACGAACGACGCGCTCACCTTGGATATCAAAGAGTCCAACTGAGAGGCGGTGTGGGCGAAGTTCGGTCGAACCAGCTGGAACCTTTGGTGCCTCTTGCTTGATTGCAATGCTTGCATACTTTTCACCTGACGCATCGAGTGTGATCTCTGGGCGAAGAGTGTTCACACCAGCAGTGCGGAGCCAGGTGTTAACCCAAGGCGTGAGGTCGCGGCGACTTGCTTCGGTGAGCGCATCGAGCAGATCATCAAGTGTGGTGTTACCCCAAGCATGCTTCTTGAAGTAGTTACGAAGTCCTTGAAGGAAGTTCTCGCGACCACAGTGGTGCACGAGTTGTGCCAAGACAGATGCACCCTTGGCATAGGAGATGCCATCGAAGTTTGCAGCAGCGGTCTCAATGTCTTCAGGGTCGGTGATGATTGGGTGGGTTGTAACGAGTTGATCCTGGTCATAGGCCCAGTTCTTCGAATCGATATTGAACCCAGTCCACGACTCTTTAAAGCGAGTGCACTCGGCAAGTGCGAGCGCTGATGACCACTCGGCAAAGGATTCATTGAGCCAGAGATCGTTCCACCACTGCATGGTGACGAGATTTCCGAACCACATGTGCGCCATCTCGTGAAGGATCACGTGGGCACGTTGTTCGTACATGCGATCTGTGACCTTAGATCTAAAGACCAAGAGCTCTTCCAGGAATGTGACACAACCTGAGTTCTCCATCGCACCCCAGTTGTAATCAACCACGGCGATCTGGTCATACTTTTCAAATGGATATTCAATACCGAAGACCTCTTCGAAGTAGGCAAAGCCTTGCTTGGTTAAGAGGAATACATCATCAGGATCCATGAACTGCGCGAGAGATTTGCGGGCATAGAGTCCCAGTGGCACAACCTTCTTGCCACGGTACTCATCGTGAAGATGCGCATATGGACCAGCAACGAGTGCGGTGATGTAGGTAGAGATGCGTGGTGTTGGTGCGAAGAGAACTGTCTTCTTATCGCCAGTAACCTCTGTTGATTCGACTGGACTATTGGAGATGACCTCCCAATGTGCCGGTGCATCGACCGAGAGGATGTAGATCGCCTTGAGATCTGGCTGATCGAAGCATGGATACATCTTGCGAATGTGGGCAGTCTCGCCCATGGAATACAAGTAAGCCTCATCATCGACCGGATCAACAGAGAGCTGAAGACCTTCGCCGACCTTTGAGTAAGGCATCTCGGCGAGAACGACTAACTCGTTCTGAGCAGCAAGGCCATTGATAAAGAGTGATTCACCATCGAAGCTTGAAGTATCGATCGCTGCGCCATTGAGTGTTGCGGAGAGGATCTTGTTACCAGCGACATCGATGAAGGTGTTGTAGCCAGGTGTGCTGCAGGTAAAGGTTGCAGTTGTGCGGGCGGTGAAATGTTCACGACCAACGGTCAGATCGAGATGGACTCGATAGGTATCGATGGCGAGATAGCGAGCGCGTTCTTCCGCTTCAGTGCGGGTGAGATTCAAGCCTGGCACAGTGACTCCTTTGAGGAATGAGAACTTATTCGTGGGACAGCAAGGGAGTAACCTACCCCTGTGACTGAAGTTGTGCGCCCTGTAAATCGCAGTTATCGATTACGCGGAGACCGTGCAACAGGGGCGCAGAGCGCAGCCTATGAAAAGCTCTGGCCGGTCTACGGCTTACCACCTCAAGGCTTGATCGATCCGATCGCAATCTTCCCGAATAGCACCTCACGGATCATGGAGATCGGTAGCGGGATGGGTGAGGCGACGGCCCAGATCGCAGCGCACTTTCCTGATACTGGATTTCTTGTCGTTGAAGTTCATAAGCCCGGACTTGGGTCATTGATGAACCTGTGCGATAAGGCAGGGACAACTAACGTCAAGGTGATTGAAGAAGATGTCCATCTTGTTATGCGCGATTCAATTCCAGATCAAACGCTCGATGCGATCCATCTTTACTTCCCTGACCCATGGCCAAAGAATGGCCACCATAAGCGGCGTATCGTGCAGAGCGAATTTCTCGAACTAATCCATCCCAAGATTAAAGATGGTGGCTATATCCATATCGCAACTGATTGGTTCCCTTATGCCCAATGGATCCAACGAATTTTTGGAGCGAGTGAATTATTTAGCGGGGGAGTGATCGAGCGTCCAGAGTGGCGTCCGATCTCAAAGTTTGAGGGACAGGGCTTGCGCAAAGGTCATATCGTCACCGATATGAAGTACTTCAAGAAGTAGTTTTAGATCGAACCCTTGGTCTCGTAATTTCCGACCATGGTGATACGACGGATATGTCGCTCATCGCCTGAGAATGGTTCAGCGATAAAGGCATCGACCATCTCTAAACAGAATTCAGGAGTGTGCATCCGTCCGCCGATAGCGACGACATTTGCATCATTATGTTGACGTCCGAGTTTCGCAGTCTCAATCGACCAGGCAAGGGCGGCACGAATGCCCTTCACCTTATTTGCGGCGATCTGTTCACCATTTCCAGAGCCACCCAAAACGATTCCTAGTGAGCCGGGCTCTTGTGCGACAGCTTCAGCGGCGGGAATGCAGAAGACCGGGTAATCATCGAGTGGATCAAAGGTATGTGGACCGTGGTCGACAACTTCATGTCCTTGCACTTCAAGGTGCTTAATAATGACCGCTTTGAAGTCGAGGCCGGCATGGTCGCTTCCGATATGAATTCTCACGGGGATATCTTCTTACAAAAGCGAGTGGAAATGAGAGAGGCGCTCACCGGGGAAGGGTGAGCGCCTCTCAAGGCTGGATAGTTAATTAGCCATTTGTTGATGGAGCAGTGGTTCCTGGAGTTGTAGCTCCTGGAGCACCTGCTGGTCCGTGGCCACGGCCACCGCGACCCATTCCACCCATTCCAGCGAAGCCACCTTGGCCTGGTGTTGCATTGACATGAGCAGTTACACGAGCAACTGTGTTCGCCTTCTGTGTTGTTGCTTGAGCAGCGGTGAGCTGACCAGCTGTTACTGCGGCATCAATCTCTTTGTTCTCGAGTGCAACGAGTGCATCGATGAGAGCCTGAGTTTTTGAACCTGCGATCGTTGCAAGTGACTTACCTGCTGCGCGATCTGCCTTGAG
>CAJBLC010000037.1 GCA_903953805.1 uncultured Actinomycetes bacterium | reverse complement strand
TCGTCCGGTACCTCCGTACACCACGGCTTCTGAATCAGCATCGAGTTCGAATGCTGAGTGCGCTGCTTTAACACCCTTTTCTAGGTCGCTTTCGCGAACAATGACGGAGATGCGGATCTCTGAAGTCGAGATCATCTCGATATTGAGCCCAGCATCAGCCAGGCATGCAAAGAATGTCGCTGTTACACCTGGGTGGGAACGCATACCCGCACCAACGAGTGAGAGCTTTCCGATCTGATCATCGTATTGAAGTGAGTGGAATCCGATCTCGCCCTGAATATCTTTGAGAATTCGTGTTGCTTCAGCTCCATCACTCTTCGGTAAGGTGAAAGAGATATCGGTAAGACCGGTTGCTGCAGCAGAGACGTTCTGCACGATCATGTCGATATTGATATCGGCATCAGCGATGGTCTGGAAGATACGAGCAGCAACTCCAGTGCGATCTGGAACGCCAACGATCGTAATCTTCGCTTCGCTCTTGTCATGTGCGACACCGGCGATAATTGCTTGTTCCATATTTGCTCCTTCAGGATGATCTTTAACCACCCATGTACCTTCGAGATTTGAGAATGAAGAACGGACGTGAATCGGTAGGTCATAGCGACGTGCATATTCGACACAACGAAGATGGAGAACCTTTGCGCCACTTGCGGCAAGTTCCAACATCTCTTCGTAGGTAATGGAATCTAATTTGCGAGCTGCTGGGACGATGCGTGGATCGGCGGTGTAGACGCCATCAACATCGGTGTAGATCTCGCAGACATCTGCTTCAAGTGCAGCAGCGAGCGCAACCGCTGTTGTATCCGAACCACCGCGACCAAGTGTCGTGACATCGTTGGTATCTTGGTTGATTCCTTGGAATCCCGCGACGATAGCAATCGCACCATCGTTAAGTGCTTCAACAATGCGACCTGGCTTCACATCGATAATGCGCGCCTTGCCATGTGTTGAAGTAGTAAGTACTCCAGCTTGTGATCCAGTAAAGGAGCGAGCTTCATGGCCCAAGTTGCCGATCGCCATCGCGAGAAGTGCCATCGAGATTCGCTCGCCAGCGGTGAGCAACATGTCGAGTTCGCGGCCATTGGGCATTGGGGTGACTTGTTCGGCTAAATCGATCAGCTCATCAGTGGTATCGCCCATTGCTGAGACGACTACTGCGACCTGATGGCCCGCCTTCTTCGTTGCCACGATCCGGCTCGCTACGCGCTTGAGCCCTTCGGCATCAGCGACCGATGAGCCGCCGTACTTCTGAACGATTAATCCCATGGCTATATGGAATCAGAGGGATGGCGATATGGGAGAGAGATATCTGAAAAATCTCATTATCTGGATAGCGCACGCAATCCACTATATGAGACAACTCCTATTCGATGGTGCGACGCCCCTCAAATGCTCGGCCGAGCGTGACCTCATCGGCATATTCGAGATCGCCACCAACCGGAAGTCCTGAAGCTAGACGGCTGACCTTGATCCCCATCGGGCGGATCTGGCGGATCAAATATGAGGCGGTCGCTTCACCTTCAAGGTTGGGATCGGTCGCAATGATGATCTCGGCGATATCGGGATTGGCGAGACGAACCATTAATTCGCGGATACGAAGTTGTTCTGGACCAACGCCATCGATCGGACTGATTGCACCACCAAGGACGTGATACTTCCCGCGGAACTCACGGGTCTTCTCGATCGCCATCACATCTTTTGATTCTTCAACGACACAGATCAAAGTGCCATCCCGGCGTGGATCGCGACAGATTCGGCAGAGCTCTTCTTCAGAGATATTGCCGCACTCGGTACAGAACTTCACGCGCTCTTTAACGGTACGCAAGACATCGACCAATCGAGTGACATCAACGCGTTCAGATTGAATAATATGAAAAGCGATTCGCTGTGCAGACTTCGGACCGATACCAGGCAAGCGGCCAAGTTCATCGATCAGATCTTGGATCGCGCCTTCATACATCGTTTGAGTACTTCTTAATTACTTGTGCGCCGAGTTCTTTTGCAAGGAGCTCATGGCCGCTGAGTTCAGGTGCATCAGTGGGATCTTCGACAGTTCGCTCAGGAGTTGTTGCTGATGCAGTAACGCTTGGGTCAACGATGCATTCAACTTTGATATCTAATCCCACTACTTCAGCAAATGCTTTACGAAGAATCACATCTGATTCAGATCGAACAAATGAATCACGCGCTCCTGAGTTCACGATTCCGATTGTGATCGCCTTATCGTCGACAGATAAGACTTGTGCGCTAGCCGAGAGCAATGACCAGGTGAGGCGACGCTGCTTCTTTACATTCTCAATAACCTCTGGCCAGAACTTACGAAGTGCAGCGATATCAACGGGGCCACTTGGTTTTGGGCTTGGTGCTGACGCAACTTCTTTAATCTTCGGCTGATCTGGAACCGGTGTCACTTCTGTTTTTGTTTCCGGCTCTGAGACTGGCTTAGACGCCACTTTTGCAGGCGCTTCCTTCACAACTGGAGGAGCAATCGGTGAAGGTTGAGTAATAGAAATTCCTTTTTCTAGTCGCTCAATACGGGCCAATAACCCTTGATCATCGCTACCTGGCAGCAAGATACGAGCACAAATAAGTTCAAGAATGAGGCGTGGGGCAGTCGCTCCGCGCATCTGGGTCAATCCATCTGCGGCGATATCGGCAGAACGAATAAGTGTTGCCGCACCAATTACTTGGGCCTGTGACTTCATTCGCTCGAGTTGATCTTCTGGATATTCGCGCAAGATATGGCTGGCGTTACCTTTGGAGGCACCAACAATAATCAGATCGCGCAATCGCTCTAAGAAATCTTGAGTGAATCGACGTGGATCATGGCCAGATTCAACGACCCGGTTCACGGTATT
>CAJBLC010000036.1 GCA_903953805.1 uncultured Actinomycetes bacterium | reverse complement strand
GTGGGATCGGTATCCACGAGTTGGTCGATGAAGTGATCCAGGGATTCGAATTGTGAACTCATGTCCGTATCTTAAAGGCAAATATTCACCTGTATTTATCGTTCATAGGCTCGCAATCGACCAGATAGGGCTTGCGCTGAGCGGCTTTTCAGAGTGGACTTATCCCGTGAATGCAGCCGAGATCGCCGATCGGATGGGCTTTGCCGTTGGGGAGTTGATCCTCGAGGTTGGCCATGATCAGGATTGTGACGCAGATCTAAGAGATGCGATTATCGCCAAAGTTGGCTCACAACTCTTAGATGGCGACTCCGATGAGGTCGTTGATGGCGTTCTGCTCTGGTTCCGTGAAGATGATGGGGATTTAGTCGATGAGCTAGTCGATGCCCTCACCTATCTCTCTGAAACTGGTCCGATCTGGCTCTTAACTCCAAAGGTCGGAGTGGAAGGCCATGTTGATGCCGTTGATATCCAAGATGCTGCGCCAACCGCCGGTTTAACCCAGACTGTGTCATTCTTAGCCTCTGCCAATTGGAGCGCTACACGATTGGTCGCACGTAAAAATTCATCAGGTAAGAAGTAATCACTCAACGCTCTTAACGACTGGAAAGAAGAGAAATGTCATTAACTATCGGCCAAGAAGCACCTAACTTCACACTCATCAACCAATTTGGTGAATCTGTTGAGCTCGCATCATTCCGTGGCAAGAAGAATGTTGTGATCGTCTTCTACCCATTCGCCTTCTCTGGTATCTGCACTGGCGAACTCTGCTCATTGCGTGATGACCTCGGCGCGTATCAGAACGAAGGAACTGAGCTTCTCGCAATCTCCTGCGATCCGATGTACTCACTCAAGGCCTTTGGCGATGCAGAGGGCTACACGTTCAACCTCCTTGCAGATTTCTGGCCACATGGCGCAGTCTCGAAGGCATATGGAGTATTCAACGAAGATCGCGGCTTCTCGATTCGCGGAACCTACGTCGTCGACAAGGCTGGCGTACTTTGCTGGCAGGTCGTCAATGGACCTGGAGATGCGCGTAATGCCGCTGACTATAAGGCTGCGCTCGCTGCCCTCTAAGGCGCAATTTCATTATCCCCGAGCTCGATAGTAGAGTTCGGGGCTCAGGCTGATAGTTGCCCTTAAAAAATAGGCAATATGAAGTTTGAATGGGTGGTTAGCTCAGTGGTAGAGCGCCTCGTTTACACCGAGGATGTCGGGGGTTCGAAACCCTCACCGCCCACCAGTCTTAAAGGAAGAGCGTCAAACTAGCGCTTCAACTCAAGGATCAAAACAGCAGCTGAGACCAAGAAAAGAAAAGTCGCAGGGGCGAATGCCTTGAAGGAATCCTTCACGCGAATATGTGCAGTCTGTGCACCGATGAAGTAGAGCGCGATTCCGGTAGATGCAGCGACACCGATTGGCTTGATCCAGATTCCAACGAGAAGGCCAACTGCTCCCAAGATCTCAAGGAGTGCGAGTTGGTTGTACTGACTCTCTTTTACTCCAACATGGGCAAGCGGCTCAGTTGCGCCCGCGTTACGAGTGATCTTTCCAAAGGCAGATAAGGTGATCGCGAGAGCAATAAATCCGCCGAGAATGTCGAGTGCAATTTTCATCAGTTTTCCAATCGTTAGGTATTCAGTTTAATTGATCTTCTTGCCAGTTATGGTGCTCAACGCGGATAAGACTGCTTCTGGTGTCCAACTTGGTTCCTGTGGCTTAGCGAGATTATTGAGGCCATCTTCGCTGAGGTAGGCCTTCAACGTAGCCGGGATCGATGCCTTGCCGGGATTTGGATTACCAAGGTCGAGCCATGCCCACGATTGCTGCGCGTTGATGATCAAGACTTCGTCAGTGTGTGTGACATCAAAAGTATTCTTCTTGCCGGTCTGCCAATCGACTGGCATCGCCTTCATTTCATCAGCGGAGTACGGAGTCTTTCGGTAACTATTGCCAAAGAATTTCCAGAGTTTTGAAAGTCCAGGTTCAGCACCGGAAGCGAGTATCCAATTCTTATCCTGATAGAGCGCCTGATAGGCGGCAAGTCGGGGAGTGGTATCGCGCTCACTATCGACTGAGAGTTCGATAACTTTTACAGAATCTTTCAAGGGAGATGCAGCGACCGCATCACCAATTGTTCGCATATTGGTCGAGGTCATAGGGCAGATCTCTTGGCATGAGGTTAAGAAATCAGCAATGACGATGGTCTGACCTTTGAGCGATCCAAGTGTGAAACTCTTGCCATCTGCGTTGAAGAGCGGCACCGCTAAGACATCAGCAGGGATGGGGGCATTGAGAAGGGATCCACCGCCCTGAGCGGCCATTCCTTGGCCTGGTGCGAGTGATGCCTTGGGAGCTGGCTGAGTACTTCCACATGAAGTCAAAAGGAGTGATAAGCCAAGCACAGTCGCAATTGCAAACGTTTTTCTAAACCTCATGGGTCAACAATAGGTCCCACGGTTGGAGTTATCTATGAGGTGCCCTAATATTTCCGTGTAGCAAGAAAAATACATACATCGATGATCCATCGGGATCGACAAAGGAGTGCTCGTGAAGGCGACAGTTGCCCACCAAAATCTCCTCATTGAACTACAAAAGTATGATACCACGATCATCTCCTGTGGAGTCAGGCTGGCAAATCTGCCCGAGATCGAACAGATCAAAGCGATCCATAAGCGTCTTGAAGATGCAGTCATTGAACTTAAGGTCGTTGAGACTGAATTAGAAGATGTCTCTATTGACCTACGTCGAAGTGAAGTCGATGTAGAAGCGGTCGTCGACCGTATGAAGAAGGATGAAGCGCGCCTCAACTCTGGAGCAGCCTCTCCGAAAGAGCTGGAGCAGACCCAGCATGAGTTGGCTACCTTGGCGAAGCGAAAAGCGGAGCTTGAAGATGGTGAGCTTGAGATCATGATGCGCTTTGATTTAGTAAAGAAGCGCCTTGATGAATTAGCGAGCGATGAAGTTGGACTTAAGCAACTAGAACTAGAACTCAATGTTCGATTAGAGAACTCAAAGAGTGAGATCAACTCAGAACTTGAATCAGCAAAAGCATCTCGAGCAGCGCTCGTCCCTCAGATTGAAACTTCGCTCTTTGATCTTTACGAGAAGGTGCGCTCATCTGCGAATGGCATTGGCGCCGCTCTCCTGATTGGTAACAAGTGCGATGGCTGCCATCTTGAGATCAATGCCATCGAGCGCGAACGCATCAAGGGTCTCGATGCAGAAGAAGTCCTTCGTTGTGAAGAGTGTCGTCGAATCTTGGTTCGTATTTAATGGCCCGCCACTTTCAGATCACCGCCGATGGC
>CAJBLC010000035.1 GCA_903953805.1 uncultured Actinomycetes bacterium | reverse complement strand
CGATTGCGAGCCTATGAACGATAAATACAGGTGAATATTTGCCTTTAAGATACGGACATGAGTTCACAATTCGAATCCCTGGATCACTTCATCGACCAACTCGTGGATACCGATCCCACAGAGACGGCGGAATGGCAGGAATCCTTCGATGCGCTCCTCAAGCAGGCCGGCCCAGTCCGCGCCCGTTATATCGCTCTTCAGATTATGCGCCGCGCACAAGATAAGAATGTAGGAATCTCACAACTTCGAACAACTGATTACATCAACACCATCCCATCAGCTGATGAGCCACAGTTCCCTGGCGATGAAGCGATGGAGCGGAAGATTCGCGCCTTTGTGCGTTGGAACGCCGCAGTAATGGTTCATCGCGCTCAGCGTCCTGGCGTTGGAGTCGGCGGACATATCTCAACCTTTGCATCATCTGCTTCACTCTATGAAGTTGGCTTCAACCACTTCTTCAAGGGAAAGAACCACCCAGGCGGCGGAGATCAGATCTTCTTCCAAGGACATGCCAGCCCAGGAATGTATGCACGTGCATTTGTTGAAGGTCGCTTTACTGAACATCAGATGGATGGCTTCCGTCAGGAAGTTTCACATGCTGGTGGCGGATTATCTTCCTATCCACATCCACGACTCATGCCAGATTTTTGGGAGTTCCCAACAGTCTCTATGGGACTCGGTCCGATCAATGCGATCTATCAGGCGCGATTCAATCGCTACCTCCAAGGCCGCGGCATCAAAGATACTTCACAGCAACATGTCTGGGCTTTTCTTGGAGATGGTGAAACTGATGAACCAGAATCACTCGGTGCAATTGGTTTAGCTGCACGTGAAGGTCTCGATAACCTCACCTTTGTTATTAACTGCAACTTGCAACGTCTCGATGGCCCTGTGCGCGGTAATGGAAAGATTATTCAGGAACTCGAATCAATCTTCGGTGGCGCTGGTTGGAATGTCATCAAGGTCGTCTGGGGTCGTGGTTGGGATCAACTTCTCGCCGCAGACCGCGAAGGCGCACTCGTTGAATTAATGAACAAGACACCAGATGGTGATTATCAAACCTATAAAGGTGAGTCCGGCGCCTATGTCCGCGAACACTTCTTCGGTCGTGATCCTCGATGTGCGGCACTTGTTGCGCATATGAGTGATGATGAGATCTGGGCACTCCAACGCGGCGGCCATGATTATCGAAAGTTGTACGCTGCTTATAAGGCCGCCACATCACATAATGGTCGTCCAACAGTCATCCTTGCAAAGACCGTCAAAGGCTGGACCCTTGGCTCAACATTTGAAGCGCGTAACTCAACGCACCAGATGAAGAAGATGACTGCGGCAGATCTCATTCAATTCAAGAATTTCCTTGGCATTCCGATCGCCGATGAACTCATTGATGCCAAGCTTCCACCGTACTATCGCCCAGCTGAAGATTCTCCTGAGTACAAGTACATGATGGAGCGTCGCAATTCGCTTGGTGGCTCAATCCCATCTCGTCGTAAAGTGTCAAAGCCTCTTCCAATGCCTGAGGAGAAGGCATTTGATTCCGTTCGACGCGGCTCTGGTCAGCAAGGCGTTGCAACCACGATGGCCTTCGTTCGCCTCTTTAAGGATCTCGTTAAAGCAGAGGGAATCGGTCCACGCTTTGTTCCAATCATCCCGGATGAGGCACGTACCTTCGGTATGGATTCACTCTTCCCAACACTCAAGATCTACTCACCGCACGGACAGACCTACACCTCTGTCGACCGGGAATTGATGCTCTCGTACAAAGAATCTACATCTGGCGTGATTCTTCATGAAGGAATCAATGAGGCCGGTTCGGTCGCCTCATTTACTGCAGTCGGATCGTCATACTCAACACATGACGAACCAATGATTCCGATCTATATCTTCTACTCGATGTTCGGATTCCAACGTACTGGTGATGCATTCTGGGCAGCTGCCGATCAGATGGTCCGCGGCTTTGTTCTCGGAGCAACAGCTGGTCGCACCACACTCAATGGTGAAGGCCTCCAACACGAAGATGGTCACTCACATCTCCTTGCGGCAACGAATCCAGCGGTCGTCTCATACGATCCAGCTTTCGCTCACGAACTCGGACATATTGTGAAGGATGGCCTTCGCCGGATGTATGGCGAGAATAGTGAGAATGTCTATTACTACCTCACCATTTATAACGAGCCAATTATTCAACCTGCCGAGCCAGAGAACCTCGATGTTGATGGCCTCTTGAAGGGTAT
>CAJBLC010000034.1 GCA_903953805.1 uncultured Actinomycetes bacterium | reverse complement strand
GGGGGATTTACAGTCCCCTCCCATTGGCCGCTCGGGCAACCCGCCAGGGTCAATCTGCAGCCTGCGAAGATTACAGCACAGCGTAATGGCGGCGCGAATCCCGCTTTTTGACGCTTAGGTAGAGCGAGTTAAAGTCGAGATTGAGACTTTCCCGCTCTTGGCTCGAGTGCCTCGTAACGCCCGGGAAATAAATAATGCCTATTATTGCGCCACAACCTTCTCCCAATCGATGGGGGATCCCTCAGGAGGAAATATCTTGAAGAAGACAATCAAGCTAGTAACACTACTTGCTGCAGCAACACTCGTTGCTGGCGTAGCTGTTGCTCCAGCATCAAATGCTGCAAAGATCAAAGCATGCGTAGTTCTCGATACAGGCGGAGTGGATGATCACTCATTCAACGCTGGTTCATGGGCAGGCGCACAGGCTGCATCAAGCGTCGCTGATGTTTCATACCTTCCATCATCATCAGCTGCAGATTACGCACCAAATATCAAGAAGTTCATTGATCAGAAGTGCTCAATCATCATTGGTGTCGGCTTCTCAATTAGCTCAGAAATCGTCAAGGCCGGTAAGGCAAATCCAAAGGTTAAGTTTGCTGTAGTCGATGACTCAGCACTCGATTGCAACGCTGACTACTCAGTATGTAACCCAGTTGCAAATGTAAAGGGTCTTACCTTCGCAACAAATGAAGCTGCCTTCCAGGCTGGCTACCTTGCTGCTGGTTACTCAAAGACTGGCGTTGTGGCAACATACGGTGGAGCTCCATACCCAACAGTGACTATCTTCATGGATGGCTTCGCTAAGGGTGTTGCTTACTACAACAAGGTTAAGGGCAAGAACGTCAAGGTTCTCGGATGGGATCCTGCAAAGCCTTCAGCTGGAACATTCGTTGGCGACTTCTCAAGCACTAACAAGGCTCTTCAGCTCTCACAGGGCTTTGAGCAACAGGGTGCAGATGTAATCATGCCTGTAGCTGGTGGCCTCGGTGCTGCAACTGCTGGTCAGTCAATCAAGAGCGGCAAGTCAGTAACAGTCTGGGTTGATACCGATGGTTACTACTCAGCTCCACAGTTCGGATCAGTTCTCCTTACAACCGTTGCAAAGGGTCTCGGAGCTGCTGTTAAGTCAGCAATCGTTGACACTGCAAAGGGCACATTCACAAATGCTGCATACGTTGGAACTCTCAAGAACAAGGGCGTTTCAATGGCACCACTTCACGACTTCTCTTCAAAGGTCTCATCTCGTCTACAACTCGAGGTTAAGGTCATTGGCGAAAAGATCGCAAACGGCTCACTCTCAGCTAAGTAATTAGTTAAAGACCGTATCGAATACGGGGACCTCTCACGAGGTCCCCGTATTTTTTTTCTCTCAATCCGATTATGATTCAGATAATGATTTAGCGTGCGTCTCTCGCACATTCAATGATGAAGGGCTGATACGTGTCTCTCGAACTCAAAGGCATCACGAAGAGTTTCGGTTCACTTGTCGCTAATGACGCTATCGACCTCTCTGTAGGAGATGGTGAGATCCTTGCGATCTTGGGCGAAAATGGTGCCGGTAAATCCACCTTAATGAATATTGTCTATGGCTTATTACAGCCAGACTCGGGTGAGATTCGCGTTAATGGTTCTATCGTCGCAATTAATGAACCAAGCGATGCTTTGGCCGCTGGAATTGGCATGGTCCACCAGCACTTTATGTTGATCCCCGTCTTTACTGTTCTTGAAAATATTGTCCTTGGCCATGAGTCAACTTCCAAGGTTGGCAAACTCGATCTTGATCAAGCTCGTACAAAATTAATGACATTGGCAGAAGAGTTTGGTTTTGAAATTGATCCTGATGCTCTCATCGAAGATCTGCCGGTCGGCGTTCAACAACGCGTCGAGATTCTTAAAGCGCTGATGTATGACGCCAAGATCTTGATTTTGGATGAACCCACTGCCGTTCTCACACCCCAAGAGACTGATGAGCTTCTGGAAGTTGTTAAGCGCCTGCGCGATCAAGGAACCTCAATCATCTTCATCTCGCACAAACTCCGTGAAGTAAAGGCGATTGCGAATCGCATCAGCGTTATTCGTCGTGGCAAGGTAGTTGGTAGCGCCGAACCTTCTGCTTCACAAGAAGAACTTGCCTCGCTCATGGTCGGTCGTTCGGTCAATCTGGTTCCTGATAAAACACCACATGCCATCAATGAGGTTGTCTTAAAAGTCGAAGGTCTCACCGTCTCAGACCCAACTGGGCGTGCACTCGTGAAGGATGTCTCCTTCGACCTTCGCGGTGGAGAAGTCCTGGCAATCGCAGGAGTTCAAGGCAATGGCCAATCTGAGCTTGCTCAAGCGATCATCAATCTCGAAGATCATGTCCAAGGCTCGATTCTCCTTGGTTCAAAGGAGATTGTTGGGCTCTCTGTTCATCAGTCCCTCCACGAAGGGATCGCCTTCGTTCCAGAATCGCGCGAAGATGATGGTCTTATCACCTCATTCTCTATTGCAGATAACTTGATCTTAGATACTCACCGTGAAAAGCCATTTGCCAAGGGCATCTCACTCTCCCCTAAGGCTGTTGCAGCTGATGCTGACCTCAAGGCAAAAGAGTTTGATATCCGCGCACAATCAACGAAGGATCCAGCATCCTCACTCTCTGGTGGAAATAAGCAGAAGGTCGTTCTTGCTCGTGAACTCTCGCGTCCAGTGAAACTCATCGTCGCATCACAGCCAACGCGTGGCCTTGATGTTGGCTCCATTGAATTCGTGCATGAGCGCATATTGGCTGAGCGAGATGCAGGTCGCGCTGTTCTGCTCTTCAGCACTGAACTCGATGAAGTCCTCGCTCTAGCCGATCGAATTGCCGTGATGTATGCCGGCAAGATCTTGGCAATTGTTGATTCGAACGTTAGCCGAGAGAAACTTGGCCTACTTATGGCAGGAGTTGCTTCGTGAAAAAGTTCTTAGACCGGGCACTTGGTTCAACTCTCCTTCCGGCACTCTCATTCCTACTCGCCTTCGCAATCTCTGGCTTTGTGATCGCCTTTTCGGATTCCAAAGTCCTCAAGCTCATTAGCTCGCCAGGAAAGTTCATCACGACCGCACTTTCCACTGTAGGCAATGCCTACCTCGCGCTCTTTCAAGGTTCGATCTACGATCCAAATCTTGCTCACGGACATGGTTTCTTACAGGGTCTCTACCCGCTCTCTGAAACCATTGTTACCGCAACTCCGCTTATCCTTACTGGCTTAGCAGTTGCACTTGCCTTCCAATCAGGCCTCTTCAATATTGGTGCGCAAGGCCAATTTATCTTTGGTGCAATCGCAGCCTCTTATGTTGGATTCCACTTCTCTTTCACACCCGTCGTCCACGTAACTCTCGCGATTCTCGCTGGAGTTCTCTCAGCAGCGGTATGGGGCGGAATTGTCGGCCTCTTAAAGGCAAAAACTGGCGCCCATGAAGTAATCGTGACCATCATGATGAACTACATCGCTGGCTTCTTTATTCTCTGGATTCTCAAGACCACACGATTCCTACGCCACGGCCGTATCGATCCAATCGCACCGGAAGTATCGCCAAGCGCACAACTCCCCCACCTTGCCGGAGCAAACTTCAGATTGCATGCCGGAATTTTGATCGCACTTGCAGCTGCGTACTTTGTCTGGTGGCTTCTCAATCGCACCACAATCGGATTCCAATTCCGCGCAGTTGGTGCCAATGCCTCAGCGGCAAAGACTGCAGGTATCTCCGTTGGTTATGCAACGATCGCAACGATGGCGCTCTGCGGTGCACTCGCTGGTCTGGGTGGTGCAGTCCATGTGCTCGGTAGTGAATATGCGCTGACTGCAGATATCGCGGGCAGTTTTGGTTTCGATGCGATCACTGTCGCACTTCTTGGCCGAGCAAAACCAATGGGAACTGTCTTAGCCGCTTTGCTCTTCGGAGCGTTGCGTACCGGTGGCCGAACTATGCAAGCAAATACCACCACCCCACTCGATATCGTTCTTGTGATTCAAGCACTTATCGTCCTCTTTATCGCGGCACCAACGCTGGTTCGCTATATCTTCAGAATTAAGAACCTAAAAACCCAAGATGCAATGACGTCGAAGGGATGGAACGGGTAATGCGAACAATGACAGCAGCGCAACGCCGCCAATTTAGACTCCTTGCCGTACTTCTCATTCTCTCTATGTTTGAGCTCTATTCCTTTGGCTTTGGTAATAAGGCAAACGCGCCAACCACCTTTGGCTTTACCCTCGGACACGAATGGGTGCTTATTCACCAATGGGTCATCGGTTCGCAGAGTGGTTCATTCTTATTCTCGATCCTTGGAGCAATTGGTTCAGCGGTCGGAATCTTCCTTGTTCGTTCCAAGAAGAGCCCGGCAATCGGCACCGCCGTTGCTAGCCTCTCACTTCTTCTGAGCTTCCTCTGCTGGGCAGCCGCCGGAAAATTCATCCCTCTTACCGGCATGCTCCAAGGCACGCTCTTACTGGCGGTTCCGCTCGTCTTTGGCTCCATGTCCGGTCTGATTTGCGAGCGCTCTGGCGTTATCAATATCGCCATTGAAGGCCAACTTCTCGCCGGGGCCTTTGCCTCTGGAGTCATCGCAAGCCTTACTCATAAGACATCGTGGGGACTTCTTGTTGCGCCGCTTGCCGGAGCTCTGATTTCATTGTTGCTCGCAACATTCGCAATTAAGTTCTCAGTGGATCAAGTAATTCTTGGCTTCGTTCTCAATGTTCTCGTCATTGGCCTCACTGACTTCCTTTATAAGAAGCTCTTGATTCCATATCAGGCAACCTGGAACTCGGGTCCTTCCTTCTCCCATATCGAAATTCCTGTGCTCGGTAAGTTGCCAATTATCGGACCGATCTTCTTCAATCAGACGATCATCGTTTACATGATGTATCTGATTGTTGCAGTTATTACCTACTCACTCTTCAAGACTAAGTGGGGCTTACGTACTCGTGCTGTTGGTGAACATCCCACTGCTGCAGATAGCGTCGGCATCGATGTCAACAAACTCCGTTTCCGAAATGTTCTTATCGCTGGACTTGTCTCAGGACTCGGTGGTGCTTACTTCACGATTGGTTCGGTTGGTAGCTTCAGCAAAGAGATGACTGCAGGTGCAGGTTTTATCGCCCTTGCCGCTCTTATTTTCGGTAAGTGGACACCAATGGGAGCCGTCAGCGCGGCGCTCTTATTTGGATTTGCTGATAACTTGCAGGGCACGCTCTCAATCATCGGAGTATCGATTCCATCTGAATTTATGTTGATGCTTCCATATATCGCCACCATCATTGCTGTCTCAGGGCTCGTGGGTCGCGTTCGCGCTCCAAAGGCAGATGGCATCCATTACAGCCGTGGAGGTTCACACTAATGAGTGAGATCAATTGGGACCTTCTCCATGCTGAAGCAAAGGCGATCATGAAGAAGGCATATGCGCCTTATTCAAAGTTTCCAGTTGGAGTCGCAGCACTTGTCTCTGATGGACGAATTGTGACGGGCTGCAATGTTGAGAATGCTTCATATGGGCTCGGCCTCTGCGCTGAATGCGGGTTAGTCTCGAATCTCACCGCGACAGGTGGCGGGCGCTTAATCGCAGCAGTCTGCGTTGATAGCCAAGGGAATTTCCTCTCACCATGTGGCCGTTGCCGCCAACTTCTCTTCGAGCATGGTGGAAATGAGCTCCTCTTCATGACTCCTGACGGCCCTACTCCAATGTCAACGATGCTGCCATGGGCTTTTGGACCAGATAACCTCACCTCATGAGTGAGAAATTTGCAGCCGTTGAGATTATTAGTGCAAAGCGTGATCGCAACGAGTTAACCGATCCTCAGATTGATTGGGTGATCGACGCCTACACACGTGGTGTCGTTGCTGACGAACAGATGTCCGCGCTCTTAATGGCGATCTTGCTCAACGGGATGAACTCTCGTGAGATCTCTCGCTGGACTGATGCGATGATCAACTCAGGTGAGCGAATGAATTGGTCGAAGGTTTCACGACCAACAGTTGATAAACATTCAACTGGTGGAGTCGGTGACAAGATCACGCTTCCTCTTGCACCACTTGTAGCGGCCTGCGGCGGCGCAGTTCCTCAATTATCAGGACGCGGGCTCGGCCACACCGGTGGAACACTCGACAAACTTGAATCGATCCCGGGTTGGCGCGCATCACTCTCAAACGACGAGATGCTTAAAGTTCTTCAAGATGTGGGAGCGGTTATCTGCGCAGCCGGAGCTGGTTTAGCCCCTGCCGATAAGAAGCTCTATGCACTTCGCGATGTGACATCTACTGTTGAAGCGATTCCACTTATTGCATCGAGCATTATGAGTAAGAAGATCGCCGAAGGAACATCTGCACTAGTTCTTGATGTAAAGACCGGTAGCGGAGCATTTATGAGCGATCCACTTAAGGCTCGTGAACTTGCCAAGGTAATGGTCGAACTTGGAACTCGCGCTGGCGTTAAAACCACGGCACTTATTACCGCGATGGATGTTCCACTGGGACTCACTGCCGGAAATGCTCTTGAAGTTCGCGAATCCGTTGAAGTCCTTGCCGGCGGTGGACCATCGGATGTCGTTGAACTGACCTTGATTCTTGCGCGCGAGATGCTCGAGGCCGCAAAGATCACACCACTCGTGGATCCTGCTGATGCACTCAAAAATGGTGCCGCAATGGACCATTGGCGCCGGATGATCTCTGCCCAAGGCGGAGATCCTGATGCGGATCTGCCAGTGGCGAAGGAGCAACATATTGTTACCGCTGATAGCAGTGGTGAACTTATCGCCATGGATGCCATGAAGGTCGGCGTAGCCGCGTGGCGCTTAGGCGCAGGCCGTTCTCGCCAAGGCGAAGCCGTACAAGCAGGTGCAGGCATTGAGATGCATGCGAAGCCCGGTGATCAGGTCACCGCTGGCCAGCCACTCTTCACTCTTCACACCGATGAACCAGCACGCTTCGAACGTGCATTAGAAATTCTCCAGGGATCCACAAAGATTTCAGCAACAGGTGAGAAGGTAGAACGTCTTCCGCTCATCATCGAACGAATCGAAGGTTGATATGACTCTCACAGCAAAGCCCACTCGGGATCAAATTAAGCGCGTGCCAAAGGCACTCCTACACGATCATCTCGATGGCGGCTTACGCCCACAGACCATCATCGATCTGGCGGCCGAGATTAACTATCCACTGCCTTCAACAGATGCAGAAGAGTTAGCTGATTGGTTTGAAGATTCATGTAACTCAGGTTCACTTGAAAAATATCTCGTAACATTCGATCACACGATCGCAGTCATGCAGACCCGTGAAGCGATCATTCGCGTCGCCCGTGAATGTGTCATTGATCTTGCTCGTGATGGAGTTGTCTACGCAGAAGTTCGTGGTGCGCCAGAACTCTTCACTAAAAAAGGGCTAACGCTCGACCAAGTTATTGAGGCAACCACTGAGGGATTCCGAATTGGAATGGCGGATGCAAAGGCAGAAGGCTTCACCATTCGCGTTGTTCAACTGCTCTGCGCACTTCGCCAAAATGATTTTGCTAATGAGGTAGCACGTAAAGTTGTTCAGTTCCGAGACCAAGGCGTCGTTGGATTCGATATCGCTGGGCCAGAAGATGGCTTCCCGCCATCTGATTATCTCGAAGCATTCAATTATCTCCGTGAAGAGAATGCCCACTTCACCATTCATGCCGGTGAGGCCTTTGGGCTCCCCTCCATCTGGCAGGCGATTCAGATGTGTGGCACTGAGCGTTTAGGCCATGGCGTTCGCATCGTCGACGATATCGATCTCAGCGGTGGCGAGCCAAAGCTTGGACTACTTTCTTCATACGTTCGCGATCGTCGCATTCCACTGGAACTCTGCCCAACTTCAAACCTTCAGACCGGAGCCGCGAAAGATATTCACTCACACCCGATCGGACTCCTCGAGAAACTCCGCTTCCGGGTTACGCTCAATACTGATAATCGCCTCATGAGCCGAACATCCATGAGCCATGAGATGAACCAGGTCGTCGATGCCTTTGATTGGACCTTTGAAGACCTTCAGCGCGTGACGGTGAATGCCTTAAAGAGCGCATTTATTCCCTTTGAAGAGCGTTTGGCTATCATCGAAACTATCGTGAAGCCTGCGTATGCAAAGATCGCAGCTGAATAAAGTTTCGGGTTAAGCCCCGAAGCGCGCGATGTACTCGTCGAGCATTGCAGCCGTTGCACTTGCTCCTGAGCGATCAACGCCAGCATCCATAAATTCGAGCAACATATCGAGATTTTTTACGCCGCCTGCGCTCTTTACCTTCATCTTCGGTGATACGGATGCGCGCATAAGTTTCACATCTTCAAGGAGCGCTCCAGTCGGAGCAAAGCCAGTCGATGTCTTCACATAATGTGCGCCAGCCTCTTCTGAGAGGTGGCAAGCTTTCACGATCTCTTCTTTGGTGAGGTAGGCATTCTCCAAAATAACTTTCACTGGATTTCCCGCTGCTGCTTTTACTACCGCAGCAATCTCATCGCGAACTTCGTCATACATTCCAGATTTCATGTAACCAATATTGATTACCATATCGATCTCAACAGCACCTTCTTCAACAGCGAGCGCAGTCTCGAAGACCTTCACCTTTGTTGAAGAGGAGCCGTGAGGAAAACCAACAACGGTGCCAACAAGAACGTCACTACCTTTGAGTTGTTCCGCAACAAGGGCGACATCCGCTGGCCGACAACAGATCGATGCGACGTGATATTTCTTCGCCATCTCACATCCGGCAATAACTTCGGCAATCGTCATCTCGGGCTTTAAGAGCGCGGAATCGATCGTCTTAGCGACTTGTGCGAGTGTGTATTTGCTGGTCTCCATTTCTTCAATCTAGCCGTAACTCAGAGGGCAAGCCAATTGATTGGCACTGGCGTTAGACTGCGGCAATGACCACACAACGGGGCGCGGCCGATTCAGGGCGACTAGAACTCAATGGCATCAACATCATCTCTGAGTCAGAGCGCGGTGGCACTGCCCGCTCTCTCTTCTGGCCGTGGGCAGCTGGCAATGTCAGCCTCTTAGCCCTCTCCTACGGCTCCTTCTTCCTCGGCTTTGGGATCTCCTTCTGGCAGGCAACTCTCGCGGCGATCATCGGGACGGTTGGTTCATTCTTAGTAGTGGCGATCTCCTCCCTCGCAGGTAAGCGCTCAAACGCCCCAACCATGACCCTCTCTAGGGCTGCCTTTGGTGTGAAGGGCAATCGCCTTCCGGGTCTGCTCTCCTACCTCACCTTTGTCGGATGGGAGACGATTTTGGTCTCACTCGCAACGCTTGCGACTCAGACCGTGCTCGCCCGCGTCGGCCATATCAACCACAATCTCGCCGGAGTTATTGGTTTTCTCTTTGCCGCTGGCCTAACAATCTTCGGTGGAGTTCTCGGATTTCAGATGATTATGAAGATTCAACGGTGGCTCACGAGTGCAACGATCGTTCTGACAATTGGGTATATCGCCCTAACCGTTTCAAAGATCTCGTGGCATAGCGTGAGCGCCATTAAATCCGGAAATATTCAAGGATTTGTTGGTGCGATCATCTTTGGAATAACTGGAATTGGGCTGGGCTGGGTTAATTCAGCGGCGGATTATTCACGATACCTACCGCGCAAGACCTCAAGCAAAGGTGTTGTGACTTGGACTGTCTTCGGAGCATCAATCGTTCCAGTAATACTAGTTATTTATGGATCATTGCTTGCAGGAAGTTCTAAATCATTGAGTGATGCAATCGCTGGCGATCCGATTGGCGCTCTCACAAAAGAACTTCCTACGTGGTATCTCATTCCCTTTGCGATTGTTGCTGTGCTAGGCCTAGTTGGTGGCGCCATTCTCGATCTCTATTCATCGGGAATCACTCTCGTTTCGATTGGGTTGCCTGTTAAGCGCCACGTTGCTGCCGGTATTGATGGAACGTTCATGGCGATCGGAACGATCTATATCGTCTGGATCTCCAAGAACTTCTTCCTGCCATTCCAAGGCTTCATCATCACACTCGGAGTTCCGGTCGCAGTGTGGTCTGCGATCTTCGTTGCCGATGTACTTATGCGCAAGCGCGATTACAACGAGGCAGATCTCTTCACCGACTCGGGCCGTTATGGCACCTATAACCTGCGCAGCATTGGCCTCGTTCTCGTTGGTTCGATTATTGGTTGGGGCTTCGTCACCAACACCATGGCATCCTGGCTCTCGTGGCAGGGCTATTTCATGGGTGCGATCGGTGGAAAAACCGGTCCATGGGCCTTCGCAAACGTCGGAATCATCTTCGCTCTCATCGTAGGATTCGTAGGACACATCGCCCTTTCACGCACAGCAATTCGCACTCAGGAGGCACAGTAAATGGCAGCTGATTCCAGCTTCGATATCGTCTCAAAGATCGATGAGATGGAAGTAGATAACGCCTTTAACCAGGCCGAGCGCGAAATCGATACCCGCTTTGATTTTAAAAATACCGGAACGAAGCTCGAAAAGAGCACGGGCAAGATCAATATTGAAGCTGATACTGAAGAGAAGGCGAAGGCCGCCTTGGAAGTACTCAAGGATAAATTGGTAAAGCGTGGCGTCTCACTCAAGCACCTCGATGCTGGTGCTCCACAGCTCAGCGGTAAGACTTACAAAATTGCCTGCACCTTAAAAGAAGGTATCTCAACCGAGAATGCGAAGAAGATTGCCAAACTACTTCGCGATGAAGGACCAAAGTCTCTCAAGACTCAGATCCAAGGCGATGAACTTCGTGTCACGAGCAAGAGCCGTGATGATCTCCAAACTGCAATCGCCATGGTGAAAGATCATCCATGGGAGTTTGCTGTTCAATTTACTAACTACCGCTAAATGAAGAGTTACAAACTCGGTCTCCTCTTTGGTGTAAGCGCTTACGGCATTTGGGGTCTCTTCCCACTTTATTGGCCGCTACTGAAGCCATCAGGTCCGGTTGAGATTGTTGCTCATCGATCTGTCTGGACACTTCTTGTCTGCTTCATTGCACTCGCACTCTTGCACCAATTAACTCCAACATTGACGCTCATGAAGAGCGCTAAGACCTTCTTTAAGTTGGCACTCACCTCACTTCTCATCTCAATTAACTGGCTCGTCTATATCTGGGGCGTCAACCATGGCCATGTCGTTGAGTGTGCACTTGGTTATTACATCAATCCGCTGATCATCATCGCCTTCGGTGTCCTGCTCCTTAAAGAGAGGATGCGCAGACTTCAATGGCTCTCCGTTGGGATCGCAGTCGTGGGAGTACTTGTACTCACCATCGATTATGGTCGGCCACCATGGATCGCCTTCGCTCTCGCACTCTCCTGGGGAAGCTATGGAGTCATCAAAAAGCAGCTTGCTATACCTGCTTTACAGGGGCTGACGATCGAGACTCTCATCTCACTCCCCTTTTACGGTGGCTACTTACTCCTCTTAGCTAATCAGGGTAAATCTCACTTTGGTCACGGGACTGGGCTTACCTTGCTCCTAGTCGGCGCTGGCGTTGTGACTGCAATTCCATTACTGCTCTTCAATGGCTCTGGCAATCGCCTGCCATTTACCATCATTGGCCTACTTCAATACATCACACCAACTCTGCAATTTCTGATCGGCGTCGTTGTGCGCCACGAGAAGATGTCGGTGGCAAGTTGGATCGGCTTCTTTATTATCTGGGGAGCGCTGATCACACTCGGAATTGACCTTGTTCGATCAAGCAGTTCGGGTAATGATCGCCTCACAAAGGTTTGATAGCGCATCTTTTGCTGGACCATCTGCCAATGTCGATAGCCGTTCACGGGCTTGATCTGCATAGGTAATCAAAATGCGGCGCGCATTTGCAAGTGCTTCGTGCTCACGAAGTGCCTTGAGCGTTGATTGAACAACGGCTTCATCGGTGATCGGCGCTGAGAGAATTTCACGGAGCTGCGCATCTGCTGGATCATTCGATTCAAGGATATAGAGCGTGACTAGAGTCGGAACTCCTTCACGCAGATCGGTTCCAGGAGTCTTTCCAGATTCATTTGTCTCGCTCGCAATATCGATAACATCATCAGCGAGTTGGAAGACTGTTCCAATAAGTTCACCATATTGGGTGAGTGTTTCAATGGTCTTCTCATCTGCGCCGGAGAGCATGGCACCGAAGCGAATACTTGTTGCGATGAGCGAGCTTGTCTTGCCAGAAATGACGTGTAGGTAATGATCGAGTTGATTTGTGTCTGATGGCGAACCTTGGGTCTCAGTGATCTGCCCAATCACCAACCGTTCAAAGGTTGCGGCTTGCAATCGAACAGCTTCTGGCCCCAAATCAGCAAGTAGCTGAGATGCCTTCGCAAAGAGATAGTCACCGGTAAGAATCGCAACGGTATTTCCCCACCGGTTATTTGCGCTCTCCACTCCACGCCGAAGGGGCGCCTCATCCATGACATCATCGTGATAGAGCGTTGCTAAATGGGTAAGTTCGCAGACAACAGCAGCTTCGACGATTCCCCGGGCTGCCGGATCGCCGAATTGAGCGCCCAGCAGAGTTAAAAGTGGACGGAGGCGCTTCCCACCAGCCTCAACGAGGTGGCGTGAGGTCTCAATAACGAGTGGGTACTCGCCCTCAATATGTGAGCGCAGCAAAGATTCAACTCTCGCCATATCGGCGGTAAGAGTGCTTTCAAGGGCAGGATCGAGCTGCGGGATTCCTAGTGACATTAACGAAGGAAGCTGGCGAAGCTCTGTGCGCTATTGAGCAAGAGTGATGGGTACACACCGAGAACAATAGTGACAATCACACTTGCCGCAACTACAAAGCTGACCTGAGGCGATGGGACCGAGACAGTAACGGCATCGCTCTTGGGCTCAGTGAAGAAGAGCATCACGATCACACGTAGATAGAAGAAGAGAGCGATCGCGCTGGTGAGCACACCAAAGACGACGACTGAGATATTTCCATTCTCATATGCAGCGGTGAAGATTGAGAACTTCGCAATGAATCCACTTGTAAGTGGAATTCCGCCGAAGCTCAAGAGGAAGAGACAGAATGCGCCGGCGATCAATGGTGACTTCTTGCCAAGTCCAACCCAGCGATTCATATCAGTAACTTCACCAGATGAATCTCTGACGAGCGTCACGATTGCAAATGCACCCAAGGTGGCAAAACCATAGGCAACGAGATAGAAGAGCGATGCCTTCAAGCCAGATTGGTTGAGAGCAACGATTCCAGTAAGCAAGAAGCCAGCATGTGCGATGGATGAGAATGCCAAGGTGCGCTTTACATCGCGCTGTGAGATTGCAGCAATCGCGCCAACAAGCATCGTGACAATGCTAATCACGGTGACAATTGGTCGCCACTGGATCTGATCGCCAGCAAGGGCGACATAGAAGATACGGAGCATCGCGCCCAGAGCAGCAATCTTGGTACAAGCAGCCATAAAGCCGGTAATAGGTGTTGGGGCACCTTGGTAGACATCAGGTGTCCATGAATGGAATGGAACTGCACCAATCTTGAAGAGCAGCCCAACCATCAGGAAGATCGTTCCGATCAAGAGGAAGATATCGTTTCCGGAGTTACCAGTGATGGCAGCAGCGATTCCATTGAGCGAGAGTGAGCCTGAATATCCATAGAGGAATGCACTGCCGAAGAGGAAGAATGCTGATGAATAGGCACCGAGCAAGAAGTACTTCAGTGCTGCCTCTTGCGAGAGCAACCGGCGACGTCGAGATAAGCCAGCCATTAAATAGAGCGGCAATGAGAGAACTTCAAGAGCAACAAAGAGGGTGATCAGATCTGTCGCAGCTGGAAAGAGCATCATTCCGCTGATTGCAAAGAGCGTGAGCGGGAAGACCTCTGTCTGATTCTTACCGGTAGTAATCGAGAGTTGCTCATCCTCTGAACCTGGAATTGCCGATGCCTGAGCAACGAAATTGCCACGATCTGAGATCAAGAGCAGTGCAAAGAATGCGAGCACCAAGATCGCACCCTGCATAAAGACTGTTGCACCATCAAAGGAGAAGGATGCGATCGCTGCTGTTGTAGATCGGAGATCGCGGACTCGAAGCAATTGCACAAAGGATGCGATAACTGAAATGAGCGCAATCGCGAGTTGAACCGGTGCGCGAAGCGCCTTACGTACAAAGGCTTCAACGCCAACGCCGATAAGTGCGCCCGCCAAAATAATAAGAATAGGGGCGAGCAGTTGATAGTTGAGATGCGGTGCGGTCAACATTACTTACCTGCCTTTGGAAGTGGATCGCTCACGCCAGCCGCCTGCATCGTCTGTGCAGAGCTTGGGTTGATCCAATGAAGTACTGGCTTAGGGAAGAATCCCATGAGAACGAGAATGGCGATTACCGGAGCGATAGCTACCTTCTCACGGAGGTTTAGATCAGAGAGGTTCTCATTACCTGAAGTTGTTGGCCCATGGAGTGAACGTTGAACGGTAATCAATACATAGAGCGCAGCGAGAACAATGCCGGTTGTTCCAACAATCGCAGCGACTGGATATTTGGTGAAGGTTCCAACAAGTACAAGGAACTCACTGACAAAGCTGGAGATACCTGGCAATGCGAGCGCTGACATGCCTGCGATGAAGAAGGACCAAGCCATAACGGGGGTAACTCGCTGTAGACCACCGAAGTCGGCGATTTGTGAGGAGTTACGACGCGCAACCATCCAGCCAGCGACCAAGAAGAGTGCAGCGGTCGAGAAGCCGTGGTTCACCATATAGAGCGTTGCGCCAGAAAGCCCCTGCGATGTCATCGCGAAGATTCCCAAGACGATAAAGCCGAAGTGGCTAATAGAGGTAAAGGCGATCAGGCCATTGATATCACGCTGGCCGATCGCAAGAAATGCACCGTAAAGGATTGAGATCAACGAGAGAACGATGATTACTGGAGTGAATGTCTTGGTGGCATGCGGGAAGAGAGTGATACAGAATCGAATCATTCCGTAGGTTCCGACCTTATCCAGGACACCTAAGAGGAGTACTGAAGTGGCAGGAGTCGCTGATTTAGCAGCCCCTGGCAACCAGGTATGGAATGGCCACAACGGCGCCTTGATCGCGAAGGCAATGAAGAATCCAAGGAAGAGGAAGTTCTCAGTTCCGGAATCAATCTGGAGGGTAGCTAACTTCGCAGTATCGAAGGTGCCACCGATCTGATTGGTAGAGATGATGTAGATACCGATAACTGCGGCCAACATCAAAAGTCCACCGAGAAGTGAGTAGAGCAAGAACTTCATCGCCGCGGCAGATCGTTCGCCACGACCGTAGCCACCAATAAGAAGATAGACCGGAATCAACATCGCTTCAAAGATCACATAGAAGAGGAAGACATCAGTTGCCGCAAAGACACCGATCATCGAGCTTTCCAGAATCAACATCAATACGTAGAAGGTGCGAACGCTCCAGCGACCGGTCTCTGCCTCATTCCAACCAGCGAGAAGAACTATCGGAGTCAATATTGTGGTGAGCAGAATAAGAACTAGCGCCATGCCATCAATTCCAACGGCATAACGAATTCCGAAGTTAGCGATCCAACTACGCGATTCAACAAATTGCATACCGCTGACATTTGTCTTAAAACGGTAGGCGATAAGAAGTGAGACGATGAGAGTAACGACAGAGAGAGCGAAAGCGCTCTGCTTGATGAGCTTTGCATTCCCCTTAGGAAGAGCAAAGAGGAGTCCAGCTCCAAGAAGTGGGACGAGTTCTAGGATCGTTACAAGGCTCATAGCGTCACCAACCAGATCGTTGCGAGAAGTGCGATTGCACCAGCGGTCATGAGGAGTGCATAGCTACGAACATAACCATTCTGCGCCTTTTTGAGGGATTGCGAGAAGTACGAGAGGACCCAGCCAACGGCTCTGACAACTCCATCAATGAAGGAGAAGTCCATCGCGACCAAGCCCTTAGTAATAGCTTGGCCTGGGAGTACGAGGACGCGATGGTTGAAATCATCCTGACCAAGATCGCGACGAGCAAAGCGAGTAAGTGCAGAACCGTTCGGTGCTTCGACGGGAACGTTCTTGCCATATTTCACGATTGCAGTGAAGACACCAAGAATGACAACTCCAAGTGCAAGTTCTGAAACCACGATCGGACGCATGAGCTCCTTGCCACCTTCAGCGCTTGTTGGGTTAACAACTGGTGCTAACCAGTGAACAAGGGCACTGCCCTTGCTGAGCAGGTAACCAGAAGCTACAGAGCCCACAGAGAGAAGAACCATTGGAATCCACATCAGTGATGGTGATTCATGTGGATGAGCTTGATCATCCCATCGCTTCTTGCCGGAGAAGGTAAGTACAACAACGCGAGTCATATAGAAAGCGGTGATCGCTGCGCCAAGGAGCGCTGCCCCACCAAGAACGAGACCACGTGTCCCACCAGCGTTAAATGCGGTCTCAATAATTTTATCTTTTGAATAGAAGCCAGCGAATGGTGGTACTCCGATAATCGCGAGATATCCAAGACCAAATGTGATTGCGGTGATTGGCATAACTTTGCCAAGTCCACCGTAACGACGCATATTCACTTCATCGTTCATGCCATGCATGACAGAACCAGCACCAAGGAACATGCTCGCTTTAAAGAATCCATGAGTGAGTAGGTGCATGATCGCAAAGGCATATCCGATTGGGCCAAGTCCAGTTGCCAAGATCATGTAACCGATCTGCGACATCGTTGAAGCGGCGAGCGCCTTCTTGATGTCATCTTTTGCAGTACCAACGATCGCTCCGAAGAGAAGGGTGATCGCTCCGACGATGACGACGAGCAAGCGTGCAGTTGACGAAGCATCAAAGATGAAGTTAGAGCGGGTAATGAGATAGACGCCAGCGGTCACCATAGTCGCGGCGTGGATCAGAGCAGATACTGGGGTTGGGCCAGCCATCGCATCGCCAAGCCATGATTGCAATGGGAATTGTGCTGATTTACCAGCGGCAGCGAGCAAGAGCATGGCGCCGATCGCTGTCAGAGCAGCAGGTGATGCATGAGGCGCACCAGCTTTTACGCCAGCAAATGTGACAGAACCAAATTGGGTGAAGGCGATCATGATCGCAAGTGAGAGGCCGATATCGCCCACGCGGTTTGCAACAAAAGCCTTTTTAGCTGCGGTTGCATAAGCCGGACGCTCATTCCAGAAACCAATCAAGAGGTATGAGGCGAGACCTACGCCCTCCCAACCAACATAGAGGTTGAGGTACGAATCTCCGAGGACAAGGAGGAGCATCGCAGCGATAAAGAGATTGAGATAGGCGAAGAATCGACGACGATCTTTATCGTGCGACATATAGGCGATGGAGTAGATGTGAATCAAGGTACCAACACCGGTGATGAGTAAGACGAAGCAGATACTCAATTGATCGAGAAGCAGCGATGCATCTACCTTGAAGGTGCCAACTGAGATCCATTCGAAGATCTTCTGAGTGGCAGCGCGGGCATCGCCTGCGCGGCTACGCATCGCGACGAACTCATAGAGTCCGATTCCAAAGGTCGAAGCTGAGACCAATGTAGCGAAGAGGTGGCCCCACTTATTAGCAACCTTGCCAAGAAGAAGCAGGAAGGCAGAGCTAAAGAGTGGAAGTGCAATGAGGTACACAAGGTCGTTACGAGTTGTCATGGTTATCGCTTCAACAAACTAGCATCATCAACAGATGCTGAACGACGTGAGCGATACATCGTCACGATAATTGCTAGGCCAACGACCACTTCGCAAGCGGCAACAACCATCGTAAAGAAGGATGCAATCTGGCCATCGATATTTCCGTTAATCCGTGAGAATGTAACAAAGGCGAGATTTGCAGCATTGAGCATGAGCTCAACACACATAAAGACGACGATCGCGTTGCGACGTACGACTACTCCGATGGCGCCGATCGTGAAGAGGATCGCAGAGAGGTAGATGTAATTTGAGATATCCATTAATCCTCTTCCTCTTCTGTTGCAGAGAGCGTAAATGGCTCACTTGCGATGATGTCACCACGTGCTTCAAGGGTTGGTGAGATAGAAGTCAGTGCTGGAGTTCCATCAGGGAGAAGCGCTGGAACGTCAACGGCATTGTGACGGGCATAGACGCCAGAGGCTGGCAGGCCAGCAGTTGCGCCCAATGAACCCTGGCGGAAGCGATCCACCGATAGTTGGCGCTGGGATGCATGCTTACGCTCACTATGAGCAAGAACCATTGCACCGAGAGCGGCGGTAATAAGAAGTGCTGAGATAACTTCAAAAGCCCAGACATACTGCGTGAAGAGTGATTGTGCGATTGTCTGCACATTGCCATTCGCATTCACAAGTGACAAGCCAACTGAATCGGTGTGGGTAACAGCGCGTCCGATTAGCGATGTGAGGAGTCCACCGAATCCAAGAGCGGCAAGAATCGCAGCAGGTCGCTGACCTTTAATATTTTCAACGAGCGAGTCAGAGCTATCAACACCGACCAACATAAGAATAAAGAGGAAGAGCATCATCACGGCGCCGGTATAGACGACAACTTGGACGATACCTAAGAAGAGCGCATCTTGAGCGATATAGAAGATTGCTAACGTGATCATTACCCAAGCGAGAAGAAGCGCAGAGTGCACCGCCTTCTTGACGAGCAACATTCCAACAGCAGCAAGCACTGCCAATGGCGCCATCGCCCAGAAGAGCACCGCCTCTGGAGTATGTGTGCTACCAACGTGGAGGGACATATTAAGCATGTGACTCCTGTGATGGGTGTGAACCTGGTACTTCTCCCTTGTAATACGTTGTATCAGTTGAGCCTGGATACATAGGGTGTGGCGGCATCAACATTCCTTGGCGAAGTGGCGCAAGGAGATCTTCCTTCTCAAAGATCAACTTTGAACGAGATTCATCAGCAAGTTCATATTCATTGGTCATGGTGAGTGCTCGCGTTGGACAGGCCTCAATGCAGAGTCCGCAGAAGACGCAACGAAGGTAATTAATTTGATAGACCTTGCCGTAGCGCTCTCCTGGTGAGTACTGAGCATCGGGCGTGTTATCTCCGCCCTCGACATAGATTGCATCTGCTGGGCAGGCCCATGCGCAGAGCTCACAGCCGATGCACTTCTCAAGGCCATCTGGGTGGCGATTCAACTGATGGCGACCATGGAATCGCTCTGCAGTTGGCTCTTTTACCTCTGGATATTGAACAGTATTGACCTTCTTGAACTGAGTTACGAAGGTGACCCAGAAGCCTTGGAGTTGCTTGAAGAAGCTACCGGCCGATTGATCAAGGATGGGCGCACTCTCTGAGGCCGCCTTCTCTAATCCAAATTCGGAATCGCGAGGAGTGATGTTATCCATTGGTGCTCTCCACTCGATTGATCCCTGAAACATGTGGGATTGGGAATGATGGTTCAACGCTGCTATCTGGAATCTCAACTGCTGCACCCTGACGAACAGATCGTTCGTAGAGCGATGATGCAGCCATAATCAAGAGAACAACGCCAAAGGTAAATCCAGCAATGACTGAACGAGGCTCGCCCCGAGCTGACATGACGCGAAGTGTGGAGACAACCATGATCCAGACGAGTGAGACTGGGATAAGTACCTTCCAGCCAAACTTCATGAATTGGTCGTAACGCATACGTGGAAGAGTTCCGCGCAACCAGACAAAGAGATAGAAGAAGCCAACAACCTTGGCAAAGAACCAGACCATGCCAAACCAACCACCCAACCAATTCTCGGTGAAGCCAAGCCCTGGAAGTGCGTGATAGCCGCCAAGGAAGAGCGTTGTAGCAAGTGATGAGACTGCAACGATGTTGACATATTCAGCTAAGAAGAAGAGTGCGAACTTGAGAGATGAATACTCGGTATGGAAGCCACCGACAAGTTCACCTTCAGCTTCAGCGAGATCGAATGGTGCGCGGTTTGTCTCGCCAACCATGGAGATCGCATAAATAATGAATGATGGGAAGAGCACTACTGCAAACCACCACTTGTGCTGAGCAGCAACGATATCTGATGTCGACATCGAGCCGGCATAGATGAAGACGGCGACGAGTGAGAGTCCCATCGCAACTTCATACGAGATCACCTGCGCGCTCGAGCGGAGTCCACCAAGTAATGGGTAGGTAGATCCAGAGGACCACCCAGCTAAGACAATTCCGTAGACACCAACTGATGCGATTGCTAATACATAAAGAACGCCGACAGGTAGGTCGGTCAATTGCATCACCGTTGTATGACCAAAGAGGTGGACCTTGCCAGTGAGTGGCATGACCGCAAAGGCCATAAAGCAGGTTGTAGCACTGATAACTGGGGCAATAACAAAGACGATGCGATCGGCAGCTTTTGGAATGAGATCTTCCTTAAGCGCGAGTTTCACGCCATCAGCTAGTGATTGAAGCAGTCCAAATGGACCAACGCGATTTGGCCCAAGACGCATCTGCATCCGAGCAACGATGCGACGTTCGCCCCAGACCGACATCAATGTGAGAAGTACGCAGATTACGAAGACGATGACGCCCTTGACCAAGATCAACCATCCTGGATCTTT
>CAJBLC010000033.1 GCA_903953805.1 uncultured Actinomycetes bacterium | reverse complement strand
CGAGCACCTCAGTTTGATGATGGACTTATGGTGGTCGATGTTGAGGTTGAGCCAACAACATCCACGCCTGATCTGATTCTCTCCGAGAAGCCAATTCCTCATTACAAATCACTCACTCCAGGTATCGCACATCGCCTTGATGATGCGGCAGAGATTTGGGAGGCCCTCGTTGTCGGGCTTCGAGATTATGTTGAGAAGAATGGTTTTAAGACAGTATTGCTTGGCCTCTCTGGTGGAATCGATTCAGCTGTTGTTGCTGCGATTGCAGCGGATGCCATCGGCCCTCGTCGCGTTTACGGAGTCTCGCTTCCAAGTCAATACTCAAGCGATCACTCGCTTTCAGATGCCCAAGATTCTGCGCAGCGAATCGGCCTTCGTTACTCCGTGGTTCATATCCAGCCCATGGTAAATACCTTCTTAAACGAATTAGGTCTCATTGGATTGGCCGAAGAGAATGTACAGGCGGACCATGCCCGATGCTTGAAAAACCTTTACGGAAGAGCGGTATGAATGCTCTTGCGGATGCCGTCAAGGTAACCCTCGGGCCCCGTGGTCGCAACGTTGTCCTCGAGAAGAAGTGGGGAGCCCCAACCATCACAAACGATGGTGTCTCGATCGCGAAAGAGATCGAACTCGATGACCCATGGGAGAAGATCGGCGCAGAGCTCGTCAAAGAGGTCGCAAAGAAGACTGACGATGTAGCAGGCGACGGAACAACCACAGCAACAGTATTAGCTCAAGCGCTCGTTCGCGAAGGACTTCGCAACGTGGCAGCTGGCTCAAACCCAATGGCGATCAAGCGCGGTATCGAGAAGGCTGTTGAAGCAATCTCTGCTGAGCTCTCTGCCATGGCAAAGCCAGTTGAAACCAAGGAACAGATTGCAGCAACTGCATCTATCTCAGCAGCTGATTCAACGATCGGCGAGATGATCGCAGAGGCGATGGATAAGGTCGGCAAGGAAGGCGTTATCACCGTCGAAGAGAGCAACACCTTTGGACTCGAACTCGAGCTCACTGAAGGTATGCGCTTTGATAAGGGTTACATCTCTCCTTACTTCACAACTGACTCTGATCGCATGGAGGCAGTTCTTGAAGATCCATATATCCTCATTGCAAATTCCAAGATCGGAAATATCAAGGATCTCCTTCCTATTCTCGAAAAGGTTATGCAGTCAGGTAAGCCACTATTGATTCTTGCTGAAGATGTCGAAGGCGAAGCTCTTGCGACCCTCGTCGTTAACAAGATTCGCGGAACATTTAAATCTGTTGCTGTTAAGGCGCCAGGATTTGGTGATCGTCGTAAGGCAATGCTTCAAGATATCGCGATCCTCACAGGTGGAACCGTTATCTCTGAAGAGGTTGGCCTCAAGCTTGATTCAGCAGATATGTCACTTCTTGGCCGCGCCCGTAAGGTCGTTGTTGCAAAGGAAGAGACAACAATCGTTGAAGGTTCTGGCGATGCTGAGCAGATCAAGGGCCGCGTCAATCAGATTCGCGCAGAGATTGAGAAGAGCGATTCCGATTACGATCGTGAGAAGCTCCAGGAGCGCCTTGCCAAGCTTGCTGGTGGCGTAGCTGTTATCAAGGCTGGCGCTGCAACTGAGGTTGAACTCAAAGAGCGTAAGCACCGTATTGAAGATGCCGTTCGCAATGCGAAGGCAGCTGTTGAAGAAGGTATCGTCGCCGGTGGTGGCGTTGCACTTCTCCAGGCAGGTAAGGCACTTGCAAAGCTCTCACTCACGGGTGACGAAGCAACTGGTGCACGTATCGTTGAGTTCGCAATTGAAGCTCCACTTAAGCAGAT
>CAJBLC010000032.1 GCA_903953805.1 uncultured Actinomycetes bacterium | reverse complement strand
GTAATGACATCCATGATGTATGCAGATTTCACTCCGAGAGTGGAGATCATGATTCCACCAATTGCAGGTGCAACGACTGCGCCGACCTGCCAACGTATTCCCATCAAAGCAGTCGTCGATGGCAAATCTTCGTGGTCAACAATTCTTGGCACGATCGCTGAAAGGCTAGGAGTTTGAAGTCCATCGAGTGAGGTAAATCCAGCGGCGATGAAGTAGAGAAGGATCAGATGCGGCTTATGGAGGAGTGAGTTAAAGAGCAGAAGTGAAGAGAGGGCGAGTGAGCCAAACTCGGTAATAAAGATCATCTTCTTTCGATCAAGTCAATCCGCCAAGACCCCGCCGTAGAGGCTGAAGACGATCAGGGGAATGATCTGGGCGGCGCCCATCAACCCAACCGCGATATAGGAGTTGGTGAGATCCTTAATTTGAAAGGGGAGGGCGACGTACGTAACCATCGAGCCCAGGCGAGTGATGAGCCCCGAGGTAAAGAGCAGGCGCAGCTCTCGATACTTTTTTAGCGGGGAGAGATCAAGGGCAAATTTGCTCATGGTGGGAAGCGTATTGAGATTGCCAGGTTATTTCAGTGGAATGTCTCTTCCGGTCCGGGAAAATCTCCAGAAGTGACATCGGCCGACCAGCGTTTCGCCGCATCGACCATCAAGGCGCGGCCGTCGAGATAAGCCCTGGCAAATTTTGGCGCACCGATGGTGAGGCCCATGAGATCGGTCCAGACCAGAACTTGGGCATCTACGCCCTTTCCGGCACCGATGCCGATAATGGGAATGGAGAGTTCAGCAGCAATCTCGGATGCGAGCTCTTCTGGTACCAACTCCAGGACAATGGCAAAGACTCCTGCCGCAGCGAGTGCGCGTGCATCTGATTTGATGCGCTCGCCATCATCGCCCCGACCCTGAACTTTGAAACCACCAAGGGCATGAACAGATTGTGGAGTCAGCCCCAGGTGGCCCATAACCGGGATTCCAGCAGCAATGAGAGCCTGAATTTGAGGTACGACCTTGGTGCCGCCTTCAAGTTTTACCGCCTGCACCTTCGCCTCTTTAAAGAATCTAATTCCCGTAGCGAGTGCGGCATCGACTCCCGACTCATAAGAGCCAAAGGGAAAATCTGCGACCACGAGGGCTTTGGAGGATCCGCGAACTACAGCGCGAGAGAGAGCGACCAACTCACCCACAGTGACCGGGATGGTGTTCTCTTCACCGAGGAAATTATTACCGGCGGAGTCGCCGACTAACAGGACCGGAATATCAGCCTCGTCCAGTATTGATGCGACCATAGAGTCATAAGCGGTGAGCATCGCCCACTTCTGGCCGCGACGCTTTCGAGCAGCAAGATCAGAGATAGTCGTGCGCATGTCAGCTCCTTTTGCGATCGAGGCCATAAAGGTCCCCGTCGCCGGTTCAGGATAAATATGTCAGTACCAAAATAGTAGCCCCTGTAGGCTGATCGCGTGAGAAGGAAATCGAGCCAGATTCGGGTAGGCCTTGCTCAGATCAATCCCACCGTGGGGGATCTGATCAACAATCGCGCCCTGATTCTCGATTATGCCGAGAAGGCTCAAGCTGCAGGAGTCCACCTCCTGGTTTTTCCGGAGATGGTGCTGACTGGGTATCCTGTTGAAGATCTTGCGCTTCGAGCGACATTTCGAAAGGCCTCTCGAAAAGCCGTTGCAGAGGTTGCAGATTCGATCGGCGAGATCGCCCCGGAGATGACCGCCATCGTTGGCTATCTCGATGAAGATGGCGATGGCGCTCCTCAGAATGCCGTTGCGATCATTCATCGTGGCCAGATCGTTGGGCGATATATCAAACATCATCTTCCCAACTATGGAGTCTTTGACGAGTTCCGAAACTTTGTACCGGGTACCTCATCGATGGTCTTTAGAGTTCATGGAATCGATGTTGGAATTGCCATCTGCGAAGATATCTGGCGCTTTGAAGGACCAGTAGAGCAGTTAGCGGCACGGACCCCTGGGCTTGTTGTTGTTCCAAACGGAAGTCCATTTGAGCGAGAGAAGGATGATCGTCGCGCCGGATTAGTCTCACAACGCGCGCAGGAGATTGGTGCGCCACTCTGCTACGTCAATATGACCGGCGGTCAAGATGATCTTGTCTTCGATGGCGATTCGATTGTTGTAGACGCCGAAGGTCGGACTATTGCGCGAGCACCTCAGTTTGATGATGGACTTATGGTGGTCGATGTTGAAGTTGAGCCAACAACATCCACGCCTGATCTCATTCTCTCCGAGAAGCCAATTCCTCATTACAAATCACTCACTCCTGGCATCGCACATCGCCTTGATGATGCGGCCGAGATTTGGGAGGCCCTCGTTGTCGGGCTTCGAGACTATGTTGAGAAGAATAGTTTTAAGACAGTACTACTTGGCCTCTCCGGCGGAATCGATTCTGCTGTTGTTGCCGCCATTGCAGCGGATGCCATCGGCCCTCGTCGCGTTTACGGAGTCTCGCTTCCAAGTCAATACTCAAGCGATCACTCACTTACAGATGCGCAAGATTCTGCGCAGCGAATCGGCCTTCGTTACTCCGTGGTTCATATCCAGCCCATGGTAAATACCTTCTTAAACGAATTAGGTCTCACTGGATTGGCCGAAGAGAATGTACAGGCGCGCGTACGTGGCACAACCTTGATGGGGCTCTCAAATCAAGATGGACATCTCGTACTGGCGACTGGAAATAAATCGGAATTAGCTGTCGGATATTCCACGCTCTATGGCGATGCAGTAGGCGGGTATGCGCCGATCAAAGACCTTCTCAAAATGGAGGTCTGGGCAATCGCACGTTGGCGCAATGCGGAAGCGGTTCGACGCGGAGAGGTTCCACCGATCCCAGAGAGTTCGATCAACAAGGAGCCGTCTGCAGAGCTTCGCCCAGATCAGAAGGACAGCGATTCTTTGCCCGACTACCCAACCCTGGATCGCATGCTCACTATCTATATCGATGAGGATGGCGGACTCGAAGGACTCTTGGCCGCTGGCTTTGATCCACAGTTGGCGATGCGAACGATTCGCATGGTTGATCGCGCTGAATATAAGAGACGCCAATATCCACCGGGCACCAAGATCTCTACTCGAGCATTTGGTAAGGACCGTCGCCTTCCAATCACATCGCATTGGACTGAGACGAACTAAGCCTTTATTATTTAGCCAGGTCACGAGTTCCAGTGTTTAGCCCCGGCTTACTGGACGGCAACCCTCCACCACGGTGGGGTGCTCCGGGTGAAGACCAGGTCGCTAGCAAAGTGCAGCGGCAAGCGTGGGTGATGAATCTCTTTCCGCAATGCGGCGGAGTCTGAAGAAGCACCCTCCTGTATTCACTTTAAGGAGTGAGAAATGTCGTTTGATCCAGCAAAAGCATCCTTTGAAACCCGCCAAGTCCATGCCGGCCAAGTGCCTGATCCAACAACTGGTGCCCGTGCCCTTCCGTTGTATCAGACAACGGCATATCAATTCCGCGACACTAAACATGCCGCTGATCTCTTTGGGCTAGCAGAGCTCGGCAATATCTATACCCGCATCATGAATCCAACACAGGATGCCGTTGAACAACGTATCGCCTCGCTCGAAGGCGGTGTTGCATCGCTACTCGTTGCATCAGGATCTGCTGCAACAACATATGCACTTCTGAATGTCGCTGAAGCTGGTGACCATATTGTCTCGTCACCAAGTCTCTACGGTGGTACTTACAATCTCTTCCACTACACCTTTAAGAAGTTTGGAATCGACGTTACCTTCGTTGAGGATCCTTCTGATCCAGAGTCTTGGAAGAAGGCGATTCGCCCCAACACCAAGGCACTCTTCGGTGAGACTATTGCCAATCCAAAGAACGAGATCTTGGATATCGCGGCCGTTGCAAAGGTCGCACATGATGCTGGTGTTCCGTTGATCGTTGATAACACAGTCGCAACTCCATTCCTTATTCGTCCAATTGAACATGGTGCAGACGTTGTTGTTCACTCGGCAACGAAGTTCCTCTCTGGACACGGTAACGCTGTTGTCGGAGCGATCGTTGATGCCGGAACCTTTGACTATGCCAAGCAGGCTGCGAAGTTCCCGGGCTTCAATCAACCAGATCCTTCGTACCATGGTCTGGTCTACGCCCAAGCGCTGGGCGTTGGGTCACCATTCGGCGCAAACCTCTCCTACATCTTCAAGATTCGCCTCACATTGCTACGCGATACCGGCGCAGCAGTGAGCCCATTTAATGCTTGGCTACTCGCCCAAGGACTTGAGACGCTCTCTTTGCGTATTGAGCGCCATGTATCAAATGCCCAAGAGCTAGCGAAATGGCTTGAAAAGCGCCCAGAGGTTGAGAGTGTGAATTACGCATCTCTCCCATCAAGCAAGTACCACGCGCTTGCAACGAAGTACGCACCTAAGGGAAGCGGCTCTGTTCTCTCCTTTGAGATCAAGGGCGGCATTGAAGCGGGCAAGAAGTTTGTTGAAGCTCTTAAACTTCACTCACATGTGGCGAATATCGGAGATGTTCGTTCACTCGTGATTCACCCTGCTTCAACGACTCACTCACAACTCACACCAGATGAGCAGTTCACTGCTGGTGTGACTCCTGGGTTGGTTCGTCTCTCAGTAGGTATTGAAAATATCGAGGATATCAAGGCTGATATCGAAGGTGGCTTCGCAGCTATTTAATAGCGAGCGAATAGAGATCACTATGACATCTGTGAATAGCCGAGTATCCGGAGCCTGGTTTGAGGACCATGCCGCCGGTGATCGGCTATTCCATAAAATTGGTGATCTGCCCCTTGAGTCGGGCGAAGTACTTCACGATGTCACTCTCGCGTATCAAACGTGGGGCACTCTCAATGAAAATCGCGACAATGCCATTCTCGTCAATCATGCTTTGACTGGATGGGCAGATGTTCCTGGGTGGTGGCCTTCGATGGTCGGGCCGGGAATGCCATTAGATTCCGATAAATATTTCATTATCTGCCCTAATGTCATTGGTGGCTGTCAGGGCAGCACTGGTCCATCGTCAATCGCACCTGATGGAAAGCGCTGGGGCTCTCGCTTCCCGCGCATCACGATTCGCGACATGGTCGCAGCCGAGTATGCGCTCGCAGATGCACTGGGCATTAAGAAATTTGTTCTCTCCGTGGGTCCATCACTCGGCGGCATGCGCGCTCTGGAATGGGCCATTACTCACCCTGATCGCGTAGGTGCGATTGCAACAATTGGATCCTCAGCAGTAGCAACCGGCGATCAGATCGCAACTGCCTCTATTCAGATTCGCGCTATCCAGACCGACCCGAATTTCAATGGCGGAGATTTCTACGAACTTCCAGAAGGTCCGCTCAATGGCATGGGTATCGCTCGGCGGATCGCTCATCTGACCTATCGCACCGAATCAGAGATGGATGTGCGCTTTGGTCGAGAGCTTCAAGGAGACGACACGGGTCGCTGGGCGGTGGAGTCCTATCTTGACCACCATGCCGATAAATTGGCGAAACGCTTCGATGCCAATACGTATATTTCTTTGACCGATGCCATGAACTCCCATGATGTCGGCCGCGGCCGAGGGGGAGTAGCTGCTGCGCTCGCGACCATCACTGTGCCTACCTATGTGATGGCCATCGAGACCGATCGCCTCTTTCCGCCACGTTTGCAGGAAGAGATCGCTGAGCTCACGCCTACTTCTGCCGCAATAGAGCGCTTAAACTCTCCATTCGGACATGATGGTTTCCTCATAGAAGTCGAAACAGTGGGCGATTTCGTCCGGAGAGCTGTCGCAGCGGGGTCAAAACACCTCAAATAACGAGTTGCGATGTGCAATTTGGCCTGTGGACAATTTATAATATACCTAGCAACTTTCCCTGACCCGACAGTGAGTCAGATAAACAAAAGGATGACCTGTGCCTGGAACAAGTGCGCCCAAAAACGGCGCTAAAGCAGTGAAGAAGGCAGCCCCTGCAAAGAAGTCTGCAGTAAAGGCAACTGCGTCATCGAGTAAGAAAGCTGCACCTGCCAAGAAGGCAGCTCCAGCAAAGAAGGTTGCAGCGAAAAAGGCAGTTGCAAAGAAAGTTTCAACTGGTCCACGTAGATTTCCAACAAAGGCTGAACTCGAAGCTATGAAGTTAGCGAAAGAGGCAGAGGCGAAAGCTGCAGCTGAGAAGAAGGCAGCCGGACGCAAACTCTTTCCTACAAAGGCTGAACTTGAAGCCCGTCGCCTCGCTGAAGAAGCGGCGAAGAATCCCAAGCCAGCTACTAATGTTGCTGCGCCCGCCGGAAAGGTCGATAAGGCTGGCAAGCCGGTCGTCACAAAGATTGATGGCGAAGAAGTTGAACTTGAAGAAGTTGAACTCGAAGATCTCGAGACACTCGTTGAAGAAGTAACAGAGATCGTTGCTTCAGAAGAGAAAGAGAACGAGATCCGCGTTGTCAACGTTGCTGAAGAATCTCAGAACGAAGAGAACGCATTTACGATTAAAGATTCCGAAGAAGATGATGCACCGGCACAGACTGTTCTCACTGCTGGAGCTACTGCTGACCCAGTTAAGGACTATCTCAAACTTATTGGTCGCGTACCACTTCTCAATGCAGAGATGGAAGTTGAGTTATCACTCCAAGTCGAAGCGGGTCTCTTTGCTGAAGAGAAGATCGCAACAGATAAGAAGTTGGATAAGAAACTTAAGCGCGAATATGAGCAATTAGTCTTACAGGGCAAGCGGGCAAAGAACCACTTGCTTGAAGCAAACCTCCGCCTTGTCGTATCTCTCGCAAAGCGTTACACCGGTCGTGGCATGTTGTTCTTGGACCTTATTCAAGAGGGAAACCTCGGTCTGATTCGCGCAGTTGAGAAGTTCGATTACACCAAGGGTTACAAGTTCTCTACATATGCAACCTGGTGGATCCGTCAGGCGATCACTCGCGCGATGGCAGATCAGGCTCGTACGATTCGTATTCCAGTTCACATGGTGGAAGTCATCAATAAGTTGGCACGTGTTCAACGCCAGATGCTTCAGGATCTTGGTCGCGAACCGACTCCAGAAGAGCTCGCTAAAGAGCTCGATATGACACCTGAGAAGGTTGTTGAAGTTCAGAAGTATGGTCGCGAACCGATCTCTCTCCACACTCCACTCGGTGAAGAAGGCGACTCTGAATTTGGTGATTTGATCGAAGATTCAGAGGCGATCGTTCCTGCTGACGCAGTCTCGTTCACGCTGCTTCAGGAGCAGCTCCACTCAGTTCTCGACACCTTGTCTGAGCGTGAGGCCGGAGTAGTAGCAATGCGCTTTGGTCTTAC
>CAJBLC010000031.1 GCA_903953805.1 uncultured Actinomycetes bacterium | reverse complement strand
TCTGGTGGGCACTTATCGAGTGTGCTCTTCACTGCATTAACGATCTGGTTAACAGGCTCTTCAAGCGCCTTACGGATATCTTCAGCAGAGACGAGGATGGTCTTTGGAAGTCCCGTTGCGAGATCGCGACCGCGAATCTCTGCATCAGGCTCACCTGGAAGTTTGTAAGCAGAACCAATAGCCATCTTGATCTCTTCGGCAGTGCGCTCACCAAGTAGGAGTGAGTATTCACGCTTTACCCAGTCGATAATTGCCTGATCAAGCTCATCTCCACCAACACGGATAGAGAGCGCTGTAACGATTCCGCCGAGGGAGATAACTGCAACTTCGGTCGTTCCGCCACCGATATCGACGACCATATTTCCTGTTGGTTCATGGATAGGGAGTCCGGCACCAATAGCAGCAGCCATTGGCTCTTCAATGATATAGACCTTGCGAGCGCCAGCGGCATAACCAGCATCTTTTACCGCACGCTGTTCAACGCCGGTGATGCCTGATGGAACACAGACGACGATACGTGGCTTAGCAAGATAGCGACGACGGTGAACCTTCTGAATAAAGTAACGGAGCATTCGCTCTGTTGTATCAAAGTCTGCAATCACACCATCTTTTAATGGACGGATAGCGATAATGTTTCCAGGAGTACGGCCAATCATGCGCTTCGCTTCAAGTCCAACAGCGAGGATCGCACCAGTGTCTTGGTTGACTGCAACTACGGATGGCTCATTCAAAACAATGCCACGACCACGAACATAGACGAGTGTGTTTGCAGTACCGAGATCTACCGCCATATCGCGTCCAATAAAGGACATCCGGCTGGCCTTCTGGCCCTTTGAAGCCTTTTGGAGATCTTCTTCGGTCACGATCTTGTTGCTGTTCATGCGAGTCCCTTCACATCTGCGGCGAACCAGATACCAATTTCACGTGCTGCTGATTCGGCTGAATCAGAACCGTGAACGATATTTTGAACGACCTTTGTACCTTGATCGCGGGCAAGATCGCCGCGAATTGTTCCTGGCTCAGCAACAGTTGGATCTGTTGCACCTGCTAATTTTCTAAATCCTTCGATGACTCGATTGCCTTCAGCGATGATCGCAACAACCGGTCCTGACAACATAAATTCAACGAGCGGCTCGTAGAAAGGTTTACCTTCGTGCTCTGCATAGTGAACTGCAAGGATTGAACGATCTGCTTGAACCATTTTCAGCGCAACAACGTTGTAGCCCTTTGTCTCAACGCGACGAATTACTTCGCCAATGAGTTGGCGACGGACGCCATCAGGCTTTACCAGAATTAGGGTTCTCTCTACGCTCACTGCGGCAGTCTACTTTGTAAACCCCGTAGCCTTAAATTGGGTCGGAATCCTGAGATTTCTCAGGGGAACCTTCCGCCTGCGCTATCAACGCTGCCCTTATGGCCTCACCCTTTCGACCCACCACATAGGCGCTCCCCCACAAGAATGCGAATAAGGCGCCCATGAAATACATCAGTGGGATCACCGTTCCATAAGCAATCAGAGCAACTTGTACGAGTGTTCCGAGATACCAGCCACGGATATTGCGCATCATGCCAGCGTTCACCAAACAGAGAAGGGCAATCACGCCGCCGATCCACAGTGCAGTCGCACTGTGATTATCCATTGCCAGCAGAAGTGCAAAGCCCATTAAGAAAAATTCCATCGTTATTACTGCAGAACCTAAAACTCTCATGCTTCTGTGAACTCTCGAATGATCGCGCGCGTTTCACCCGCAGTCACAACGGAACCAGTGACGACAACTGCCGAGACACCCTCACTCACTTGATTGACGAGAGTGCACTGCTCTAGTGCATATGTGATAGCAGAGCGAAGATCGTTCTCTTTAAAGACTCGCTCAACACCAAATACTTTGACTGCCTCGGCAAAGAGAGCATCGACAGGAAGCGCGCGCGGTGAGGAATTCTGCGTAACGACTAGGCGATCGATGACCGGCTCTAGTTCAAGGAGGACGCCATGGACATCTTTCTCGCCCAAGATTGCGAGAACTCCGAAGATAGACTCGAAATCAAACTCTGTTTGCAGCGTGCGAGCTAGAGAGCTTGCGCCATGAGGATTGTGCGCAGCATCAACAATGACAGTTGGATCACGATGGAGTACTTCGATACGACCAGGCGATTCGACTGAGGCAAACGCCTGACGAACGAGATCATCATCGAGTTTCACGCCAGCAAAGGCCTCAACTGCCGCTAGGGCGACCGCTGCATTGCTTGCCTGGTGAGCGCCATAGAGTGGCAAGAAGATATCGGTGTATTCACCGTGGATTCCGTTGATAGCCAAGACCTGTCCACCAACAGCGAGATCGCGACGAGCAACTGAAAATTCAACACCTTCGCGGTGTGGAATAGCAGACTCTGCGATGATCTTTGCGGTGAGTACGGTCGCCGCTTCGGCAGGTTGGGCTGCGAGAACAACGTGAGATTCATGCTTGATAATGCCTGATTTTGTTAGCGCAATCTCTTCAATCGTTTCTCCGAGATACTCCATGTGGTCAAGACCAATTGGTGTGACAACTGAGACTTGGCTCTGGACAACATTTGTCGCATCCCATTCGCCACCCATGCCGACTTCGATAATGCCGATATCAACTGGGAATTCAGCAAAGGCGACAAAGGCGAGAGCGGTGATCGCCTCAAAGAATGAGATCGGATGCGGCTGCTTTGAATCAACGAGATCCAAATAGAGCGCGATGTCATTGTAAGCAGCGATCATTCCTTCAGGAGAAATCGATTCACCATTCAATGAGATTCGCTCTGTGAATGATTCAAGATGCGGACTTGTGAAACGACCAGTGCGATAACCAAGGGTATGCATCAAGGCATCGATCATCCGCGACGTTGTTGTCTTGCCATTAGTACCTGTGATGTGAATGGTTGGATACGTCAGGTGTGGATCACCAAGTGCATAAGTAAGTGCTCTGATTCGATCAAGCGAAGGTTCAAGTCGAGTCTCAGGCCAACGCTTTAAGAGCGCAGCTTCAATGAGATCAAGTGCTTGAAGATCTTCTGGAGTGCTCATTATTCAGCCGGTAGCGCAGCGAGTGCTGCAGTCATGCGTTCGATATCAGCAGTTGTCTGGGCAAGGCGTTCACGAATCTCAGTCACGACTTCAAGTGGCGCCTTCGCCATGAATCCCTCGTTATCGAGTTTGACCTTTGCTGTTGCGCGATCTTTTTCAGCCTGTGCCAAGTCCTTCGTTAAACGAGCACGCTCAGCCTTCACATCGATCGCACCTGATAAGTCGAACTCAATGGTGACGCTGCCGACTTCAATCTTCGATGAGAAGTTACCTTCTTCAGCATCGCAACGAACGATATGGCGAATAGCTCCTTCGTAATCTGCGAGTGAACCAAGGTTTGTGAAGCGAGCGAGAATCTTTGCTGATCCCTTGATTCCTTGATCATTTCGGAAGCGGCGGATCTCGGTAATGATCTCTTGGATCTTTCCGATGTTTGCCTTTGCGCTCTCATCTGCATGAGCTGCCACTGCCTCTGGCCAGGTAGCGGTAACGAGCGTCTCTTGACCGGTGAGGTTGCACCAGAGCGCTTCGGTAATGAATGGCATCGCTGGATGCATCAAACGGAGCAAGTTATCGAGGACATATCCCAAGACACGAGCAGAGCGAGCAGCGCTCTCTCCCCCAGCAGCAAATGAGGACTTAGATAGCTCTAAGTACCAGTCGCAGAGGTCATCCCACGCGAAGTGGTAGATAAGTTCCATCGCCTTCGAAAATTCATACTTCTCAAGAAGTGCATCGGCCTCTACCAGAGTCTCGTTAAAACGAGTGAGAATCCACTTGTTGATATCGTCGAGTGAATCAAATGCTGGAAGTGCTCCTTCAACGGTTGCGCCATTCATCAGCGCAAAACGAGATGCGTTCCAGAGCTTTGTTGCAAAGTTACGAGCGCCAGCGATCCACTCTTCGGCGAGTGCCTGATCGCTACCAGGGTTCGCTCCGCGAGCGAGTGTGAAGCGAAGTGCATCGGAACCGTACTTATCCATGAACTCAATCGGATCAACGGTATTTCCACGAGACTTCGACATCTTCTTTCCAAAGCGATCGCGAACTAATCCATGGAGTGCGATTGTGTGGAATGGCTGAACGCCATCCATCGCAAAGAGACCAAAGAGCATCATGCGAGCAACCCAGAAGAAGAGGATGTCGTAACCAGTAACGAGAACGCTCGTTGGATAGAACTTCTTTAAATCATCAGTCTCTGTTGGCCAGCCGAGAGTCGAGAATGGCCAGAGTGCGGAAGAGAACCACGTATCAAGGACATCGGGATCTTGTGTGTACCCGGAAGGTGGTTCTTCATCAGGACCGCAGACAACGATCTCATCATTAGGACCATAGAAAACTGGAATGCGATGACCCCACCACAACTGACGTGAGATACACCAGTCGTGCATATTGTCGACCCATTCAAAGTAGCGTGGTTCGAGTTCTGCAGGTTCGATCTTGACGCGTCCATCGCGGACTGCATCTCCAGCAGCCTTTGCCAGTGGTCCAACCTTGACGAACCATTGCTTTGAAAGGCGTGGCTCAACTGTTGTATCGCAGCGTGAACAGTGCCCGACAGAGTGAATGTATGGGCGCTTCTCAGATGGAACGCGGCCCATCTCCTTCAACTTGGCAACGACGGCGACTCGAGCATCGAATCGATCCATGCCATCGAATTCAGTACCAGTTCCACGCATCACGCCGTGTTCATCCATGATGATGATGAACGGCACGTTATGGCGAACGCCCATCTCAAAGTCATTGGGATCGTGC
>CAJBLC010000030.1 GCA_903953805.1 uncultured Actinomycetes bacterium | reverse complement strand
CTGTGCTAACCGACGTAGAAGCTCGAGCGAGACTGCAGGCTGTGACGTAATGAGATCGAGAACTTTTTCATGAGGGAGCATCAAGAGCTTTGCATCAGTAATTGCTGTTGCAGTCGCAGTGCGTGGTCCTGGATCAAAGAGTGAGAGTTCACCGAACATCTCGCCTGGTCCAAGAATCTCTTGCAAATTTTCTCGGCCATCCGGTGATGACTTACCAAGCTTAAGTTTTCCATCGAGAACAACGAAGAGGCGATCGCCTTCTTCACCTTCTTTGAAGAGGGTATGTCCCTTGGTGACCTTGACGAGTGTCATTGATGCGCGAAGTGATGCAGCTTCTTCATTACTTAAGGCGCTAAACAATGGTGCGGAACGAATTACAGATTCATCGGCAGCTTTGGTCACAGCCGCACTTTACTGTGGTGCAGCCAAGATCACAAAAGATAGGTATCGAGACTAATCTTGAGCCTGTGACGGAGTTGAAGAGCGCCCGTGAGGCCATGGCGATGTACAAGATCCTCACCAAACGCTATCCCGATGTTCGCTGTGAACTCGATTTTGAAACTCCATTTCAATTGCTCGTTGCAACAGTTCTTAGCGCGCAATGCACCGATAAGCGGGTCAACTCTGTAACGCCGCGACTCTTTAAGAAGTATGGAACACCAAAGAAGATGGCTGGGGCATCTGTCGTCGATATCGAGAACATCATTGAATCGCTCGGCTTCTTTCGTGTGAAGGCTCGTTATCTCAAAGGATTGAGCGAAATCCTGATGCATGAATACTCTGGAGAAGTTCCACCGATTCAAGATGAGCTCGTAAAACTTCCTGGTGTTGGCCGAAAGACTGCAAATGTTGTCCTTGGTCATGCCTTTGATATTCCAGGAATCACGGTTGATACCCACTTTGGAAGACTTGCCCGGCGATTTGGCTGGACTGATTTAGATGATCCAGTGAAGGTTGAGTTTGCGGTCGGCGATCTCATCCCACGCAAAGAGTGGACCAACCTCTCGCAGCGAATGATCTGGCATGGTCGACGCATCTGTCATAGTCGCAAGCCAGCATGTGGGGCTTGTCCCCTTTCAAAGCTCTGTCCTGTTTATGGAATCGGTGAGACCGATACAGTAAAGGCTATGGCACTCGTGAAATCAGATGAGGATTTCCGATGAAGCGCGCACTCCTCTTAATTACTGCGTTACTTGTTGCAAGCGTCTCACCAGCTCATGCTGTAAGTAGGCCGTCATGTTCAACTATTAAAACTGTCTCAGTAAAGAAGGGAACGTTCCTTCCTTGTTTAGATGGTGTTGGATCGACCGCCTTTGAAGCGATTCGTGGTCCGGTTCTCGTCAATGTCTGGGGATCGTGGTGTGAACCATGCCAACAAGAGATTCCGCATCTTGTTGACGTAGCAAAGCTCAATAAAGTTGCCATTGTTGGAATTGATGTGGAAGAACGGAATATGCAATCGGGGCGAGCATTTGTCGCATCCCACAAGATGAGTTGGCCACAGCTCTACGATGTGAAGGCGAAGACCCGTGGCATTTTCGGCATGGGAGTTCCTGTTACCTGGTTTATCGATGCTCATGGCACAGTTGTTTATAAGCAGATCGGACTCTTTCAATCCACGGCTCAGATTAAACAACTTGTGAAGAAGTATTTCGGGATAACACTATGAAGAACTGGGTCGACTGGGTCATTCTCGTTGCACTCCTTGGAGCGCTCATCCGCGGTTATCGCGCCGGATTACTCTCAACCTTCTTTATCGCCATTGGCTTCATTGGTGGTGGATTCGCCGGACTCTTTCTCTCACTTCATTACGTAAGTACCTGGCATAGCAATCTCAATAAGTTTGCAGTCATTATCATTGCAATCTTTGTTGGTGCGTCAGTTGGGGAAGCGATCTGTAAACGATTCGCAAAGTTCTTTCATGGCAAGGTTCTCTTCGGCCCCTTCAAATGGGCAGATTCAATCCTGGGTGCTGTGCTATCGATTGTACGAACCTTGATTATGATCTTTATCGTCGGAAAATTACTGATGGCGATGCCGTGGGGCATCGGTCACAACGAGATCCCGAAGAGTGCGCTCTTTACCAAGCTTGAAAAGTCAGCTCCGCACGTGACCTTTAATCTTCACTCTTTGCCGTCTGTAAACCCTCTGAAATAAGTTTCATCACATTGGGATCGGCGAGCGTTGTGGAATCACCCACTGCGCGATTTTCGGCGACATCGCGAAGCAAGCGGCGCATGATCTTTCCGCTTCGAGTCTTTGGTAATTCATTCACAACCATTATCTGACGTGGGCGAGCGATCGCACCAATCTCTTTAGCGACGTGCGCCTTCAACTCTTTGGTGAGAACCTCACCTTGTGAGTGATCGATTCCACCGCGCAAAATAACGAAAGCAACAATTCCCTGTCCCGTCATTGCATCTGTTGCACCTACAACAGCTGCTTCTGCGATCGCTTCATGCGAGACAAGTGCTGATTCAACTTCTGCCGTCGAGATACGGTGGCCAGAGACATTCATGACATCATCAACGCGACCGAGTAACCAGAGCGCGCCATCTTCATCCCACTTCGCACCATCGCCAGCAAAGTACTTTCCTTCAAAGCGCGACCAATATGTTTCGCGATAACGCTCGGGTTCACCCCAGACGCCACGCATCATTGATGGCCATGGTTTGTTGAGAGTGAGATAACCACTGTGACCATTACCGACAACTTTGCCTTCGTCATCGATCACCGTCGCATCAACACCTGGCAATGGACCCATCGCTGATCCTGGTTTTGTCGCAGTGATTCCTGGTAGTGGTGAGACCATGATGGCACCAGTCTCGGTCTGCCACCAGGTATCAACGATCGGACAGTTGTTATGACCAATGACTTCGCGGTACCACATCCACGCTTCTGGGTTAATTGGTTCACCGACTGAGCCAAGTAAGCGAAGTGAAGAGAGATCGCAGGAGTTTGGAAATTCATCGCCCCATTTCATCCACGTACGGATCAGTGTTGGCGCGGTATAGAGAATCGTTACCTTGTACTTTTCAATCAGTTTAAAGATGCGATCCTTCGATGGCGTATCAGGAGTACCTTCGTACATCACCTGAGTCGCGCCATTCATCATTGGCCCATAGACCATGTACGAATGACCAGTAATCCAACCGACATCTGCGGTGCACCAATAAACATCGGTCTCAGGCTTAATATCGAAGACCATCTTGTGGGTGAAAGCGGTCTGTGTGAGATAGCCACCCGTGGTGTGGAAGATTCCCTTTGGCTTTGCAGTTGTGCCTGATGTGTAGAGAATAAAGAGGACATGCTCTGCATCAAATGCTTGTGCTACATGCTGATCTGATTGCTTATCAACGAGCTCATGCCACCAGATATCGCGCTCTGCATTCCAGGCGGTCTCTTGCTTGGTGCGCTGAACGACAAGTACCTTGCGAACATTGGTATCGCCTTTAAGAGCCTCATCAACAACTGGCTTCAGTGCAAAGGCCGCTCCCTTGCGGAAGCCACCATCAGCGGTGATAACGAGTGTTGCATCAGCATCTTGAATACGTTGCAAGAGTGAATCCGCGCTAAATCCACCGAAGATTACTGAGTGAGCCGCGCCAATTCGCGCACATGCCTGCATCGCAATAACCGCTTCAGGAATATGTGGCATGTAGATCGCAACACGATCACCAGAGTTCACTCCGAGTTCAATGAGTGCATTCGCT
>CAJBLC010000029.1 GCA_903953805.1 uncultured Actinomycetes bacterium | reverse complement strand
TCATCTGGATTTGTTAAATATTCAGTGATCTCTTCCTGAAGTTCTTGAGCAAGTTCTTGAATCTCGCGCAAGATGATTGTGCGATCTTCACCAAAGAGTGAAGGTGCAAGGGCATCGGTTATCGCGCCAAGTTCAATTTCGCCACAATCAAGTTGGGTAGTTGTAGCTGTCGGACGGGATGCGATGACGGCGGCGATCGCACGGTCGGCGAGAATGGATTCGCCACCTTGGATCAACGTTAGCCCCATGAGATCTCCCACCATCGTTTCTTCTGAGTGCTGATCTTAAGGTCTGATCCCACTGCTATGGCACCGTCTCGATCAGTTCGATAGACCTTTATTCCGCGCTCTTCTAGCGCCGCGATTGTGCTCGCCGCCGGATGGCCATATGGATTTCCAGCGCCGACACTTATCAGGGCAATCTTGGGGCGAAGGAGATCGAAGAGAGCCAGATCTTGATAGGCCGATCCGTGATGACTCACCTTCATGAGATCAACAGCGTGGACAAGACCACTTGCGGCTATCTCTTCCTGAGCAGGTGGTTCGGTATCTCCTGATGTGTAAAAGGTGAGCTTTCCAATCGATATCAGCAGAGCGATACTTGAATTATTAATACCAGAGCCATCTCCGGGAAGTGATGGCAACTTCTCTATCTCTGATCGTGGCCACAGCACTGAGATGGCAACGGAACCAACAGGAGCGCTAAATCTCAGACTCTCCCCTTGATGGACGATGGTGATCGCTCGCCCCTTCAAGAGATCCATCGTCTGTTGGTATTCAAAGGCTGGTTGCGGATTATTGGTCACCCAGATCTGACCAATCGACCGTTGATCCAGAACTCCTGAAAGTCCATTGACGTGATCAGCGTGATAGTGGGTAAGCACCAGTAACGGAATTGTCGAGATATGTAGACTTTTCAAACAAGAATCCATCAACGCTGGATCAGGGCCGGTATCAATCACTATCGCGTTGCCGTTCCCCAAGTTCACAACGGCGCCATCACCCTGCCCAACATTGCAATTCACAATCAGCCACGAATCTCCAGGCCAACTCAAGGCAGATGCCAGGTGGGCGATCACAACAATAAGTAATAATCCGATCAAGGTTCGCCAATGACGCCTCGTTACAAGAACAAGAATGAAGAGGGCTATCGCGCCACCGAGAAAACTCTTAGGCAGCTTTACGAGAGGCAACGAACCCAGAGTATGTGCGATCACAACCACCCAGCCAGCAAAAGGTTTGCATACGAGCAATAGCAGGTGCGTAACCAATGGAGTGATTGGCGAGATCAGTGCTGCTACGAAGCCAATAATGGTGATCGGGCCAACAACTTCCGAGACGAGAAAATTCGCCGGCAGGGCGACCAGACTGAATTGGCCAGAGATCGCGATAATAAGTGGAGTACAAAAGATCGTCGCTGCGATCGGAATAGCCATCAACTCGACAAATTTTTCCTGGCGAATATAGCGAGCGAAGAATTCAGTGAGTACTGGAGCGAGAATCAATATTCCTGCGGTGGCGCTGACCGAGAGCGCAAAGCCGGGATCTATCGCTTGAAATGGATCAGCCAGAATCAGAAATGTGATCGCTAGACCCAGCGCTGGTAAGGCTGAACTTCGCTCTCCGCGTGCTCTGCCTATGAGCAGGACTGAAGTCATTACCGATGCTCGCAGCACCGATGGCGAGGGTCGCACCAAGAATATGAAGGTAATGAGAACTACGGCGGTAATAACGAGTCGGGTGGAAAGACGCTTTACGAGAAATTGAAGTAGCCACAGGAGAAAGGTGGCGATGATCGCGAAGTTCTCGCCACTTACCGCGGTGAGATGGGTGAGGCCTGAACGCCTCATATCGGTAATGAAACTCGAACTTTCTAGCGAGGTATCGCCAAGTACCAACCCGGGAATCAGCGCACCACTTGCGCCACCGATCCGTAGTGCTTCTCGTCGGAATGAATCTCGAATCAGCCCGGCGACCCTATTGACGGGATCGGTTGCCGAGATCTGCACCAAAGTCGAGCGCGCAGCAATGAGAGCGGCGACTCTGCGCTCTGATGTCGAAAAGACCTTTCCGGTTCCAGAGATCACAGACCCGGGCAGGAAGTGAACTCTGCGAGGACTCGATATTCGCACTGGTAGATGCAACGAGTACTCATGGCCATCGATCTCACCATGGTTCAAGGTTGCCCGAAAAGTGGTACTCGGGGAATGAATTCGCGAACCTAGAACTTTGCTCTGCCCAAGAACCGGGTCGGTATCGACCGTTGCCACAAATGAGATTTCACTCGCAGATCGCAACGGTGAATGCGCAAGTGCTTGGATGCGAAGCAAACTTCCACTCGCGCCTACAAGAAAGGCTGCAATCAGGAGAAGATAAGTTGTGCGCTTGCCGCTCCGAGCCACAGGACTACTCCGAGAATAATCAGAGCTAGATGCGAAGTTGTGATTTCACGATTGCGAATTTTGCTTTTCCAAATCCAGGCACCTTAGCGATCTCATCAATGGCGGTGAACTTTCCATGCGCAGTTCTGTAAGCGATGATCTTTGCTGCCATTACTGGACCTACTCCAGCAAGAACCTCAAGTTGAGCAGCAGTTGCGCTATTGATATTGACGATCGCAGTACTACTCTTGCCCCGCTTGCCACTTGCTTTCGATGAGCCTGTAACAACAGGTGGAGCTCCAACAACAATCTGCTCGCCATCGACCAAAATATGCGCAAGGTTGATATCGGTAAGAACAACACCCTTCAGCGCTCCCCCTGCTGCGGCGATGGCATCGGCTGCTCGGGATCCAGTTGGCAATGTGTAAATATTGGGATGGAGAACCTTGCCAGCAACATCAACCACGATCGTTGATGGAGTTGGCGAGGTGGTAGCCATCGGGGCGAGTGAAATGGTCGGCTTCGGAGATGGTGATGCATTTCCTTGTGCGAGCGAGAAGAAGAGCGCACCAATCGCAAGTGATCCACCTAGGACGATATAGATCAGGCGACGTTGAATATCAGTTAATTCTGGGATCTCAAACATGGCCTCAAAATATTCGAGCGCCATTCTTTACGTGGGGCCGTGCTGTCGCCTTGTGTATTAAATGACGATGTTG
>CAJBLC010000028.1 GCA_903953805.1 uncultured Actinomycetes bacterium | reverse complement strand
GCGATATGGGTTGGCTTCTCATCTTTGATGAGGTTGATCAGCATTGAGGTAAAGCCATATACGGCATTAGTCGCTTGTCCGGAGGAGGTAGAGAAGTTCTCAACTGGGAGCGCGTAGAAGGCGCGATAAGCCAGAGAGTGGCCATCTATCAGAAGGAGGCGTTTCTCTATCGGCACAGGGTGGAGTCTAGTTAGACTGAGCGCCATGACCGACTATCTAGAGATTATTCGTCAACGTGGCAGCGGAGCGCTCGATAAGAAGATGGGGATCGAAATTCTCGAAGCTTCTCCCCAGCGCTTGGTTGGACGAATGCCGGTTGAGGGAAATACTCAACCAGTCGGCCTCCTGCACGGTGGTGCAAATGTTGTGCTCGCCGAAAGCCTAGGATCTATTGGGACGCAACTCCATGCTGGCCCAGATCGTCGAATCGTTGGTGTCGATATCAATGCGACCCACCACAAATCCGCTACTTCGGGATTTGTCACAGGTGTTGCGACCGCAGTTTCGCTCGGAAAGACCTTATGCGTCTACGAGATTGTTATAACAAATGAGGCAGGTGAGCGCACATGTACTTCGCGCATCACCTGCCTCATCTTGGCAGAACGTAAATAGCCCTAGTTAATGAGCACCGGTTCCGAGGTATGCCTCGCGAACTGCTGGATCATCTAAGAGATCTGAGGCCTTAGCGCCCTTAACAATATTTCCGGTCTCAAGAATATATGCACGGTGTGCGCGTTGTAGCGCCTGCTGAGCATTCTGTTCAACGAGAAGGATCGTTGTTCCGAGAGTCGAATTAATTTCCGTGATGATATTGAAGATATTTTGAATCATCATCGGTGCAAGACCCATGGATGGTTCATCGAGCAAGAGAACCTTTGGGCGAGCCATCAGGGCGCGACCGATCGCCAGCATCTGCTGCTCGCCACCAGAGAGAGTTCCACCTGCTTGAAAGGCGCGCTCTTTGAGGCGTGGGAAGAGTGTGTAGACCTTCTCAAGATCTTCTTGCATCTCACTTTTACGCTCTTTGCGAGAGTACTTACCGATCTCAAGATTTTCGAGAACATTCATTCCTGGGAAGATTCCACGGCCTTCTGGAGATTGCGAGATTCCGAGATTCACGCGCTCATGAGCTGGAACCTTAGAGATATCTTCGCCATTGTAAATAATCTGACCGCTCGCGACTGGACGTAGGCCAGAGATAGTCTTGAGCGTTGTCGTCTTACCCGCGCCATTTGCACCGATAAGAGTGACGATCTCACCTTCTTCTACGACAAAAGAGATTCCTTTAATCGCTTCAATCTTGCCATATTGGACTCTGAGGTCCTTCACTTCAAGACGCATCTGATGGCACTCCTAAGTACGCTTCGATAACCTTTGGATCATTCTGAACTTGTGATGGTGTGCCATCGGCGATCTTCTTACCGAAATCGAGAACCGATACCCGATCGGAGATTCCCATGATGAGCGACATATCGTGTTCGATCAAGAGAACGGTGTAACCCGCATCGCGAATCTTGCGGATCGTTTCGGCAAGTGCCACCTTCTCGGCTGGGTTGAAGCCAGCAGCCGGCTCATCCAAGAGAATGATCTCTGGCTCAGTTCCAAGTGCACGTGCAATCTCTAAGCGGCGTTGATCTCCATAAGGAAGATTCTTACCTAACTGATCTGCGCGATGGTCAATTCCCATGAACTCGAGAAGCTCATGTGCTCGTGCACGTCCAGCCTTCTCTTCGCGACGGGCGCGAGGAGTGCCGAAGAGTGCGCCGATGAGGCCCGACTTCTTATGAACATCTGTGGCTGTCATGACATTCTCAAGAGCAGTCATCTCACCGAAGAGACGAACGTTCTGGAAGGTACGCGAAATTCCCTTCGAAGTGATGATGTTGCGCTTGAGACCCACAACAGATGATCCCTTGAAAGTGATATCACCAGATGTTGGAGTGTAAACACCTGTGATCACGTTGAAGATTGTGGTCTTACCGGCACCGTTAGGACCGATGAGAGCACAGATCTCGCCGCGATTGACGTGGAAGTTAACGCCATCAAGGGCCTTTACGCCACCAAACTGCATCGTGACATTGTTGAGTTCAAGAATCTTCTCGCCAGGATTAGACATTCGAAGCCCCCTTCTCTGCCTTAGCTTTCGCTCCCAATTTTTCGCGCTTCTTTCGAGGCAGCAAACCATCTGGGCGGAGGTTCATGATGACAACGAGCGTCAATCCAAAGACGAGTTGACGAGCATTCGAGATAAAGCGGATACGTTCTGGAAGATAGGCAAGAAGTACTCCCCCGAGAACCACGCCCCAGATATTTCCCATTCCGCCGAAGACAACACAGGCAAGAATGAGAACTGATACGTTAAAGGTGAACTCGTTAGGGGCAACATATTGAGTCTTCGAGGCGAAGATGACACCAGCGGCTCCACCAATAGCTGCACCGATCGAGAATGACCAGATCTTGTACTTAAGAATAGGTACGCCCATCAAGATGGCAACATCTTCATCCTGACGGATCGCTTCCCACGCACGGCCTGGGCGACGAACGGTGAAACGTCGAACCATCCAGATGACGAGAAGGATCATGATGAGAACAACCCAGAAATATGAGTTTGAGTGTTCGATATCAAAGATCAAGCCAAATGTCTTTGGTGGTGTTGGGATCGCAGCGATACCAGTCGATGCACCAAGTGATTGGGTATTGAGAGCAACGATACGAACGATCTCACCAAAACCGAGAGTTACGATCGCAAGATAATCTCCGCGAAGTCGCAGGGTTGGCAACCCAAGAGCAACACCAGCGAGCATCGCTGCCGCCATGCCAAATGGAAGGATCTCCCAAGTATTGAGTGATGTGTATTCGCCGAGGAGCCCAGCGGTATATCCGCCAATCGCAAAGAAGGCTACATATCCCAGATCAAGAAGACCTGACTTTCCAACAACGATATTGAGTCCCAAGGCCATCAAGACAAACATTCCTACTGGGTAGACCAGCACCGCCTGGTATGAGCTCACTGGGGTATTGAGGAAGTTAGTGAAGGAGAAATCTCCTCCAAAAGGCAAGAGTCCGACGATTGCGATCAGAATGACTGCGAAGGCGACGCGCTGTGGACGGCCCCACTTCTCCCAGGTCTCTGCTCCCTTATCACGTAAATTCATCATGGCGTTTAGACCCTACTCTGTGTGATCGCTTCGCCAAATAGACCATTTGGACGAAGTAGAAGGACAAGAACGAGGACGGTAAAGACCGTTACTGATTTCCACTGGCCGCCGATAACTGCTGAAGCAAACTCTTCAAAGAGGCCAAGAGTTAAACCACCGTAGAAGGCGCCACGAATGTTTCCGATGCCGCCAAGGACTGCCGCAGTAAATGCAGCGAGACCGAGGTTAAATCCGACGTTAAAGACCGTTGTCTCGTAGACCTGCATGTAGAAGAAGGCAGCAGCTCCTGTAACTAATCCACCAATTAAGAAGGTCGCCGAGATCACTCGATTGAGGTTAATACCCATCAACTTTGAGGTGTCCTCTGACATCGATACTGCGCGAATCGCCTTACCGAGAAGTGTCTTAGAGACGAAGCGATCAACAATGACATAGAGAACAAATGCGCCAACAATGACGAGAGCGGTGTCTACACGCAAGGAAACGCCATGGAAGGTGAAGATATTGAACTTATCCATCAAACGTGGAGTTGGAACAGGGGCAGATTTCGTTGCAATACGAACGCCCTCTGAGAGAACGATCGATGTACCAATCGCCGAGATCAAGCTGGCGAGACGGTTCGTACCCTTCGCGCGGAGTCTGCGATAGGCGACGAGTTCGACAAGGAGCGCTGTTCCAGCAGAGAAGATCATCGAGACGACGAGGATCAAAAGCAGAACAAGGATGAGATGGATTCCATGGAGTGCGGCATGAGCGCTCGTATAGTGAAGAACCCTCTGAGTCACAATCACAGTTCCGAAGGTACCGATCATAAAGATTTCAGAGTTAGCAAAGTTAATGAGGCGCAATACGCCGTAGACCATCGTGTAGCCGAGGGAGATCAAGACATAGATCAATCCGACGGCGAGGCCATTGAGGAGTAACTGCCAGAACTGGCTCGTTACGACAGAGAAATTCATTCTGCTCTTTTCTACTTCCTTGAAGATAAGCGAGGGACGAGAACCGGGGCTATATCACTCGCATCCGCAAGTGATACAGCCCCGAGACTCTTACTACTTCCGCCACCCCTTATGAGGGGATCTGGCAGGTACAGCTAGTTGTTACTTAGCACCAATGTACTTGATGACTCCGCCAACAACCTTGAAGCCACCGATTGGTGCTCCACCAACAACGTCACCGTAGCGACCGAACTTCACGTTAACGCCAGCCAAAGTTGAGAATGACTGGTTGTTAATGCAGTTCTGGATTGCTGCGCGAGTTGTTGCGCCGCCCTTGATACATGTCAAGAAGACGTTTGTTGCATCGTATGTTGATACGACGTATACGTGTGAATCAGCCTTATCAATAGACTCACCAGTTGCCTTTGTGTATGCAGCCTTCTGAGCAGCATTTGCAACGAGTGTGAATGGTAGATCTGGAGCTGTGAGGCGAGCGCCTTCAGCTGCAGCTGCACCAGCACCGGTGACAAAACCAGTGTTAAGTGTGCCGTCGCCTGATGCGAGAACGCCTGTGTAACCTGAAAGCTTAAGTGCTTTTGCAAGCGCTGCAGCTTCTGGGTAGTAGCCAGCGTAGATAACTACGTTCGCGCCAGATGCCTTGATCTTTGAAACCTCTGATGTGTAATCAGTTGTTCCCTTTGGCTGGTGGCTGTAAGCAACAGGGGTTAGCTTCTCAGCCTTGAGCTCTGGAGCCATGTACTGGACGAGACCAGTTGAGTATGACTGTAGATCATCAAGGACGTAGACCTTAGGAGCTGTAACGCCCTCAGTTGCCCACTTCACGAGTGATGTTCCCTGGAGTGAATCTGGTGGAACGATACGGTGGAAGAATGGGAATCCGTTATCGCGTGCCTTTGGATCTGTAAGTGTCACGCGTGTTGCTGACATTGAGACCATTGGGATGTGCGCTGCCTTGTAAGCAGGGAATGAAGCGATTGAAGCGCCTGAATAGGCAGGTCCAACTACTCCAACAACGTTCTTATTTGTAGCAATACCCTGTGATACAGGACCAGCAACTGCTGGGTCGCCCTGATCGTCAGCCTTGATGATATTCACCTTAACTGCTGGGTTTGAATCGTTGTATACCTGCAACGCAGTCAAAGCACCGTTGTACTGATCGCTACCGGTGAGGGCATCTGAACCAGTAAGTGGAGCCTGGAATACGAGTGAAACTGACTTTGTCGCTGCATCTGCTGATGTTGTAACAACACCGAACGAGAGGGCTGCAGCTGCGGCAATAGCGATGCCGCCTACGAGCTTCTTATTCATGTAGACCTTTCTTACTAACCTGTAATTTCCCGGGACAGGGAGTGGATAAGGGTAGCCCGAGCGTGGAGAAAGGGACAACCTTGAGGTGACCAGATTTACGCGTGTTAAATCACTTTTTTATTACGTTTTTATTACGGGTGCGGTCAAACCCTCGATTTTGAGGGAGCTGCAAAGGTTTCGCACCTTGGAGCCAGCGTCAGCTCTTTTTGGCGCTATCTGGCACTGCATCAGGCGAGATGACGGCGAGCGAGACTTCCTTCATGGAGATTCGACGGTCCATCGCTGCGCGTTGAATCCATGAGAAGGCCTGTGGTTCAGTCAGGTTAAGAGCGGCCATCAAGATGCCCTTTGCTCGATCGATCACCTTGCGAGTTTCAAGTCGTTCGTGGAGATCTGCTACCTCTGCAGCCAGGCTCTTCATCTGGGTATGGCGACTCATGGCAATCTCGATTGCGGGAATGAGATCGGCAATTCCAAATGGCTTCACGACATATGCCATGACTCCGGCATCGCGCGCGCGTTCAACCAAATCTCGCTGACTAAATGCAGTCAACATGAGGACTGGTGAGATCTCAATGATCTTCTCGGCAGCAGAGATCCCATCCAACTCTGGCATCTTCACATCGAGAATTGCTAGATCTGGTTTATGTTCCTGAGCGAGGGCGATCGCTTCAATGCCATTTGTCGCTTGCGCGACGACGGTATAGCCAGCCTCAGTGAGCATCTCGACAAGATCTAATCGAATGATCGCTTCATCTTCTGCGACCAAGATACGAGGGCTCGGTAACGAAACGTCGCCACTCGATGGCATCGATGTTGGAGCTTCGCGATCTGACATGTGCCTCGAGTCGGATTTGAACCGACACTGTGCGGATTTTGAGTCCGCCCTCTCTACCGTTGGAGTACCGAGGCGTGTAAAAAAGAAGAGGGTGGGAGTTTATAACCCCACCCTCGTCAGATCCAATTTGTAATGGCTTTTGAGTTTAGCTCCGATATGCCGGTGCTACTCCATCGACAGCATCGCCAATGATATGAACGCGGACCGCATTTGTTGAGCCTGGGATTCCTGGAGGAGCGCCCGCCACGATGACCACTTGCTCACCCTTCGTTCCTCGACCAGAGTCGAGCAATAAGGCATCAACCTGCTTAACCATCTCATCAGTATGGGAGACCGTCGGAATAATCAATGGCTCTACTCCCCAACTGAGAGCAAGTTGATTGTAGACATGTGCCTCAGGGGTAAGTGCGAGGATCTTGATTGGTGAGCGGAAACGCGAGATACGACGAGCAGACTCACCGCTCTGAGTAAAGGCCACAAGGTATTTCGCACCGACAACGGCGCCAATTTCGGTAGCCGCTTTCGTGATCGCTCCACCCTTTGTGTGTGGAACTCCCTGAATCTTTGGAATCCGATCGAGCATCGACTCTTCAGTGCGCTCAATGATTCGACCCATGGTCTTTACCGCTTCAATAGCAAAGGCGCCAACAGATGTCTCGCCTGAGAGCATAAGCGCATCTGCACCATCAAGCACGGCATTTGCACAGTCAGTTGCCTCGGCGCGGGTAGGTGAAGAGTTAGTGATCATGGAATCAAGCATCTGAGTTGCAACGATCACAGGCTTAGCCGCTTCGCGACTGAGTGTGATGCATTGCTTCTGAACGAGGGGAACTTCTTCAATTGGCATCTCAACACCGAGATCACCACGTGCAACCATGATGCCATCGAATGCGGCAACGATCTCTTCGAGATTATCAACTGCTTGTGGCTTCTCAATCTTGGCGATAACCGGACGACGAATTCCAACCTCATCCATAATGGCATGTACATCTTCAATATCTTTTGCGTTGCGCACAAATGAGAGTGCGATGAAATCCGCTCCGGCACGAAGTCCCCAACGAAGATCTTCGATATCTTTCTCAGACATCGCAGGAACAGACACTGCAACACCGGGAAGATTTATTCCCTTGTTGTTCGATACAAATCCAGGTTGAGTTACCTTGGTGACAACATCATTGCCCTTGACTTCGATAACTTCGACTGAAACTTTTCCATCATCGATCAAGATGCGATCGCCAGGCTTGCAATCTCCAGGGAGGCCCTTGTACGTCGTTCCGCAACGATCCTTTGTGCCTTCGACTTCATCGGTCGTGATCGTGAAGATATCGCCACGGAAGAGCTCGTGCGGGCCATCCTTGAAACGGGCAAGACGAATCTTTGGACCTTGGAGGTCGACGAGAATCGCTACCGCTTTACCAGCCTTTGCTGCCGCAGCTCGAACTCGATCGAGGCGATTCTGATGCTCCTCATATCCCCCATGTGAGAGATTGAGTCGAGCCATATTCATGCCAGCGGCAATGAGTTCTTCTACTTTTTCAGGGGCCTCAACTGCTGGACCCATCGTGCAAACAATTTTCGCTCTACGCATGGTTCAACCTTAATCCATTACCTATTGGTAATTAGACCATCAAAGAACGCGTCGTTGGCGCGATCGGTGATGGAAGTTGGGTCGATCCCTCCAGGAAATTGTCGACAGCTGAGGCGCAACTACGGCCTTCTGCGATAGCCCAAACAATGAGTGATTGGCCACGTCCAGCATCTCCTGCTACGAAAACGCCTTCAATGTTCGTTGCGAATTCACCATCGCGCTTGATATTTCCGCGCTCATCGAGTTCGACTTCAAGTTGAGCAAGGAGTTCGCTCTTCTCTGGGCCAACAAATCCCATAGCTAAGAAGACGAGGTCCGCAGGAATCTCACGTTCAGATCCTTCGACCTTCTCAAATTTTCCGTTAACAAACTTCGTTTCGACGAGTTGAATAGCTCGAACATTGCCATCGCTATCGCCCAAGAACTTCTCAGTTGAGACAGCATAAAGTCGCTCGCCTGCCTCTTCGTGTGCAGAGCTCACGCGATAGATCATTGGATATGTTGGCCATGGTTGTGAGTCAGGACGTTCCTCTGTTGGGCGAGGCATAATCTCTAACTGAGTCACACTTGCTGCACCCTGTCGGATAGCAGTTCCGAGACAGTCAGCACCAGTATCGCCACCACCAAGGATCACAACATGTTTTCCAGCGGCATTGATCGGTGGAACAGATTGAAGCTCTCCCAAGCCTTGTTTATTTCCCCAAGGGAGATACTCCATCGCTTGGTAAATTCCTGTGAACTCTCTACCCGGTGCTTGTAGATCACGCCAATTCGTTGATCCAACTGCCAAAACAATCGCATCGAACTTTGATCGTAATTGTTCGCCAGTGATATCGACGCCGACATTGACGCCAGGGCGGAAGCGAGTTCCCTCAGCCTCCATCTGCGCCAAGCGTCGATCGACGATTGACTTCTCCATCTTGAACTCTGGAATTCCGTAACGTAACAATCCACCAATTCGATCTGCACGCTCATAGACAGCGACAGTGTGGCCTGCTCGAGTCAACTGTTGAGCGGCGGCAAGACCTGCAGGTCCTGAACCAATAACGGCAACTGTCTTTCCAGTGAGGCGCTCAGAAGGTAGTGGAGTTACAGCACCAGAATCAAAGGCTTCTTCAATGGTGCGAAGTTCTACCTGCTTGATGGTGACAGCATCTGCATTGATTCCAACGACACATGCAGTTTCACATGGTGCAGGGCAGAGGCGACCGGTGAACTCTGGGAAGTTGTTGGTCGCGTGGAGGCGATCAATGGCTTCGCGTTGTTCGCCACGCCACATGAGGTCATTCCACTCAGGAATGAGATTTCCTAGTGGGCAGCCGTTGTGACAGAACGGAATTCCACAATCCATGCAACGTCCAGCTTGCTTCTGTAGATCAGCGATTGGTTGTGGCTCGTAGACCTCTTTCCAATCCTTGATGCGCACATCAACGGGACGGCGCTTTGGAGTTTCGCGTGGCGTAGTGAGAAAGCCCTTTGGATCAGCCATTTTTACAACGCCTCCATAACTACTTTGTTGACATCAAGACCTTCTCGTTCTGCTCGTTCCATCGCCGCAAGTACGCGGGCATAGTCACGTGGCATAACGAGTGAGATGCGATTCTTCTGCGGTTCCCAATCTGAGATCAGGGAGTGAGCTACTTCAGAGCCAGTATCAGCATAGAAGCGCTCAAGAAGTGACTTGAGCGAGGCCTCTTGATCAGCTGGAAGTGAGAGAACATCGACCATATCGGTATTCACCAAACGAGCATCAAGGTCAAGAACGAAGGCACGACCGCCAGACATTCCCGCTGCAAAGTTGCGCCCGATCTTGCCAAGGACAACTGCAATACCGCCAGTCATATATTCGCAACCATGATCGCCAACGCCTTCAACGATCGCCGTTGCGCCAGAGTTTCGGACGCAGAAGCGTTCTCCAACGATGCCTCGAATGAAGATCTCACCGCTAGTCGCACCGTAACCGATGACGTTTCCGGCAATGACATTCTCTTCAGACTTCACGATTGCCTTCTCATCTTGGCGAACGATGACTCGACCACCAGAGAGACCCTTACCTACGTGATCGTTTGCATCACCGTAGAGTCGCAAGGTGAGACCCTTCGGAATGAAGGCTCCGAGAGATTGACCGACTGCACCATGAAGTGCGATATCGATAGTGTTCTCAGGTAGTCCTTCTCCCCCGTATTTACGGGTGAGTTCTGCGCCGAGCATCGTTCCAACTGTGCGATTAACGTTACGCACATTGATTGAAAGTCGGACTGGCTTTGCATCCATAAGTGCATCAGATGAGAGCTTGATTAATTCATTATCAAGCGCAGCATCTAACCCATGCTCTTGAACAGTGGTGTTCTTACGATCTGGATAGGCCATGCTTGCCGGAGCAGCGAGAAGTGGAGCGAGATCTAATCCACTCGCCTTCCAGTGATCGACAGCTGCCTTAGTGTCGAGGAGTTCGACTTGACCAATCGCCTCATCGAGAGTGCGGAAGCCGAGCTTGGCCAACCACTCACGAACTTCTTCCGCGATATATTCGAAGAAGGTCTCGACAAACTCTGGCTTTCCAGAGAAACGAGCGCGAAGTTCCGGATTCTGAGTCGCCACACCAACTGGACAGGTATCAAGATGGCAGACGCGCATCATGACGCAACCAGAGACAACGAGTGGAGCAGTAGCAAAACCAAACTCTTCTGCACCAAGGAGCGCTGCGATAACAACATCGCGGCCGGTCTTCATCTGACCATCGACTTGAACCACAATGCGATCGCGAAGGCCATTGAGCATCAATGTCTGTTGAGTCTCAGCTAAGCCGAGCTCCCATGGAGCGCCAGCATGCTTGAGAGATGTGAGCGGTGAAGCACCGGTTCCACCATCATGGCCAGAGATGAGAACGACATCTGCGTGTGCCTTTGAGACACCAGCAGCAACAGTTCCTACTCCAACTTCAGCTACAAGCTTGACGTGAACGCGAGCGTTGCGATTCGCATTCTTGAGATCATGGATCAGTTGAGCAAGATCCTCAATCGAATAGATATCGTGATGCGGAGGTGGCGAAATCAGACCAACGCCTGGCGTTGAATAACGCACTTGTGCAATCCAGGGATAGACCTTATTTCCAGGGAGCTGTCCACCTTCACCAGGCTTTGCACCTTGCGCCATTTTGATCTGAATATCATCGGCATTAACAAGGTAATTAGATGTGACGCCGAAACGACCAGAGGCAACCTGCTTGACGGCTGAACGACGGAGGTCGCCATTTGCATCTGGTGTGAAGCGATCTGGTGATTCACCACCCTCACCAGTATTGGACTTACCGCCTAGGCGATTCATCGCGATAGCGAGAGTCTCGTGCGCCTCTTGTGAGATCGAACCATAAGACATCGCACCAGTCGCGAATCGCTTGATGATGGATGAGGCTGGCTCAACTTGATCAATGGGGACAGCAGGACGGATGCCTTCCTTAAATTCGAAGAGTCCGCGCAGGGTCATCAAACGGTGAGATTGATCGTCGATATGGCGGGTATATCTCTTGAAGATGTCGTAACGCTTTGCACGTGTTGAGTGCTGAAGTGTAAAGACTGTCTCTGGATCGAAGAGGTGTGGTTCACCATCACGGCGCCACTGGTACTCGCCACCGATAGGAAGTTTCTTTGCACCAGGGATTTCTCCGCCTGGTGGATAGGCGATGTGATGGCGCTTAATAGTCTCGTCGGCGATAGTTTCAATAGAAACTCCGCCAAGGCGTGATGTCAGCCCAACGAAGTACTCATCAACAACTTCACGAGAGAGACCGATCGCTTCAAATACCTGAGCACCGGTGTATGAGGCGATGGTTGAAATACCCATCTTCGACATAACCTTTAAGACACCCTTGCCGAGTGACTTGATGAGGTTTGCGACTGCCTTCTCCGGCGTGATTCCAGTGATGACACCCTGACGAACGAGATCTTCGGCAGATTCCATCGCAAGATATGGATTGACTGCAGCTGCACCGAAGCCGATCAGAAGAGCAACATGGTGCACTTCGCGAACTTCACCAGATTCGACGATTAAGCCGACCTTGGTACGGGTCTTCTCGCGAATAAGGTGATGGTGAATAGCAGAGGTAAGAAGAAGAGATGGAATCGGTGCATCTTCGGCATCGCCATCGCGATCTGAGAGAACGATGATGTGAGCACCATTCTTGATCGCTTCTGAAACCTCTGCGCGGATTTCATCGATACGTGCACGAAGGGCTTCTCCCCCGCCAGCGGCTGGGAAGAGGCCACGGACAACGTGCGATTGGAATCCGGGATGGTCACCATCAACGTTGACGTGGATGATCTTTGCTAATTCATCATTATCGATCACTGGGAAGTCGAGTGAGATCTGACGACAAGATTCTGGACCTGGGTCTAAGAGATTGTGCTCTGGTCCGATACTTCCCGAGAGACTCGTTACTAATTCTTCGCGAATTGCATCGAGAGGTGGGTTTGTAACCTGCGCAAAGAGTTGGGCGAAGTAATCAAAGAGTAAACGTGGCTTATCTGAGAGCGCAGCAATTGGCGTATCGGTACCCATAGAGCCAAGAGGTTCGGCGCCATTGCGCGCCATTGGCGCAACAATGATGCGTAGTTCTTCTTCGGTATATCCAAATGCCTTTTGGCGACGAACAACTGATGAGTGTGGATAGATAATGTGCTCACGAGCTGGAAGGTCTGAAAGTTTGACGAGACCTTGTTGGAGCCATTCGCCATAAGGGGCGGCTGAAGCGAGTTGATCCTTGATCTCATCATCTTCGATGATTCGACCTTGTTCAATATCGACCAGGAACATGCGACCAGGCTGTAGACGACCCTTACGAACAATCTTCTCTGCTGGAATATCGAGGACGCCAACTTCGGATGCTAAGACGACGAGGCCATCATCGGTTACCCAGAAGCGCGATGGGCGTAATCCATTGCGATCGAGAACTGCGCCAACTTGGCGACCATCAGTAAATGTCACACACGCTGGACCATCCCATGGCTCCATCATCGAAGCATGGAAAGCGTAGAAATCCCTTCTCTGCTTTGACATCGTTGCATGGTTCTCCCATGCCTCAGGGATCATCATCAAGATTGCATGTGGGAGTGAGCGACCACCCAAATAGAGAAGCTCAAGTACTTCATCAAATGAAGCAGTATCGCTGCCCTGCGCATCAACAATTGGGAAGATGCGGCTGATCTCTCCTGGAATGAGATCGCTGGCGAGAAGCGCCTCACGCGCACGCATCCAATTGCGATTGCCCTTCACGGTATTGATCTCACCGTTGTGAGCAATGAAGCGATACGGGTGCGCAAGCGGCCATGATGGGAAGGTATTTGTTGAGAACCGTGAGTGAACGAGTGCCATTGGCGATGCAACACGTGGATCGGAGAGATCTGGGAAGAACTCTTCAAGTTGCCCGGTCGTCAACATTCCTTTGTAGACAATCGTTGCAGATGACAATGATGGGAAATAAATCGGGAAGGCATGCTCAATACGCTTACGAATAACAAATGCCAGGCGATCGAGAACTAACTCGGACTCGCCATTATTTCCAGCGATAAAGATCTGCATGAACTTTGGCATGACGGAGAGTGCTGTCTTGCCAAGCTTTGCTGAATCAATAGGGAGTTCGCGCCAGCCAAGAACTGTTGCATTCTCTGCTTCAACAATCTCTTTAATTCCATCGTAATTTGAAAACTTAGGATCGATAAATGCAACTCCAGTTGCGTAATGCCCAACCGGTGGAAGTTCAAAGCCTGCGACTTCGCGATAGAAGGCATCAGGGACGCGAATCAAAATTCCGGCACCATCACCACTATCTGGTTCGGCGCCAGTTGCGCCACGGTGTTCAAGGTTGCGCAACGCTTCGAGCGCCTGCGCGACAATCTCATGTGTTGCAACTTTATTGAGGGTAGCAACCATCGCGACGCCACATGCGTCATGCTCATCAGCAGGGTTGTAGAGGCCCTGTGCGGCTGGCAAGGTACTAAAAAGTGTCACGATCGCTCCCACTGTTGAACTGGTTCAACTGATCTTTAAGTGAACGTTCGGGACAACGATGGCCCAGATAGTGCTGAAATCTAGCGGAGCGAAGGCGCTCTGCGAGTAGGAAAGGCTACCAATTAGATCCCGGAAAGGTGAACTAAAGATCCAATACCTGCGGTGATAGCCATGCCCAGCCCGCCGCCAATTGTGACGCGAAGGACAGTCACGCCCAGCTTTGAACCGGAGAGGCGTGAACTGATCAGGCCAGTTCCGGCCAATCCCAGCATGGTCGCTAGGACTATTCCCCATGATTTGTGGGAGAAGTGCCAGAGGAGCGCGCCAATGAGAGGGACCACTCCTCCAGCGGTATAGCTAATGGCAGATGCGATTGCAGCCTGTACTGGGCGAGCCTTTGTATGTTCGAATTGTCCGAGTTCATCACGCAGGTGCGCTTCTAGCGGATCCTTCTCATGCATTACTCGAGCGACCTCACGAGCGAGTTCAATCGATAGACCACGCTCAACATAAATCTGAGCGAGCTCTGCCTCTTCGCCCTCAGGGTCGGTCGCAAGATGCTCAATCTCCATGAGGCGATCGCTCTCTTCAATGTCACTCTGCGACTGCACGGAGATGTACTCGCCAACCGCCATCGACATCGCGCCAGCCGCGATCGCAGCAACACCTGTCACGGTGAGGCTCGCCTTAGGTGATGCGGTTGCAATTCCAATCATCAAGGAAGCAGTTGCAACCAATCCATCATTGGCACCCAAAACAGCTGCCCGGAGCCAACCGGCATTGTGGGTCTTGTGGTGAAGATTGCGCTGGTAGACGTCGTCGATCATGGCTACATCCTAACCTTTTTAGCTCTCTTCTCCCTGTTGGCGAAAGTGAATACCGAGAGAAGAAATCCAATGGCGCTCACCCACTCATTGAGGCGAAGGCCCCATAGGTGATGGGCTTCGTCGATACGGAGATATTCGATCCCACAACGTCCGGCACAGTAGAAGGCGATATACAGGATAAAGAGATTTCCTGCTTGCAGAGACCTTCGCCGCGAGAGGAAGATCAGCAAGAGCGCCGACGCAATGCACCAGATCGATTCGTAGAGAAAGGCGGGGTGGAAGGTCGCAAAGTCGGTGAATCCCTGAGGGCGCAGTTCGCGTGGTATTTCCAGACCCCACGGTAGTTTCGTAGGCCGACCAAAGAGTTCACCATTGAACCAGTTCCCCCACCGACCAATAGCTTGGGCGATAAGAATTCCCGGTGCCAGCGAATCCGCAAAGATTGCGAATGAGGTTCCACGTTCTAATCGTCGAAATGCGAGGAATGCAGCGGCCGTACCCAAGGCAATTGCTCCCCATATCCCCATGCCACCATCCCAAATTTTTACAGCATTCAGTAGGTGGCCGTTCGCGCCAAAGTACGCATCAGGAGAAGTAATGACGTGATAGAGGCGACCACCAATAATTCCGAATGGAATCGCGACGATGGCTACATCGGTGATGGCATCACTATCACCGCCAACGTTCGCATATCTTCTTCGGCCAATCACGACAGCAGCGATAACTCCGAGCAGGATGCAGAGCGCGTAAAAATGGATGGTTAAAGGGCCCAACTCCACCGCGGAGTGCGATGGAGTTGGGATAAAGCAATGCATAGGTGTTACTTGACTCCTACAGCGGCGAAATCCGCCTTCAGTGCTGCTAGGTCTAGATAATGACTCTGGGCAAGTTGCTTTCCATTAATGAAGAGTGTTGGAGTTGCATTGACATTTTTCTTAGCAGCATCTGCCTCAACGTTCTTCGTCCAGTTAACGTACTTACCTGAATCGATACAGGAAGCGACATTTTTGCTGGTGTCGCCAGCGCTGACCGCCAGTACCTTCAAGACCGAATTAGTCCAAGCACCTGAATTTTCATGAGCTGGTTGATTGTTGTACAGGGCAGCGTGCATGTCGAGGAATTTTCCGTCATCGGCAGTACAGGCGGCAGCCGCTGCAGCAAGAATTGATTCTGGTCCAATGAATGTCATTGGGTGGTAGACCGCCTTGATCTTTCCAGCGCGAACTAAATCATTGAGGTAATTTCCAGCGACGCCTTCAAAGTTGCGGCAGTTAGGACATTGGAAATCTTCCCAAATATCTACCTGAACCTTGGCATCTTTGTTGATGACGACTCCATATCCATCAGCCGCTGATACCGACGATGGGATAGCCACATGGCTATTCGAACGATTAGAGACGACAGAGAAAATCACACCAACCAGTACGACAAAGAGGATCATTCCGATCGCAATATTTCGGTTGGTGGTATCAGCCTTCTTGAGTGGCTTCTTCTTCTCGCTCATGTCGCTCCCTTATTCTGGTGACTTATCTAGACCGAACTTACCGTGTGGGTTGAGGTAGAGAAAAACTGCGCTCAGCGTTAACCCCAAATCTCGCAAAATTTCCTGAAGGTACTTGGTGTGGCCAGCCGCCACCTGTCCCCCGCCGCCGAAGCAGCCACAATCAATTGATAATCCTCGAGCCCAAGCCTGAGAGATTGCCCCGACGAAGAGCAACATGAGCAGCCCTCCAAAGAGCGCCGCATATCGAACGGCAATTCCGACTATGAGAAGAATGCCTGCGCCAATCTCTAACCAAGGAAGTGATAATCCAAAGATATTTGCGATTGAAATAGGGAGAAGTTTGTAAGCCCGAACTGCCATCTGAGCTTGGGCAGGTGACTTCGCCTTGAGATAGCCGGCTAAGAGAAGCACCACTCCTAAAAGAATTCGAGCGGCGAGCGTGGCCCACGGTTGAAGCGCTGAAAACTTCTTCACCGACGAACACCTTCCGCAAGTGAGCGCGCAAGTTCGCGAACTCGATCGCAACCTTCTTCGAGGTTTGCGCTCTCTTGGACCTGACGAATAAAGGCCGAGCCGACAATCACGCCATCTGCATACTGTGCAACTTCGTGAGCTTGTTCAGCGGTGGAGACGCCGAGTCCAACTGCAACCGGTAGATCGCTGGTCTCCCGAATTCGTGCTACGAGTGACCGAGCGTCACCGGAGACCGAATCACGTGTTCCGGTAACTCCCATTAAGGATGCTGCGTAGATAAATCCTGAACACTGAGACGTTACGCGAGGCATGCGAGCATCAGACGTACTTGGCGCAACAACATAGATTCGATTAATTGCACTCTCGGATGCCGCAACCGACCATTTCCCAGATTCTTCAACAGTTAGATCTGGAGTGATTACACCTGAACCACCAGCAGCCTTTAAAGACTGGGCAAACTTTTCAACGCCATAACGTTCAATGGGATTCCAATACGTCATGACGACACCCGGCACACCAAGTTTTGTTGTCGCTGCAAGAAGATTAAAGACATCTTGCGCACCAGTACCGTGCTTGAGAGATTCTTCAGCTGCGCGTTGAATGACAGGGCCATCCATTACTGGATCGCTATATGGGAATCCGATCTCGACTGCATCGACTCCGCCTTCGATCATCGCTTGAATAACAGTGATCGCACCATCAATGGTTGGGAAACCGGCTGGTAGGTAGCCGATGAGAGCTGCACGGTTCTCGCTCTTCGTCTTTACAAATAACTCACTCAGTGGTGTTGAAGTTGTCGTCATTAAAGCGGTATTCCAAAATAGTGAGCAGCGGTTTGAACATCCTTGTCGCCACGACCGGAGAGGTTAATGAGAAGAATTGCTTCAGGTCCAAGCTCCTTGCCGACAATCATCGCACCAGCAAGTGCGTGGGCAGTTTCAATAGCAGGAATAATTCCTTCAGTGCGTGAGAGCAGTGAGAACGCCTCCATCGCTTGAGCATCTGTGATCGCGCGATATTCCGCACGACCGATGTCATGAAGGAAGGCGTGTTCCGGCCCTACTCCTGGATAATCCAAGCCGGCCGAAATCGAATGCGACTCAACTGTTTGGCCATTCTCATCTTGAAGTACATATGTACGAGTTCCGTGCAGCACACCAGGAGTTCCTCCCGTAATCGTTGCCGCGTGCTTTCCAGTTTCAACACCATCGCCACCAGCTTCAAGGCCAATGAGTCGCACAGAAGCATCGTCGATAAATGGGTGGAAGATTCCGATCGCATTGGAGCCGCCACCAACGCATGCAAGAACGGCATCGGGAAGACGTCCCACTACATCGAGCATCTGTTCACGCGCTTCAACGCCGATGACTCGGTGGAAATCACGAACCATCTCAGGGAATGGGTGAGGGCCTGCAACAGTTCCGAGTAAATAGTGCGTTGTTTCTACATTAGTTACCCAGTCGCGCATCGCTTCATTGATGGCATCTTTCAAAGTTTTTGAACCAGTAGTAACAGGAATAACCTCAGCGCCAAGTAATTTCATTCGCGCAACGTTGAGTGATTGGCGCTTTGTATCTTCTTCGCCCATATACACGACACATTCAAGGCCCATCAATGCCGCAGCGGTTGCAGATGCAACACCATGTTGACCAGCACCAGTCTCGGCGATGATGCGCTTCTTGCCCATTCGCTTTGTGAGAAGCGCCTGTCCAAGAACGTTGTTGATCTTGTGGCTTCCGGTGTGATTGAGATCTTCACGTTTTAGGAAGATTCGAGCCCCGCCAGCATGTTCAGCAAAACGCTTCGCCTCCGTCAAGATGCTTGGACGGCCGGTATATGTGCGGTGCAATTCTGCAAGTTCACTTTGAAAGGTGGGGTCGCTCTTTGCCGCAAGGTGGGCGGCCTCAAGTTGATCGAGAGCGCCAATAAGTGCCTCGGGAACAAAACGTCCACCATACGAGCCGAAGTGGCCGAGAATGGCGAGTTCGTCAATCAGATCCTGAGGAGTCATGTCCTTAAGGTACCAGCAGCACTACTTGCCTAGCAGTCTGGATATTGCCGCAATCGGATCCCCGGCGCGCACCAGCGTCTCCCCCACCAAAATTGCATCTGCCCCCAACTCCTCAACGTGGGCGACCTCACTGCGTTCTGAGATCCCTGATTCGGCAACCTTGATGATGCCCGATGGAATCATCGGCAAGAGTTGGTCGAAGGCACGTGGATCAACATCCAGAGTCTTGAGATTACGTGAGTTCACGCCAACGATTGTTGGGTTCGCTTCTAAGGCTCGCTCTAACTCTTCTTCATTATGAATCTCAACCAAGACATCCATTCCCAGTTCATTCGCCATCTGGTGAAAGTCACAATATTGAGATTGCGAGAGACCAGCGACGATAAGGAGAAGCAGATCTGCTCCGAGGACCCGCGATTCGATAACTTGGTACTCCGTAACGATGAAGTCTTTACGCAACATCGGAATCGAGACTTCCCTGCGAACCTCAGTAAAGTCTTTGATGGAACCCTTGAAGCGACGCTCCTCAGTAAGAACGCTGATCACAGATGCGCCACCAGATTCGTACTGAGCAGCTAATCGAGCCGGTTGAAGGATTTCGCCAAGATCACCCTTCGAAGGAGAAGCTCTCTTTACTTCAGAGATGATCTTCATATCCGATCCGGTCAGCGCTTGTAGCGCTCCACGCAAATCAGCCGCATCGGATAGCTGCGCCTTCAATTGATTCATTGGAATAGAACGGCGTTCAACATCTTCGAGCACGCCTTCAATAATTGAATCAAGAACGCTACTCATAGAGTTGGATCCACATCATCATTGAGAGCAGACCATGGGGTCGCAGGCTTACGTTCAAATTTTCTTTTTCTCTCGCCGCGTACTGATAGGCGAAGGAGAAATCCTGCCGCTAACATCATAATCAGAATGTAGATGATTGTGCTCATGTGATTGCTCTCATCGAATTGGCTGATGCAATTGCTCCGAGAACCGCAGCTGCTTTATTTTGACATTCTAAATCTTCTGATTGGGCAACCGAATCGGCGACGATTCCAGCACCTGCTTGCACATAGGCTGTCCCACCTTTTATTACAGCAGTGCGGATCGCGATACATGAATCAATATTTCCGCGGAAATCGAAGTAGCCAATCGTCCCACCGTAAATTCCACGACGGGTAGGTTCCAATCGCTCAATAATCTCCATGGCTCGTGGCTTTGGGGCACCAGAGAGTGTGCCTGCTGGGAATACCGCGAAGAGCGCATCCGCTGGGGTCGATCGTGACGAAAGCTTGCCCACCACTGTTGAAACTATATGCATGACATGCGAATAACGTTCTAGGTGCATGAATTCAACAACCTCAACAGTTCCAGCTTCACATACTCTGCCAAGATCATTTCGGCCAAGATCCACGAGCATCAAGTGCTCTGCGCGCTCTTTTGGATCTGCCAAAAGTTCTTCACCATTACGTTGATCAATCTCTGGGTCTTGGGATCGCGGTCTTGTTCCTGCGATCGGGTGCACTAAGACTTCGCGCCCCGTGATCTTTACCAGAGCTTCTGGGCTAGATCCAACGATCTCTAAGCCATCGTCAAAGCGGAATAGGTACATGTAAGGACTTGGATTTCTCAAACGAAGCGCTCGATAGATATCAAAAGCCGATGAGGTAACTTCCATGGCAAATCTCTGAGACAAGACAACTTGAAATGCCTCACCGCTTCGAATCTCTTCTCTAATGATTTCAACCTTGTGGCAGAACTCCTCAGAACTCATATTTCGAGAATATTGTGGCTTCACTATCTGAAGCGGCTCTGAGATCATCGATCGAGTCGGAACTGAGAGCGCATCAATCATCAACTGAAGACGCTCACTCGCATCTTCGTAGGCCTCATCCATCCGTTCCGAAGTGCCATCCCAGTTAATTGCATTCGCGATAAGTGTGAGCGAG
>CAJBLC010000027.1 GCA_903953805.1 uncultured Actinomycetes bacterium | reverse complement strand
TGCGGCAGGTGAGATTCATATAAAGGTGGCCTTCCTCAATCGACTCAGTGATATCACGGAGAAAATTCGAGTGGCGATTTCAATCCATCTGGAGGCGGTAGCGGCTGTTGAGAACCTTCGTTCGAAGCGAATATTTAAAGTCTTCCACCTTGCAGGTCGAGCAAAGCTGCCCTTCCATTATTCCTTTGAGGACGATCAATTGTGAAGAAGTTTTTCGCTCTTGCGCTCGTAGCTTCAACGTTCATTCTCTCGATGAGTCTATGCGGTCCCTCTTCACAGAAAAACTCATCCGATCTCGCTAAGCCGGAGTCTCTCAATCTTGTGACGAATCTCCCGGGTGGAAATGGCCCAGTGTTAGCCGTCAAGATTGATGACACCCCTGCTGCACACCCACAACTCAATCTTGAGAAGGCGGACGTTCTCTACATAGAACAGGTGGAAGGTGGCCTGAGTCGAATCGCAGCACTATTCACCAATCCAACGACGCTGCCAGAAGAGGTTGGACCAGTGAGATCAGCGAGAATAAGTGATCTCGATATTCTCGCTCAGTACGGTCACGTGGGGTTTGCATTTAGCGGTGCGCAGAAACTTTTCTATCCAAAGATAGACGCGGCGAATCTTGAGAATTTGAGCGCTGATCATGAACCGCAGGCGATCTACTCTCGTGATGTAAACCGGCAAGCGCCAACAAATTTGATACTCCATCCAAAACTCCTATTGAAGAAGAGCATCTCGGATGAGAAGAGGGTGATTGATCTCGCGAAGAACCCTGGTTGGAGTTTTGGAGCAGCCCCTACTGGTGGCGTAGGGATTGACGATGTGACCTTTTCTTGGCCTGCTTCGAAATATTCTGCATCCTGGTCCTCCAAGGAGAAGAGGTGGTTGCTCTCTTACAACGGATCGCCGGATCTTTCTGCAAGCGGTATGCAACTTGGTTCTCCAACACTGATCATCCAAAAGGTAGTGATCACGCCATCGATCTATCACGACAAGGTTGGGGGAGTTACCCCTTTCAGCCAGACGGTTGGGTCTGGCACGGCATACCTCCTGCGAGATGGAAAGGCCTATCCAATCTTCTGGAATCGGGTATCTGCAGATAAACCCACGACATGGACGCTCAAGGATGGCTCTCCTGCCAACTTTGTACGTGGTCAGATCTGGATAGCTCTCACGGATTCAGAGCCAAAATTCACAAAATCTGCAGCGGTGGCAACAACGAAGTAGACTCATCCTCTCGCACTTGAGGGTTTGGGTGCTTAATTCGGAAGATGACTGGAGATGGCTTGAGATGACAACGCATGAAGGAACCCAGAAGGTAACCGGCTCGGGGCGCGTTAAGCGCGGTATGGCTGAGATGCTTAAGGGCGGCGTGATCATGGATGTCGTCAACGTTGAACAAGCGAAGATTGCCGAAGATGCTGGTGCAGTTGCAGTGATGGCGCTTGAGCGAGTTCCTGCAGATATTCGCGCACAAGGTGGAGTTTCGCGCATGTCTGATCCAGACATGATTGCTGCTATTCAAGCAGCGGTTTCGATTCCGGTAATGGCGAAGGCTCGTATCGGTCACTTTGTAGAGGCTCAGGTTCTGGAATCTCTCGGTGTGGATTACATCGATGAGTCAGAAGTTCTTACTCCTGCGGATTATGAAAACCACATTGATAAGTGGAAGTTCACAGTTCCATTCGTCTGTGGCGCAACGAATCTTGGCGAAGCTTTGCGTCGAATCAACGAGGGCGCAGCAATGATTCGCTCCAAGGGCGAAGCCGGTACTGGTGACGTTTCGAATGCGACAACGCACATTCGTACCCTTCTGAAGGAGATTCGTCGTCTCTCATCAATGCGCGAAGATGAGCTCTATGTTGCCGCGAAAGAGATGTCAGCTCCATATGAGTTAGTTAAGGAAGTTGCAGAAACCGGAAAGTTGCCAGTAGTTCTCTTCACCGCTGGCGGAATTGCCACACCAGCGGATGCAGCGATGATGATGCAACTTGGTGCAGACGGAGTCTTCGTTGGTTCAGGCATCTTCAAATCTGGAAACCCAGCCCAACGGGCAGCGGCTTGTGTAAAGGCAACAACCTATTACACCGATGCAAAGATCATTGCAGATGTCTCGCGCGGATTGGGCGAAGCGATGGTTGGAATCAATGTTGCCGATATCCCGGTACCTCATCGTCTTGCTGAGCGCGGTTGGTAATTGTCGCAATTAGTTGTAGGGGTTCTCTCTCTTCAAGGTGATTTTCGCGAACATATTTCAAGTGTTGAGCGCTATGGCCAAAGGGCTTTTGGTCTCAATCGCCGCGAGCAATTGAGCGAGATAGATGCTCTGATTCTTCCTGGAGGCGAGTCCACCACGATTGCTAAGTTGGCAAAGGCATTTGATCTCTTCGAACCTATCAAGAAATTTATTGAAGAGGGTGGAGCAGTTTATGGCTCTTGTGCAGGAATGATTCTTCTCGCTGATTCGATAGAGGGCGCCGCTGTTGGCCAGGAGAGCTTTGGTGGAATCGACATGACGGTCCGACGCAACGCCTTTGGTCGCCAAGTTGATTCCTTTGAGAGTGATATCGATTTTCAGGGCATTCCACTTCCACCAGTGAGAGGGGTCTTCATTCGGGCCCCGTGGGTGGAGCGAGTTGGAGCTCATGTGCAAGTGCTGGCGGAGGTCTCGACATCCGAGGGCTCGCATCCCGTTGCGGTGTCTCAGGGAAGGCTATTAGCCACTTCATTCCACCCTGAGATAACTGAGGATTTTCGTATCCACGAGTATTTCCTTAATGAGATAGTCGGGAAAAGTACCCGCTAAACTTCGGGCAGGATTGAAAAACTAGACGTTCAATAAAAGGTGGGTGTTTCATGTCAGGCCATTCCAAATGGGCGACGACCAAGCATAAGAAGGCGATTATCGATTCTCGCCGTGCGAAGAACTTTGCCAAACTCATTAAGGGCATCGAAGTTGCGGCGCGCAATGGTGGTGCGGATATGGATGGAAACCCAACTCTCTACGATGCTGTAACGAAAGCGAAGAAGAGTTCTGTTCCTTCTGACAATATCGAACGTGCTATTAAGCGTGGTGCTGGACTTGAATCAGGTGGTGCTGATTACCAGACGATTATGTACGAGGGCTATGGCCCAGGTGGTGTCGCACTGATGATTGAATGTCTCTCCGATAACCGGAACCGAGCAGCATCGGAAGTGCGAGTCGCTGTCACCCGTAACGGTGGCAACATGGCAGATCCCGGCTCCGTCTCCTATCTCTTTAATCGCAAAGGAACCGTTCTCCTTTCTAAAGGACAAGGCAAAATCACTGAGGATGCTGTCCTCGAAGCTGTGCTCGAGCATGGCGTTGAAGAAGTAAATGACTTCGGCGATAACTGGCAGGTTGTCTGTGAAGCTTCTGATCTCGTTGCAGTGCGAACTGCTCTTCAGGAGGCGGGAATGGATTATGAATCTGCAGATTCCTCATTCCTTCCATCCATGACGATCGCCCTTGACGCGGAAACCGCCCAGAAGGTCTTCGATCTCATTGACGCCATCGAAGAGCTTGATGACGTTCAAAACGTCTACGGCAACTTCGATGTCTCTGACGAAGTTATGGCGAGCCTCGGTTAGTCCCTTCTGTCGCTAGGTACTCTTACTACGTGATAGTTCTTGGTGTTGATCCTGGCCTCACCCGTTGCGGGGTAGGGGTTGTAAAAAGCCATACCTATCAAAAGTTGGAAATGGTTGGCGTTGGTGTCATACGAACATCAACAGAACTGACTCTTGAATATCGCCTCCTTGAGTTGGAGCGGGAACTTCATTCTTGGATCGAGTCAACTCGTCCAGATGTCATCGCAGTTGAGCGCGTCTTCTCACAGCTCAATGTGAAAACAGCGATGGCAACTGCTCAAGCTGCCGGGGTTGCACTTTTGATCGCAGCGCGAGCAGGGATACCTGTTGCGATGCACACACCGACCGAAGTGAAGGCGGCAGTAACTGGATCTGGCCGGGCAGATAAGAAACAAGTAGCTCTCATGGTTCAAAATATTCTTGGGCTAGAGAGCATCCCAAAACCAGTGGATAGTACGGATGCATTGGCCTTGGCTATCTGTCACTTATGGCGAGGAACTGGTGATTCGCGAATTGCTGATGCGCTCGTGAAAGAAAAAGCGAGATTAAAGGCCTTAGCTCGATGATCGCATCACTTACAGGAGTTGTTAAATCTGTGACGGCGCAAAGTGCTGTTATAGAAGTGGGTGGTGTAGGAATATTGGTGCAGTTAACAAGTCGCCATGGCGCCTCACTCGTCGTGGGTCGGACTGCTTCTCTCCACACCACCTTGTTGGTTCGCGAAGATTCATTGACGCTCTTTGGTTTTGAAAGGATAGAGGAACGAGCGCTCTTTGAACTCTTGCAGACAGTGACTGGGATAGGCCCGAAGGTCGCACAATCAGCTCTGAGTATTTATGAAAGCCAAGAGATTCAACGTGCGATTGCACAGGAAAATTCTGGTTTGCTAGAGAAGATTCCTGGACTCGGGAAGAAGGGCGCTGCCCGACTCGTCTTAGAGCTGAAGGATAAGGTTTCGGTGACAACGGGATCTCTTCCATCTATCAAGAGTGAATGGCGTGATCAATTGTTGGAAGCACTTACAGGACTAGGGTTTACATCTCGCGAGAGCGGCGATGCGGTTGAAAGTGTTAACGAGCAATATCCAGACGCATCTGATCGTTCGCTGGAGACGCTGCTCAAATTTGCCCTTCAAATTCGGAGCCGTAAGTAATGAGTATTTCTCGTTCTCAGTCCGATGATGAAGAGCGCTCACAAGAGCTCGCTTTAAGGCCCCATGACCTCAACGAATTCGTCGGTCAGTCTCGCGTCGCAAATCAAATTGATCTCTTACTGAAGGCTGCGCGGGCTAGGGGTAAGTCAGCGGATCACGTACTGCTCTCTGGTCCTCCGGGACTTGGTAAGACAACCCTTGCGATGATTATTGCTGCGGAGATGGAAACACCAATACGCATCACAAGTGGTCCAGCGATTCAACATGCTGGCGATCTAGCAGCGATTCTCTCGTCATTGGTTGAAGGAGAGATCCTCTTTCTCGATGAGATTCATCGGATGTCTCGTCCGGCTGAAGAAATGCTCTACTTAGCGATGGAGGATTTCCGCGTCGATGTCATCGTTGGAAAGGGTGCAGGAGCCACTGCAATTGCGCTTGAACTTCCGCACTTCACTTTGATTGGCGCAACAACGCGCGCTGGCCTCTTGCCAAGTCCATTGCGTGATCGGTTCGGTTTCACCGCTCAGCTCGATTATTACGAAAATGCCGAACTTGCTCGCATTGTTGAGCGAAGTGCGGGTCTATTAGGGATCGGTATCGAATCAGCCGCGGTTGAAGAGATTGGATCGCGCTCGCGAGGTACACCAAGAATCGCTAATCGACTCCTGCGCCGAGTTCGCGATTACTCCGAAATTCATGGAACGGGGTCGATCACATTGACTGATGCAGTAGCCGCCCTGCAGATGTATGAAGTTGATCAGATTGGTTTGGATCGCCTTGATCAGGCCTTCTTGGACATTCTCATCAAGCGATTTAATGGCGGCCCGGTCGGCATCTCAACTCTTGCTATGTCGATAGGTGAAGAGGCGGAGACTATCGAAACCCTCTGCGAGCCATTTCTAGTCCGAACTGGATTGGTCGCTCGGACGCCGCGGGGGAGAGTGGCAACCGCTGCAGGCTGGATTCACCTTGGATTGACACCACCCGCCACGCTCGGGGTCGATATTCCGAACCTTTTCGACACGCCCGCATTTGATGCCTAGACTTCGCTCTTATGTCCGCAAATATCTCTAAAGCCACCAAGAAGCCTGCCAAATCCGGCCGGACTTTAGCTCTCCTCGCCGTAGTGATCATCGCCTTTGGCGCGGTTGCGATCTTCCAGGGCGATACCAAGTTGAAGTTGGGTCTCGATCTCCGAGGTGGAACGAGCGTCACGCTCGCCCCTAAGGTTCCAGCTGGTGGAAAGCTCGATAAGGCGGCAGTCGATCAAGCGGTAGCAATTATTCGCCAACGTGTGAACTCACTCGGTGTTGCAGAGAGCGAAGTCTCTTCGCAGAGCAATGGCGACATCATCGTTTCTGTACCAGGAAATTCAAGTAGTCGAGTCGTGGATCTCGTGGGTGCAACAGCGCAACTTCGCTTCCGACAAGTCCTTGCAGTTGGTTCAGGAAATGCCACATCATCATCAACTTCATCAGCGACAACCACAACAACTAAGGGCGGGAAGAAAGTTACGTCCGCGCCCGCTGCCTCGTATCCAGCCGGCGTTAACGCGGCGCTTGATACCGCATTCAAGAATCTTGATTGCACAATCGCAGCAAACCGCCAAGGTGGAGCAATTGATGATCCAGCAGCGCCACTCGTTTCTTGCTCTCGCAATGGATCATCGAAATACATCCTTGCTCCTGCAGAAGTAGAAGGAAACCAAGTTTCTAAGGCGAGCGCTGTTCTCGATAATACAAACGGAAACGGCTGGATGGTCCTCTTGAGCTTTAATGGCGCGGGTACTTCTGCCTTTGGCAAGATGACAACTCGTGTCACTTCACTGCCTTCTCCACAGAACCAAGCTGCGATCGTGCTCGATGGGTTAGTGGTGAGTGCGCCTCGCATTAACGAAGCGATCAACTCAGGCTCTGCTCAGATCACTGGTAACTTCACGCAAACTGACGCGACTGATCTCTCAAATAAATTGAAGTATGGCGCTCTTCCATTGGCACTTACTGTTCAAGAGATCAACCAAGTTTCACCAACTCTTGGTTCAGACCAACTTCATGCCGGCCTTCTAGCCGGTCTAATTGGCTTGATCCTCGTTGTCCTTTATTCACTTTTGTACTACCGCGGACTTGGTCTTGTGTCGGTAGGTTCCCTCGTCGTGGCTGGAACAATCACCTATCTCTCATTCTTACTCCTTGGAAAGTGGATTGGATTCACTCTGACCTTGGCCGGAATCGCGGGCGCGATCGTCTCCATCGGTATTACGGCGGACTCATTTATTGTCTACTTCGAACGACTCCGTGATGAAGTTCGTGAAGGTAGATCTCTTCGAACTGCAGTTGAGACTGGCTGGCAGAGAGCGAAGCGGACCATTCTCGTGGCTGACTTTGTCTCTTTGATCGCGGCTGCGCTTCTCTACTTCTTTGCAGTTGGTGGCGTGCGTGGCTTCGCCTTTACCTTGGGCCTCACAACTTTTGTGGACTTGATCGTTGTCTTCTTCTTCACAAAGCCATTTGTCACGATTCTTTCTCGAGTCGCCTTCTATGCACACGGAAGTTCTTGGTCGGGATTGTCAGCGAAGAGCTTGGGTGTAGTTACTGTTGATGGAAAGGATGCCCTCTAATGGCTCTATCAGGAATTGGTGGCCGTCTCTATCGCGGTGAAACATCGATCAACTTCATCGCCCAAAAGCGACGTTGGTTTGCCTTCTCAGGTCTGCTCATCATCGTCTCGGCTATTGCGCTTGGCACGCAGGGTCTCAAGCTTGGTATCGAATTTAAAGGTGGCTCAGTCATCACCGTTCAAGCCCCAACAGTGAACATCGCTGATGGAAGTGCAGCGCTGAAGAGCGCAGGGATAACATCAGAAGCGATCATTCAAAAGATCGGTTCTAACAAGCTTCGCTTGCAGACAACTGACCTACCTCAGTCAACAATTTCGGCTGCACGCGCGGCGCTGGCAACAACATTCAAGGTTGATTCTGCGAATATTGATATTCAGACCGTTGGACCATCATGGGGTAAAGAGATCACTCACAAGGCGATCTACGGTCTCATCGGCTTCTTGCTTGTCGTGATGCTCTATCTCGCAATGGCCTTTGAACCAAAGATGGCGCTCTCTGCAATTATTGCCGTTATCCACGACGTATTTATTACCGTTGGAATCTACGCCCTCGTAGGGTTTGAGGTAACTCCTGCAACCGTTATTGGATTCTTGACGATTCTCGGTTACTCGCTCTACGACACAGTTGTTGTCTTCGATAAGGTGCGAGAGAACACAAAGGGAATCACATCTACTGCGAAGCAGACGTATTCCGAGGCTTCTAATTTGGCGCTCAATCAGACTCTCGTTCGCTCATTTAATACCTCGTTGATCGCCCTTCTTCCGGTAGCGTCGATCCTCTTTGTCGGAGCTGGTCTCCTCGGAGCTGGAACCCTCAAGGATCTCTCCCTTGCACTCTTTATCGGTCTCGCAACTGGTACGTACTCTTCGATCTTCGTGGCGACACCACTTCTTGCAACACTTCGCGAACGTGAACCAGCGATGAAGGCACTTGCAAAGCGCGTTGCTGTTCGCGGAGGAGCTGTTGAGTCGTCGATCGACAAGAACACCGCCGGAGTTGTGACTTCAACACACTCTAAGGAATCGCATGAACGTGGACCTCGTAATCAACCAAAGCGCAAGCCCCGTCGTCGCTAACGGGTAACGACGCTCGAGAGCTGAGGTGATCACGTGTTGAGCGGGACCGGTTCCTCCAAAGGCGCCGAGCAGCTCTTAGCACCGCTCAAGAGCTCATTCCACCAGCATCATGCTGAGTCAACACTTGATGAAATTGATCGCGCCTTCGTAACCGCTGAACAGAAGCACGAGGGACAACTACGTAAATCTGGCGATCCATATATCACCCATCCAGTTGCGGTAGCAGAGATACTTGCAGAACTTGGTTTAGATCAGCCGACGATCATTGCTGCACTTCTCCATGACACCGTTGAAGATACGGGTTACTCCCTAGATGAATTGAAATCTGATTTCGGGGCTGAAGTGGCCTCCTTAGTTGACGGAGTCACAAAGCTCGACAAACTCACTTATGGACCGACGGCGGAAGCTGAGACGCTTCGCAAGATGGTTATTGCGATGTCAAAAGATGTGCGTGTTCTCGTTATCAAATTGGCCGATCGACTACACAATGCTCGTACATGGAAATTTGTTCCACCGGAGAGCGCAGCCCGTAAGGCGAGAGAGACTATCGATATTTATGCACCATTGGCGCATCGACTTGGTATGAATGCGATCAAATGGGAGCTTGAGGATCTCTCCTTTAAGGTGCTTGAACCGAAGAAATTCGAGGAGATTGAGCGGCTGGTTGCCGAACGTTCTCCCTCAAGAGATGCACTGACATCAGAGGTCATCGAAGCGGTCAATGCAGATCTCCTTACCGAAGGAATCTCAGCAAAGGTCACTGGCCGTCAAAAACACTTCTACTCGGTCTATCAGAAGATGGTCGTGCGCGGTCGTGAATTCAATGACATCTATGATCTCGTTGGAATTCGGGTGTTGGTTGACGATGTGCGTGATTGTTATGGAGTTTTGGGTTCGATCCACGCTCGTTGGAATCCAATCCCTGGACGCTTTAAGGATTACATTGCTATGCCAAAATTTAATCTTTACCAATCGCTCCACACCACAGTGATCGGCCCGAATGGCAAAGCAGTTGAGATTCAAATTCGAACCTTTGATATGCACTCTCGTGCTGAATATGGAATTGCTGCACATTGGAAATATAAGCAGAAGGGTGGCACCCACAATTCAGCCGCTCCCGAAGTTGCTTGGCTCAAACAACTTCACGAGTGGCAGCAAGAGACCGAAGATGTAGGGGAGTTCCTCGACACATTGCGATACGACTTGCGCACTCCGGAAGTCTTCGTCTTCACTCCGCAAGGAAGCGTAATTGCCCT
>CAJBLC010000026.1 GCA_903953805.1 uncultured Actinomycetes bacterium | reverse complement strand
TGACCTGATTATGGGTGCGCTCTCGATGAATGATGATGCGCTCTTTAATCGTCTTACATTGCATCGCAAGCAAGCAGGGGCTATTCCTGGAGCGATGGAAGTCTTTCTCGCTCTTCGGGGAATTCGTACTCTCGATGTGCGTCTCGAACGCGCGCAAAAGAATGCGATGGAACTTGCGGTGCGTTTGAGCACCCACCCGGCGGTGGAGAACGTTCGCTACCCAGGACTGCCTACCGATAAGCACCATGCTGTTGCAGCTTCATTTATGAAGGGCTTTGGCGCCATCATCTCCTTTGAGGTGAAAGCGGGGGCAGATGCCGCTGATAAAGCCTGCTCATCATCGCGCTTACTCACTCATGCCACCTCATTGGGTGGGGTGGAGACCTTCTGGGAGCGACGCCATCGCTGGGAAGGCGAGAGTGAGCACATCGCCAAGAGCCTGATCCGCCTCTCCGTCGGCATTGAGAATGTTGACGATCTCTGGGCGGATATCGATCAAGCCCTTCGGGCTTAAAGGCGACGCTTCAGGAATCAACCTGCCGCAAGTGTTAGATTGAGCCCATGTTTAAAGCAATCCGCAGACTCTTCGGACTCTTCGCACTCCTTGCGGTGATCTTTGGAGCGCTCAAAGGCGTCTTTGAATGGCTCGATCGCAATGGCGAAGATGACCACGAGATCTTCTCGGAAGATGAGGAGCACTCGCTCTAGCGGGTCCTTGATGAGTAACTTCTCAACACCTGAAAGCACTGACTACGTCGCGGGCGTCTGCAATATTGGCCCTTCTGAAATTCGCAAACGTCAAACAGTTGCCATCCTTGGCCTTGTACTTGTTGCTCTCGGTATTGCCTCACTACACCGAACTCACGCACCACATCTCGCTCGATTGAGCATCTTCGTTCCAGCTCTTGTCTTTAGTGTGGGATTCGTTCAGAGTCGTAAGAAATTCTGTCTCGCATTTGGATTTATGGGCACCTTCAATTTTGGAAAGTCTCGGGATCTCGCTCGCGTTGCATCGCCAGAAGATCGGGCTCGCGATCGCAAAACAGCTCTTCTCATTTTTGCTCAAGCAGCAGCGCTCGCTCTTGTAATCACAATTGTTGTTGCTCTTCTTCCGTTTTAGCAATTACCCTAAATATCTGAAAAGTTGATGATGACAAATAATGCAAATTCCACGGACCGCCCAAGAACGCTCCATATTGTTCTCAATGCTGTAACTGAGGATTCGCGTGTTCTTAAGTGTGCTTGGTCGCTCGGAAATGCTGGCTGGGATGTGATTGTTGCCGGCGCTACGCCTTTTACTCACAATGATGAGCTGACCATTGGCTATGCGACGATCAAGCGCTTGCCACTGAAAGTCGTACTGAAACAAGATTTCATCGCAAAAGTTCTTCGTAAACTTCGCTATTACCAGCGCCGCTTTCAAGCTCGTTTCCTCGGTGGATATACGCCTGGAGTTCCAAATTGGGGAAGAGCAGTAAAGGCAATCATGCCGCTCGCTCGTGAATTTAAGCCAGCGATCGTCCATGCCCACGACTACACCGCGCTACCAATCGCAGGTGAGATCGTTGCAGCACTCAAGAAGATCGGTGTTAATTCTGCTCTCATCTATGACGCTCATGAGTATGTCCCAGGAGTTGCCCACCTCAAGGCCCCATTGATGCGTTCATATACCGAACAAGAGATTGCTTACACCGCTCAATCGGCATCTGTTCTCTCAGTCAGTGAGGGAATGTCAGAGTTGTTGATTCCGCATTTGCAGATGGGCGATCGTAAACCCGAGATAGTCGCGAATGATCCCCTTGTCGAAGGCCAGCAGCCGTCGAAGCGAAACCTTCGAAACGATTGTGGAATCCCTTCAGATGTTCCATTGATTGTCTACTCAGGCGCTGTCGCACCTCAACGTGGAATCGGAACAGTGATTGAAGGCCTCCGCAAGATGCCTGACGTGCATTGCGCACTTATCGCCAACCCAGAGAACACGTCAGTGAAGGAATTTATCGCGCAGGCGGCAGATATCTCAGATCGCTTCCATGTACTTCCGTATGTACCAAATGCCGAGCTCGTCAGTTATCTCAGCACCGGTGATATCGGTTTAATTCCGATTCACCATAAGTTGAATCACGAGATCTCACTCATCACAAAATTTGGTGAATATATGCAGGCTCGCTTACCAATCGTTGTTAGTGATGTAAAGACGATGGCTGCAGAGGTTCGCCGCCTTGGCAATGGTGAGGTCTTTGAAGCACTGAACACAGATGACTTTGTTCGAGCAGTCAGAGCGGTTCTAGCAGAGAAGGCAAAGTACCAAGCTGCCTATACCAATGAGGTGCTCAATGAGCGTTCATGGGAGCGCCAGGCCGAGAATCTCTTGGCGATCTATAACCGTGTTGCTGGAGTAAGCCCAGCAGAGCGAGAGCATCTGCCGTTCATTATCTCTGCGCAATAATCGCTCGACGATTATTGGTTGGCGGGAGCGCCAATGACTCGGAAATCAACACCAGCAAATTGAGTGCGATCAAGGGTACGGCGACCATCGACAACTGCTGCGACACCAGGGAAGTTGGCTGACGATAAGAGCTTATATTCCTTGTGATCTGCTTGAAGTATGAGGCCATCGACGCTCTCACCAAGGTGATAAGGCGTGAAACCTAAACGAGTTGACTCTTCATCGGTATACATCGGATCATGCACGAGTACCTCAGCGCCTTGTGCAGTGAGCGCAGCAACAGTGCCAAAGACACCAGAGAATGCTGACTCTTTCACGCCGCCACGGTATGAAATGCCGAGAACTGCAACCTTCTTGCCCTGCAGTGATCCGAGTGCGCTCTTTAAGAGTGAGACGGCATGAGCGGGCATCGCTGCATTTGCTTCGCGCGCAGCGCGAACGACGGTCGCCTCTGGATCGTTCCAGAGGTAGAAGCGTGGATAGATGGGAATGCAGTGGCCACCAACAGCAATTCCTGGTTGGTGAATATGGCTGTAAGGCTGTGAATTCGATGCAGCGATTACCTTGGCGATATCGATATTCGCACCTTCTGCAAAAATCGCGAATTGATTAGCGAGTGCAATATTGACATCGCGATATGTGGTCTCGGCGAGCTTTGCCATCTCTGAAGCTTCTGCGGTGAGAAGGTTCCAGACGCCATTTGCCTCAGCGAGATCCGGGCGATCATCAAAATCAAGAACGGCCTGATAGAAATCAATGCCATGCGCGGTGCTCTTCTCATCAATTCCGCCAACAAGCTTTGGATATTTACGGAGATCTGCGAAGACACGGCCTGTCAGTACGCGCTCAGGTGAGAAGACAAGTGAGAAGTCTTTACCAGCAACGAGGCCAGAACCCTTCTCGAGGGCCGGTGCGAAACGAGTGCGGGTTGTACCAACGGGAAGGGTGGTTTCATAGGAGACGAGTGTTCCTGGCTTGAGACCAGCAGCGATCTTTACCGTTGCATCATCCATCCAGCCAAAATCAGGGACGCCATCGTTATCGACGAAGAGCGGCACAACCACGACGACGGCATCGCTCTGGGCAACTGCTGCGGTGGTATCTGTTGTTGCAGTGAGGTGGCCTGACGCTACAACCTCTTTTAAGTAGTGATCGAGGTGCGCCTCGCCTGGGAATGGTTCAGTACCCGCGTTGACGAGATCAACGGTATTTTGATTGACGTCGCAACCAATAACGTGATGACCCTTCTTCGCAAATTGAACGGCTAAGGGGAGTCCGATCTTGCCAAGGGCAACTACTGCAATCTTCATAGCGAGGAGTTCGCCTTTCCATTCTGATTAAATGTGATCACTTCGTTCTTATTATGTGAATCGATCATCGCTGAGGCGACTGCTACGGTGGCGAGGCCCTGCTCCATGGTGACAATACGATCTGCTGCACCTGGAACTCCAAGGACGGCATCGCGGAAGGCCTCATGCTCAGTCTTGAGTGGCTCTGGCTTGGCAAATGCATAACGAATGACATCACCTTCACTCACGCCACGGAAGGCAGCAACTGAATCCCATTCAGTGCTGACCGAAGCATTGGCGTAGTAGGTGAGATCAGCGGTGAGGGTATCGGCGACAAATGTGCCACGCTCACCAGTCACGATTGTGAGGCGCTCTTTAAATGGAGTTAACCAGTTCACGAGGTGGTTGGTGATGATTCCATTTTCAAGTTCGCCAACTGCAGCGACCATATCCTCATGAGGACGACCAGATTTCAATGCAGTACGTGCTGATACTGATTTAAAGGCGGATCGAGCAACCTATGCGGTGAGATCGATATCGTGCGTTGCAAGATCTTTAATGACACCGACATCTGCGATACGAGCCGGGAATGGCCCTTGGCGACGAGTTGCAATTTGATAGACGTTACCGAGTTCGCCAGCATCAAGGCGGGCGCGAAGTTGTTGAAGGGCGGGGTTATAACGCTCGATATGGCCAACTGCTCCAACGAGATTCTTCGCCTTAAATGCTGCGGTAATGCGCTCCGCCGCAGGTGTATCAACGGCAAGAGGCTTTTCAATCAGTGCATGAACTCCCGCTTCAGCTAATTCAAGGGCGAGATCTTCATGGAAGGCTGTTGGAGCTGCAACCATCGCATAATCAATACCTGCTGCAATTAATTCTTTAACGGAAGAGAGAACGGGGCGGCCACCAGCGACGTTATGGGGATCTCCCATGGGATCGGAGACTGCGACGAGTTCAACACCATCGAGCGAACTGAGAACGCGTGCATGGTGACGGCCCATCATGCCAAGACCGACCAACCCTGCTCGAAGCTTCTGCGTCACTATTTCTCCTTGTTTATTTAATCTGCGAATTTATCTTCTTGACTGCAGCACTCTTACTCGTGTGCTCTTTAGAGCCCTTTAGAGCTTGGCCGCCACATCATTAACTACGGTCACGATCTTCTCGAGATCAGCCTTGGAGAGTGATGGGTGAACAGGCAGCGATACGCACTCTTTGATGACCTTCTCGGTCTCGGGGAGATCGAGTTGAAGTTTGAAGGATGGCAGGCGGTGAATCGGTGTTGGATAGTAGACGCCGCAACCAACACCACGTTCGCGGATCTGCGCCATGAAGCGATCGCGCTTGGCAGCATCTTCACCTTCGATGCGGATTGTGTACTGGTGATAGGCATGTGTCGTGCCTGGAGCTACGAATGGTGTCACAACGTTCTTCAGGTTGGCAGAGAGGAATTCGGCATTATTCTGGCGAGTAGCGGTCCAACCTGGAAGCTTGCGAAGTTGCACGCGGCCGATTGCTGCATGGATATCAGTCATGCGGTTATTGAAACCGACAACTTCATTCTGGTAGATAACTTCTTGACCTTGGTTGCGAAGTAGTCGAAGCATGCGCGCAATATCGGCGCTATCGGTAGTCACCATTCCGCCTTCGCCGGCGGTCATATTCTTCGTTGGGTAGAAGCTAAAGGATGCGACGCTGCCCCAGGCACCAGTTGGTCGGCCATTGAGAGTTGCCAGGTGGGCCTGCGCAGAGTCTTCGATCAAAATGAGATTGTGCTTCTTGCAGATCGCCTCGAATTGATCCATCGCGGCGATATGTCCGTATAGGTGAACCGGCATGATCGCCTTAGTGCGCGGAGTGATGAGCGATTCAACGTGGGCTGGATCCATGTTGAATGTCTTTGGATCGATATCAGCGAAGACCGGAGTTCCGCCAGCGAGCGCAACTGAGTTGGCTGTTGCAGCAAAGGAGAATGATGGAACGATGACTTCATCGCCCGCCTTAATACCCGCTGCAATAAATCCGAGGTGGAGCGCTGATGTTCCGGAATTCACGGCAACGCAGTGACGACCCTCAACGTGCTGTGAGAACTCTTCTTCGAAAGCTTTTACCTCAGGGCCTTGTGCGAGCATGCCCGAGCGAAGGACGCGATCGACTGCAGCGCGCTCTTCATCGCCGATGATTGGCTTTGCCGCCGGGATCATGGTGATGCCGCCACTGCTTGATTGCGATGATGCGCTCTTCTTAAACAAACCCATGAGTGTGTGGATCCTTTTCTGGAGTACTACTCCTGAAGTTCGAGCTGTTCGCTCGAGGTTTCACGATAGAGCTGGCCCGTTACCGGGCAACGGAACTGATTATCGCCGATAGCCTCTAAAGGTACCCCTGCGCGACCCACCCAACGGATTCTTTTCGCTGGGACACCCGCCACAAGTGCATAATCTGGAACATCCTTCGTGACCACCGCGCCGGCGGCGACGAGCGCCCAGGCCCCAATCGTGACCGGTGCAATACAGACCGCCCGGGCTCCAATTGATGCACCATCGCCAATCGTGACGCCAACGGCATCCCAATCTGAGGCGCTCTTGATGCTGCCATCGGGATTTACTGCTCGAGGAAATTGATCATTGGTGAGGACAGCAGCTGGTCCAATGAAAACACCGTTACCAAGTTTTGCTGGCTCATAGACGAGCGCATAATTCTGGATCTTGCAGTTATCGCCGATCTCAACACCGGTTCCAATATAGGCACCGCGACCTACGATGCAATTTTCACCGATCTTCGCTTCATTTCGGATTTGAACTAAGTGCCAGATGGAAGAGCCATCACCAATAGTTGCAGTGGGATCTACCTCGGCCGATGCCACGATACGCGCAGAACTCATATGAGCAGTCTAGACCCAGTCGGCGTAACGGGAGATCTCAGGCACGAATCAGAGAATGAATGGCAGTGACCATCGCGCCATACTCTGCATCACTATCGAGATTCTCACTGGACCAGTCGAGAGCTCGCTTGCGAATCGCCTTTATCTCTGCCGGGTGATCTGCCCACTGCTTAAGAATGCGAGCGACAGAATCGGGGCCATCGGCTAATTCGCCAGCACCGGAGTTCGTGATCAACTCTGCGCAGCGCGGTAAGGGAGTAGAGATAGTTGCCAAACCAACGGACATATATTCATAGAGCTTCGATGGAATCGCTGCGATAAATGCCGGAGTTGGTTCAAGCAGTGAGAGACCTACCCAAGCACCTGCAACAAGTTGCCAGGATTTCTCGGGCGAGAGTCGACCGTGGAAGGTGACACGTGAAGCAGCATCTTCGTTAGAGATAGACCAGAGGTGAATCCAGGCAGCATCGTTATCAGAGATAGGACCGACGATATCGAAGTGCCATTCTGGTGCAAGCACGGCTGATTGCAACATCGCATGAAGGCCACGGGATTCGCGAACATCGCCAATATAAATAGCACGAGGAGTCTTTGAGAGCGATCCACTTTGGGTCAGGTGAGTTGCGTCGGGAAGATTTCGCAGCACAATCCGATTCTTTGCTTGAAAGGGCGGGACTTGTACATCGGCAACGGTAGTTACCGCTGCTCGGGCGGTGAAGAAAGTCCCGCTCTTTGCAATGAGTGAGCCAAAGAGCCCAGGGATCCCGAAGAACTTCTTTGCCCACCGGCGATCGCGTAAGAGCGTTAGATAATCTTCATAGATATCAGCGCAGTAGATACGTCCGCGAACTTTGCTCGCCGCCCAACTGGTGAATTGAGCTTCAGGTGCGAGGCAATAGATAACGCGACCGCTTGCCATCCATGGTGAATAGAAGGCGCGATGGAGGCGCCATTGAAAGCCCTTACCTTGATTCACGTTTCGAATAGTTGCACCACGAGGAGCATCCGCACTATTGCCTGGAGCAAGAATTTCAACTTTCAGACCTGAGCGGATGAGTGCATTGGTGATGCGGTGTAACCGAGCATCGGCGAGAGAGGCGCCCGATGAGATGATCGAGATATCTGGCGCAGCCACTTACATATCTTCGAGATTGGAAGGAAGAGTGCCGACTTCAAGGAACTTCAAGTACTCCTCAACAATTTTTCCTGGTTCACCATGGGCAAGGATTTGGCCCTTGTGCATCCAGATCGCGGTATCGCAGAGATCGCTGATTGTTGCGAGGGCGTGTGAGACGATCACAATGGTGCGCGCCTCTTGAACAAGTTCGCGCATGCGAAGGAATGACTTCTCTTTAAATGCGGCATCGCCAGCAGAGAGCGCTTCATCGAGGAGCAAGATATCTGGGGTCATGCTCACCGATACTGCAAAGGCGACTCGACCATACATACCTGATGAATATGTGCGCACTGGCATATCAATAAAGCCATCAGGTAGATCAGCAAATGCTGCGATCTCATCAGTCTTCGATTCGATCTCATCGCGGGTAAGTCCTGCAGCAAGTCCACCAAGGATGATGTTGTCGCGACCCGAGAGTGAGGGATTGAAGCCCACGCCAAGTGCAAGCAAAGTTGAGATCTTGCCATTAACGATGATGCGACCAGTTGTGGGAGGCATGATGCCAGCGATAGAGCGCATAAGTGTTGATTTTCCAGCACCATTTGCTCCGACAATTCCCACTACTGAACCGTGTGGAATATCAAGTGAAACTCGCTTAACCGCTTCAACGGTGCGCATGCGAACCTTCTCGCCCTTGGAAGCGCGCATCACTGCATTCTTAAGAGTTTTCTTCGTATCAACATTGATCTTGTAGGTAATAGAGAGGTCTTCAATACGAATCGCAAGATCATCTGGCAGAAGGATATTTCCGTTATATCCCTTGGCATCGAGCATTGTCGTTGATGGCTTGCTCTTACCGAGGCGGATGACTTCGCTCTTTATTGATTCTGGCGTAGAGGTCATTAGATGCGCACCGCAAAATCTCGCTCGCGTGATGTGAAGAAGTATGTTCCGAGCGCCATGGCAAGGATGACCCAGACACCCATGCCAACGAATTCCGCATTTGATGGCCGCACGCCATCAATCCAGACATGGTAGGTCGCAGCAAGTGTTGGTCCCAGTGGGTTGATAAAGATGAAGATTCGATGCCAGCCATGGAGCATCTCTGGCTTCCAGAGAACTGGTGAGCCATAGAGCCAGATGCGAGTGGTGTAAGTGAGGAGCTTGCTGGTATCGCGGAAGTAGACATTCATAACTGCGAAGATGAGCGAGAGGCCGAAGGCTGTTACTGCGAGCGCAGCAATAATCAACGGCGCCCACAGGTAGTTCCAATCGGCGAGCGGAATATGGGTCTTTGGATAGAAGATCTTTCCAATCAAGACGACCGCAAAGTAGGTAGGAATAGTTGGCCAAAATTGTCCGAAGGCGCGAACCGATGATGAGAATGGAAGTAGCGCTCGCGGGAAAGCTTGATTGAGAATCAAACGGCCGCCAGCAGTGATGGATTGTGCGCCATCGCTAATGATGTTCTGCGCAAAGTAGAACATAAAGATGCCGATCAAGATATGAGCGAGTGTGCTTAATCCGGTGTTCTTATTTGCTCCGCCACGGAGAACGGTGACGAGTAAGAAATAGACGAGTGAGAGAAAGAGCGGGTTGAGAACTAACCATGCCTTTCCAAGTTTTGATTCGAGGTATTCCGCCTTATCGGCGAAGCGAGCGAGTTCGAGTGCAAAGGCGCGACGCTCCCAGAACTCTTTGAAATAGGGAATCAGTGGCGGTGTTTGTGCCTTGTGTGGCTCGAAGACTTGGATGAGCGGAGCGGGGGCGCTTTTGCGAGCTGGCATGCGCTCGGCCGATCCCTTTGTGCTCATGGGGTAGGAGTCTAGTTATAAGGGGCCGGGCTTTCCACAAGCGCGCTTTATACCCATGAGCCCAAATTTTTCCCGCTCGTTTTTCTTGCCTACATCAAGATCGGCTCATTCGGCGTACCGCCGACCCACCGTTATGACTAAGAAAGGGTCTTACTGTGAATCAGAAAAAAAATAACCGCACCCTCGTTCGACGCGGCCTCATTGTCACTACCCTCATTGGAGCGCTCGCATTGCCGACTGCAATCTTCGATCTCAGCTCTGCCCATGCAGCACCTGTGAAGAGTTCTGCGAAGGCTTCTTCTGCAGATGTGAAATCACGAGTCAATTCAGCCCGAAGTGCATCGGTTGCGGTAAAGCGCGCTGGTGTAGCGAAGAAGGCGGCAACAGTTCGTTCTGCGCGTGCCAAGAGTGTGAGTGCGAAGAGAGCGGCTGTTGCGAAGAAGGCGACAACCGTTCGTTCTGCACGTTCCAAGAGTGTCGCGGGCAAGAAAGTATCCGTGGCCAAGAAGGCCATTGGCGCTAAGAAAGGAATGGCCGCTAAGAAGAAGAGCTCAACCACTCCACGTACCCGTCGCTCGATGATTGCAAAGAAAGCTGCATTCACCGGTGCAGGATCTGGAGCAGTTGCTGGCGCTGTAAATGCTGATCACTATGTCGCGAGCAAGGGTGCTGGCTCAAGGAAAGCTGCATCAGCTCAACCTGCCGATACATCGGCGATGGGCTCCGGTCCAGCAACGGGTAGCACAACACCGATATCCAAAAGCAGAAAGAGTAAGAAGAGCGCAGAATCTTCAGCAGCAGTTGCTACACCTTTCCAGGAGGCAACTTCTTCAGGATTCGTACCGACTACCGAGAAGGTAGCGCCTGCCACGGTTGTTGGACCCCAAGAAGCTATTGGTGCTACTTCTGAGAAGAATTCAACGACAGCGAAGAAGACAACAACAGCGAAGAAGGCTGCCGCCGCTACGAAGGGCGCTCGCAAGGCAACTCGCAAGTCTACAAAGGGCAAACGTGCAATCAAGAAGGTTCGCGCTGGTTTGTAAAAGTAGCGCAAGAAAAGGCCACCATATGAATCTCCTAGCGCCTCCATGGGGGTGTTAGGAGATGCCCCTCTTGTGGGGAGAGTGGGGCAGGAGTACCGTGAAAGCATCCGATTGGCGAAGAGAAGTCATCGGATCTCTGTTTCTCAGTGAAGGAGTTCTCATGCAAATCGTTCTCCATACCCGTAACGCCCAGCTTGCGGAAGATTTCAGCGATATCGCAACAGATAAATTGAAATCCCTTGAGCGATTTAATGTTCTTATCGAGGCGATGAAGGTTGAGATCAGACATGAGGGGAACCCGAGTCGTGGAAAGAGCTCTCATCACGTCACTTTGACTTCCCATGGCGCTGGACCATTCTTTCGCGCTGAAGGAGATGGCTTTAATGACCTTGCCGCATTCGATAAGGCGGTGGTCAGCCTAGAATTGCAGATCAGGAAGCTACATGAGCGCTCGAAAGATTATCTTCATGAGACAGTGATCACTCACCTCGTGAATGAATAGGTACAGCTTTGTCGAGATAATTACGACATGGGCAGGCTAAAGATCTATATTCGAGAGACGTTGCCTGAACGACTCTTTGAATGGAGATTGATTCTCAGAGCGAGGTGCTTAGCGCTCATCTCTCTCTGGATCCCGACCCGAAAAAATGTCGGGGTATTAATTGGGCCTGCAAATTCGGCGAACCAAGCGAGTGCCTGGGCAAAAGCATTTAATAATCTATCTTCAGGAGTCGGCGCTCTGCGAAAGTCGCACTCCCTGAGAATCTCGGCCAATCCTTCGCAGGAATGGTTCACCGCTGACTATGAAGTTTCATCTCAGGAACGAAATGATGTTGAAGCCCGAGTCTCACTTTTACAGGAGGCCGTCTTCTCAAAGAGGATCGTTCTTATTGAATCTTTGCGCCCTATTTTTGCCTTTCGAAAAGGGCGACAAGGATTTGCCCCACGACACAGCATTGATGATGCCGTACTTATGCAACGAATGGGGAAGAAGGTCGGAGTCATCTTTCATGGCAGCGATATCAGAGATCCTCTAGCGCATGCAATTCGTAATCCATACTCACCATTTCATGAAGTAGAGAGTAAGGATAAGAGAGCACGTTCCAGCGAGTCCCCAGCCATCGACATGTCCAAAGAGTCCGCCGAGTCACTTCAATTGCGGGAAGAGGCCCGGGAGCTGCAGAAGAGCTCCGAGATTAATCGTGGTCTCATTCCGCAGTTAAGAGCCAAGAAGATTCCTTTCTTTATCACTACTCCAGATCTCTTTTTAGAAGTGCCCGATGCTCATTGGCTTCCGGCGGTCATCGAACTTGAAAAGTTCAAAGTGGTGGCTGAAAACTATCCGATCTTGCGCGACGATAAATTGCGAGTTTTGTACATTCCAAGTAGGTCCTGGATGAAATCCTCTGATCTCATCGTTCCAGTTCTTGAAAAACTAGCAGGCGAAGGTCTCATCGAATTTAAGAATTGGGTTGAAAATGGTGCTGTGAAGCATGAGCAAATTCCTGAAATTCTCGCCTCATCTGATCTCGTGATTGATCAATTCATAGGTCTCTTTGGTGTCTTTGCCTTAGAGGCGATCGCTTCCGGTCGAATAGTAATGACCTTTATCGACGATGACCATGCGCATCATGCAACTCCACCTCACATCAACATCACTCCTGAAACTTTGGAAGCCGAGATTCGTCGAGTAGCTGCTTTACGTGAGAGATCAATGATTCGGGTGCAGCAACTTGTGATGGAAGAAGGAGTCCCTACCTTGGAATTTCATGAGCTCCCAGTGTCAGATGCGATAAGCGCGGGAAAGGATTTTGTACATCATTACCATGATGGAACTTACAGTGTGCAGGTTCTGCAAGAAGTCTTCGGTCTTCGTATTGAATAGCATGGATTAGGATCGGACGATGCACCGGTTAACGAGTGGCTTCGCTGAAGGTTGGTGGATGTTCTTCGACACCTTCTGGGCACTGATTTTTGGCTTCGCTCTCTCTGGGATTGTGCAAGCACTCATCACTCGCAAACAGATGGTTGAAATAATGGGCGACCACCGTTCATCTACCATTGCACGTGCTTCGTTCTTTGGAATGGTGAGCAGTTCCTGTTCATACGCGGCTAGCGCGTTGGCACACTCCTTATATAAAAAAGGTGCAGATTTCACAGCTGCAATGGTCTTTATGTTTGCGAGTACCAATCTAGTAATCGAACTCGGAATCGTTCTCTGGCTACTGCTCGGATGGCAATTTGCCTTGGCAGAATTTGTTGGGGGAACGGTCATGATTCTCCTCTTGAAGTTATTCCTGCCTCTTATCTTGACTAAGGAAGAGACTAAAATTTCTGATTTTCAGACTCACGCGACTGAAGTGGATAGTGACTTTGGAGTTAAGGAAAAAGCGTCAGATATGAAAGATGACAGCAGTCAGTCTTGGCGAGCCAAGGTGAGTGCTTCTGCAGGTTTCACTATCGGTGATTTCACAATGTTACGGGTAGAACTTGTCGTTGGTTTTGTCGTTGCAGGTCTTGCAACAACCATCGTCCCACTTTCTTTTTGGAAGGCTCTCTTTCTCACGGGGCATGGTTTGTGGTCTGCAATTGAGAATGCCCTCATCGGCCCATTCATCGCCTTGATCTCCTTTGTTTGCTCAGTAGGCAATGTCCCTCTCGGGGCAGCGTTGTGGAAATCTGGGATCACCTTCGGAGGCGTGATTGCTTTTATCTTCGCCGACCTCATCTCATTCCCGCTCGTAATGATCTATCGAAAATACTATGGAGGCAGGCTCGCCCTAAAAATGCTCTTTGCATTCTGGGCTATTATGAGTCTCAGTGGATTAGTGACAGAGGGAGTTTTTCGGCTGATTCACCAGATTCCATCCCACAAAGTCGCCATGATAAGTGGAAAGCATTTTGGATGGAATGCGACCACTTATCTCAACGCTCTTGCACTGGCCATTGCTGGAGTTATTTATTACTTCTATAAAAATCCACCAAAAAATGAGATCTCAGATTTTGCGCAAGATCCTATTTGCGGCATGCAGGTGCGTAAGAGCGATGCCCCAGCAAGCTACAGATATCAGGGCGAGACTCTCTATTTTTGCATGGAAGGTTGCAAGGAGACATTCATTAATCAAACGCAGCATCAATAACTTGAATGTGAAACAAGATTAATTATTTGGGCAGCTGAAACCAAACTCTGATTGAACTTCCGTGGGAACTTTTCCGCAGCCAACTAGTGCAGTACCGAAGTCGATCACTTTCCAGCGGCCATTGACCACGGTCGCCCATCCGTATGCATTATCTGTAACGGGCAGATATGGGACGCTGGTGAAAATTATCCACTTCTTATTTTTATCGGAATATCGGACGTCGACAATCGCTGCAAAATAAGAGTCTCCGCCAAGTTGTTGTGTGGTGAGGTCTTGGATCACTGAACTGGGAACCGGAGACCCTGCAGTATAGGAAGCGTTTTCAGCCGCAAAGTGATTTGGATATGTTCCTGTCAGCGCCCATGGAACATAGACGTAGGGAAGTTCATGGGAAGTTGCAGATGGCCATGTTAATTTCCAACCGGCAGGTGTCGCTATTCCGACTGGAAGCTTCTTATGGATCTGAATGTCAACAGCGTTCTGATCCCAGTTTTTGATATCGGGGTGATTGGCTGCTAAGTCTTTCATGAGGAGTGAAATGCCATCGATCAACTTTGAATCCTCTGGCCGGAGATCAGGATTTTTAGCTCCACAGGCAGTGAGAAGTGTGAGGAGAGCTAACCCAGTGAAAAATCCACCAATCGCTCGGTCTCGTGATCTCACCATTTGCCTCTCACCATTTGATTCTCGCCATTTGATTCTCGCCATTTGATTCTCGCCATTTGATTCTCGCCATTGAATGAGTCTACTGGCAGTTGATATTTACATGGTTAGCCCCTCTCCTCGCCTAGGTGATCAATAGATAACTGAGAGTGGAACTTTCCATGGGTATCAACGGAGAGTTGTGGAAGAACTGTCACCGATTGTCGGTGAGCGAGTTGTCTACTCTTGTGATTGAAGAGAGAAAGTCTGAATTTGGGAAGCTCGCAGAACTCATGGAAGATCCGACCATTGAAGAGGTCTGGATCAACTCACCTCATCGCATCTTTGTTGCTCGATCGGGGGTCAGTGAATTAACAAACCTTGTCATGAGTGCCGCAGAGGTCAGGGAGCTGGTAGAGCGATTACTGATGTGGGGAGGGCGGCGTTTAGACCTCTCCCATCCATTCGTTGATGCCAGGCTTCCAGATGGAAGTCGTCTTCATGTGGCAATTCCAGAAGTTACCGCAACCCATTGGGCTGTGAACATAAGAAAACATCTCGTGCGTGGGAAATCGTTGAGCGAGTTAGCTGCGATGGGAGTAATGAGCCACGAGATATCTCAATTTTTAGAGATGGCGGTTTCATCTGGGCTCAATATTTTAGTGAGTGGCTCTACACAAGCGGGCAAGACGACTTTGCTCAATGCGCTCGTCGGTGCAGTTCCATCTGGAAATCGCGTCGTTACGATTGAAGAGGTCTTTGAATTGAAACCCAAGGTCTCTGATTGCGTAGCACTACAAACTCGTCCTCCAAATCTTCAAGGTGAAGGTGAGATTCCATTGCGCAGATTGATCAAAGAAGCGCTTCGCATGAGACCGTCACAGCTCGTTGTTGGTGAGATCCGAGAGGCTGAGTCACTCGATCTTCTCATCGCGCTTAACTCGGGAATCCCTGGAATGGCAACAATCCATGCGAACTCTGCTCGTGATGCCATCTCCAAGTTACAAACCTTGCCGCTACTAGCGGGAGAGAATATTTCACATGATTTTATTGCACCAATAGTTGCCGCTTCGATAGATCTTGTCATTCATACGACGATTACCCCTTCGCGAACACGACAAGTTGTGGAGGTGCTCACTATCACCGGAAGAGTAGAGAATCGACACGTTGAGAGTGAGCCAATATTTACTCTGGTAAATGGCAACTACAAGCAAGGACTCGGCAACCCCGCGCGCATCTTTGAACGGGGAAGTGCGTTCTCGAACGAGATGAGTTCAGTATGAGATTATCTATGAAGAGTGTGCCAATTAAGAGTGTGCCAAATAAGAATTTGCGGGGAAACGTCTCTGCCAAAGGTAATACTTCTTCAGGGCACGACCAGAATGTATGGGCGGTTCATGCTCTACAGAGTGGATTGGCTATGCACGGCTATGTGGCTCTCGTGCACGGAAATAAGCGCAAAATTATGGGTTGTGTAGTCGGTGGTTTCTTGGGAGGTCTCGTACTCTTCCATTCCTTTCTGCTCGCTCTCACTTTCTCCGCTGCTCTCGGATGCCTGCCAATCTCTTTGCGAAAGAGAAAGATCGAGCGCGAACGAATAGAGCTAGCCGCACTTTGGCCTGAAATTCTTGACCACATAATCTCTGGCCTTCGTTCAGGTTTATCACTTGCAGAAACACTAGCCGATCTATCCCAGCGAGGTCCGACGCAAACCAAAACCACCTTCCTTGCTTGTGAACTTGTCCTTCGCGAGAGTGGTGACTTTGAAAAGGTCTTTGAAGTGATCAAAGAGAGATTTCATGATGCGCTAGCTGATCAAGTTTGCGAAGTTCTCAATTTCGCTCGGGGAACAGGAAGTCGGGACACAACAATCACACTTCGCACTCTTGGCGATTTTATTAGGAGCGATGTTGCACTTCGTGCGGAAATTCGTTCTAAACATGGGTGGATTAAAAATTCAGCCCTCATTGCGGCAGCAGCCCCATGGATTCTGCTCCTCATTCTTTCGACTCAAACAAATACCATCCGTGCCTTTTCTACAGCAAGCGGAGTCACGGTGCTTCTCATTGGAGCGGTGATGAGCTTTGCTGCTTACCTGTGGATGGGTAGAGCTGGCCGTCTGCCAGAAGTTCCGCGGATCTTCCGATGAAGATTTCACTCTTTCTGCTCTCTCTACTTGTTGTATCACCAGTACTTCTCCATTTCTCTCTCATTTGTATTGAAGAATTTCGTTCAGATATTTACGAGAAGGTTCAAGGGCTCTCACTCCGCAGGCTTAAAAAGCGCGAACGAGAGATGGTTGAAAGCGAATTTCCTCTCATTGTTGAACTCTTTGCCATTTTGATCGGCGGTGGAATGAGTCCATCGACTGCACTAGCGCGAATATGCGAGAGAGGTGATGGGCAATTCATTTCGCTGCTTAAGCCACTGGTCGATGAGATGCGCAACGGACTCAATCTTGCACAAGCCCTCGATATCCTCAATCGTCAGGTGGATTCAGCAATCATCCGGCGGTTCTGTGATTCGCTTGCGATATCGATTGAACGAGGAAGTTCCCTGATCGATGTGGTCGGCAGACATGTAGAAGAGGTCCGGCAGGCTCAGAGGATTTCGATTTCAGATAGAGCGAGTAAGGCAGAGATTGCTCTCATGATTCCGATTGTCTTTCTCATTCTGCCTATTTCGATTCTCTTTGCGCTGTGGCCGTCGTATTACTCATTAGGAAGTGGGTTGGGCGTGGGTTGAGGAGTGTACGGAGCAAGGCACGGAGCAAGGCACGGAGCAAGGCACGGAGCAAGGCACGGAGCAAGGCACGGAGCAAGGCACGGAGCAAGGCACGGAGCAAGGCACGGAGCAAGGGACG
>CAJBLC010000025.1 GCA_903953805.1 uncultured Actinomycetes bacterium | reverse complement strand
GGTGGCCCAAGCATGCTTCGCGGAGCAGCTAAAAACCATGGTTCTGTTGCAGTTGTCTCCGATCCTTCCCAATATGCGCGCGTGCATTCAGCGCTTGCTGCCGGGGGATTTACGCTCGAAGAGCGTATTGAACTCGCGATGGAGACCTTCCGCACCACTGCTGAATATGACATGACGATCGCGAGCTGGCTTGGTACTCGTATTGATCGCGCTGATGATTGGCGTGCAAAGGTCTGGCACCGTATTGTGGGGCTTCGTTACGGCGAGAACCCACATCAGAGTGCATCTGTCTATGGTGAGAGCGGTAGTGCTGGAATCGCACAGGCCAAACAGCTTCACGGCAAAGAGATGTCATTTAATAATTACACCGATGCCGATGCTGCGCTCCGAGCCGCTTTTGATCACCAGGAACCGTGCGTTGCCATTATCAAACATGCAAACCCATGTGGAATTGCTATCGCCGCCGACATTACAACTGCTCACCTCAAGGCACATGCCTGCGACCCAGTATCTGCTTTTGGGGGAGTGATTGCGGCGAACCGTGAAGTAACAACTGAGATGGCGAAGAATGTCAGTGAGATATTTACTGAAGTTGTTATCGCGCCATCATTCACTACTGAAGCAATTGAGATATTAAGCAAGAAGCCATCGATTCGACTTCTCACGATTGATGGTTACACCATTGCGCGTGAAGAGTTGCGACCAATCTCAGGTGGTCTTCTCATTCAAGGTACAGATCTTGTCGATGCAGATGGTGACGATAGTGCGAATTGGAAGCAGGTCAGTGGCGCTCCAGTTTCAGCAGAGCTCCTTGCAGATCTCACATTCGCCTGGCGGGCAGTCCGAGCAGTAAAGAGCAATGCGATTCTTTTAGCTCATAATGGTGCTTCGGTTGGCGTCGGTATGGGACAGGTCAATCGCGTCGATTCTGCACGCTTAGCAGTCAGTCGCGCTGGCGACCGAAGTAAGGGCTCCGTTGCATCGAGCGATGCCTTCTTCCCATTTGCCGATGGCCTACAGATCTTGATCGATGCCGGTGTCACTGCAGTAGTACAGCCAGGTGGCAGTGTCCGTGATGAAGAAGTGATTGCCGCCGCTACAGCAGCAGGAATTGCCATGTTCTTCACTGGTACTCGTCACTTCTCCCACGCTTAACCGTTTTTTAAACCTTTCAGAGTTAAAGATAGGATCGCGCCATGAGTGCAATTACCTTAGATGGCAAGGCAACTGCTTCCGCTATTAAGGCTGAGCTCAAGGTCACTGTCGATTCGATGGCGAAGAAGCCGGGTCTCGGAACTATCCTGGTGGGCGATGATCCAGGTTCGCATTCCTACGTCGGCGGAAAGCATAAAGATTGTGCTGAAGTTGGAATCCATTCCATCCGTATCGATCTTCCTGCAAGTGCAACGCAAGCAGATGTACTAGCGGCGATTGCTGATCTCAACAGCGCGGCAGAGTGCACCGGATATATCGTTCAACTTCCACTCCCACGCAGTATTAACTCTCATGCAGTGTTGGAAGCGATCGATCCCAATAAGGATGCCGATGGCCTTCACCCATTAAATCTCGGAAAGTTAGTCATCGGAGATCCAGCGCCATTGCCTTGCACTCCGCGCGGAATTATTGAACTCTTACATCGTTACGATGTTTCAACCAAAGGCGCTGAAGTTGTCATTGTTGGTCGAGGCCTCACAGTCGGACGACCACTTGGATTACTTCTCACGCGCCGCGGCGACGATGCAACAGTCACTACAACCCACACATCGACTCGGGATATTCTCTTTCACACTCGTCGCGCCGATATTGTGGTGGCTGCAGTAGGAGTCCCGCACTCCATCACTGCTGAAATGATTAAGCCTGGTGCGGCAATTCTCGATGTCGGCATCACTCGTACTGCTGCTGGATTGCAAGGCGATGTTCACCCAGATGTCCGAGAGGTCGCCGGTCACTTTGCACCGAACCCTGGGGGAGTCGGCCCAATGACTCGTGCGATGCTCCTGACAAATGTTGTAGAAGCAGCACTTCGTTGAAACTCGGTTGGAAGCAATTACCCAAGCTGGAGCAATTCTCGATTCTGATGGTCATCATCGGAACTGGCTTGGCGATTGCCGATCGGGTCCGGGCCGGCGGAGTCATCTTGGCGCTAGCCAGTGGCAGCTATACCTATATGAAGTACAAGCGAGTGGGTATGAAGCGCAGAATTGAGTTATTTCTACCACTAGGTATTGCGTGCGGGCTCTTAGTCGTGGCTGTGACCCTTCCCCACGCGAGGTAGCATTTCAACCAGATTTCCCATACCCGATCACAATCAGAGATAGGCAGGTAGAGATGGCGCTTAAAGGGAAAGTAACAGTTGTTGGATCTGGTTTTTACGGATCAACAACCGCACTTCGCTTAGCCGAGTACAACATCTTCGAAACAGTTGTGCTGACAGATATCGTTGAAGGAAAGCCAGAAGGCCTTGCTCTCGATATGAACCAATCTCGCGCGATCGAAGGTTTTGAGACCAAGATCATCGGTGCAACCACAACTGCTGAAGGCGCTGGCTATGAAGCGACTGCTAACTCTGATGTCGTCGTGATTACTGCAGGGCTTCCACGCAAGCCAGGTATGTCGCGTATGGATCTCATCGGCGTAAATGCTGGCATCGTCCGTGGCGTCGCCGAGAACATTGCAAAGCATTCACCAAAGGCAGTCATCATCGTGGTTTCAAACCCACTCGATGAGATGACAGCCCTCGCACAGATCGCAACTGGCTTCCCAAAGAATCAAGTAATGGGACAGGCCGGAATGCTCGACACTGCCCGCTTCACTAACTTTGTTGCTGAAAAAGTTGGAGTACCAGTTGGCTCAGTTAAGACTCTGACCTTGGGTTCACATGGCGAGACCATGGTTCCAGTTCCAAGTCGTTGCACAGTCGATGGCAAGCCATTGAGCGAGATCTTGAGCGAGGCAGATATCGCCGAACTCGTTGATCGCACTCGTAATGGTGGCGCCGAAGTCGTTGCTCTCTTAAAGACTGGCTCTGCCTACTACGCACCTTCAGCTGCCGCTGCTCGTATGGCGAAGGCTGTTATCGAAGACTCTGGCGCCATCATGCCGGTCTGCGCATGGGTTGAGGGTCAATATGGAATCGAAGGCGTCTACCTTGGCGTCGAAGCTGAGATTGGAAAGAACGGTATCCGTAAAGTTGTTGAAAGTGCCTTGACTGCGAGCGAGATCGAAGCGCTCAAGGTTGCAGCAGAAGCAGTTCGCGCCAAGCAAGCAGATGTAAAGGACCTCTAATATGAACAAGATCAAAGTACAGGGCACAGTTGTAGAACTCGATGGCGATGAGATGACTCGCATCATCTGGCAGTTCATCAAGGATAAGTTGATCCTGCCTTATCTCGACGTCAATCTTGAGTACTACGACTTGGGTATCGAGAAGCGCGATGAGACCGATGACCAGATCACTATTGATGCTGCTAAGGCGATCCAGAAGCACGGCGTCGGCATTAAGTGCGCGACCATCACTCCTGATGAAGCTCGCGTAGAAGAGTTTGGCCTCAAGAAGATGTGGAAGTCTCCAAACGGAACTATCCGTAACATCCTCGGTGGCGTGATCTTCCGCGAACCGATCATCATCTCGAATGTCCCACGCTTGGTTCCACACTGGACTCAACCAATCGTTATTGGCCGTCACGCATTTGGCGATCAATACCGTGCCACTGATTTCAAGGTTCCTGGTGCCGGAAAGCTCACAATGACCTTTGTCCCTGAAGATGGATCAACGCCAATCGAGCACACCGTTTTTGACTTCCCAGGTTCTGGCGTCGCAATGTCGATGTATAACTTGGATGATTCGATCCGCGATTTTGCTCGCGCATCACTCAACTATGGCATCAAGCGTAAGTACCCGGTCTATCTCTCTACAAAGAACACGATCTTGAAAGCCTACGACGGTCGTTTCAAAGATATCTTCCAAGAGATTTATGAGGCTGAGTTCAAGGCAGAGTTTGAGAAGCTTGGCATTTGGTACGAGCACCGTCTCATCGATGACATGGTTGCTATGTCATTACGTATGCCTGGTGGTTATGTATGGGCATGTAAGAACTATGACGGCGATGTTCAATCTGACACCGTTGCACAAGGTTATGGCTCACTCGGATTGATGACATCAGTACTCATGACTCCAGATGGAAAGGTCGTTGAGTCAGAAGCTGCTCATGGAACAGTGACTCGTCACTACCGTGATCACCAAAAGGGTAAAGAGACTTCAACAAACCCAATCGCCTCTATCTTTGCGTGGACTCAGGGCCTTGCTCACCGCGCGAAGCTCGATAACAATGAAGAGCTCGCAGCCTTCACGAAGACGCTAGAAGATGTCTGCATTAAGACTGTTGAATCAGGAAAGATGACGAAGGATCTTGCACTCCTTATCGCTCCTGATGCTCCATATCTCAACACTCAGGCATTCTTGGATGCGATCGACGAGAACCTTCAGAAGGCTCTCGCTTAATTAGGAGTAATAAAAAACCCCGCACCGATTGGTGCGGGGTTTTTTATTGAACGAATTACTTAGCGAGACGCTCTCCTGATGCTGCATCGAAGAGGTGGATCGCGTTGACATTTGCCTCAACGGTGATGGTATCGCCAGCCTTTGGTGGGTTCTTTGGATCCCAGCGAACGATGACCTGTGCACCTTCATCTGAAGCATTTGCGAACTTCACTTCGTTATCTACTGGCTTTCCGTAGACGAAGGCATCTGATCCGAGTTCTTCAACTACTTCAACAAGGACCTTAAAGCCCTTAGATGAAGCTGTGAAGCCTTCTGGACGGATACCAACAGTCACAGTTGAGCCAGCTGATGCTGGAACTGCAAACTTAAAGTCACCAACGTGTGCTTGACCACCGCTTACTGGAACGTTGAGGAGGTTCATCGCAGGTGAGCCGATGAAGCCAGCAACGAATGCATTTGCAGGGTTGTCATAGAGGTTACGTGGTGTATCAACTTGCTGGAGCAAACCATCCTTGAGAACTGCAACGCGATCGCCCATAGTCATCGCTTCGACCTGGTCGTGTGTTACGTAAACAGTTGTGATTCCAAGGCGGCGCTGTAGCGCAGCAATCTGAGTACGAGTAGCAACGCGGAGCTTTGCATCGAGGTTTGATAGTGGCTCATCCATCAAGAAGACCTGAGGTTCGCGAACAATCGCACGACCCATGGCAACACGCTGGCGCTGTCCGCCTGAGAGTGCCTTTGGCTTACGATCAAGATATGGCTCGAGGTCGAGCAACTTTGCTGCTTCGAGAACTCGGCGATCACGCTCTGCCTTATCAACGCCAGCGATCTTGAGCGCGAAGCCCATATTCTCTGCAACTGACATGTGTGGGTAGAGAGCGTATGACTGGAAGACCATTGCGATATCGCGATCTTTTGGTGCAACGTTTGTTACGTCGCGGTCGCCGATGCGAATAGTTCCGCCATCGACTTCTTCAAGTCCTGCCAACATACGAAGTGATGTTGACTTACCGCAGCCTGATGGGCCAACGAGGACGAGGAACTCTCCGTCATTGACGGTGAGGTTCAACTTATCTACGGCAGGCTTAGTCGTGCCTGGGTAGATGCGTGATGCATTTTCGAATACAACTGATGCCATGAGCAATTGCTCCTTCTCCGGGCAGGTACGTGCCCGACGGTCCGTTGGATGAAGGTCAGGGAGTCCCCTGAGTGGCCCAACTGTATGGGTGGAATGGCCGAAACGTCCAGATCCTCAGGGTGTGAATTCTCCCAAGTTGAGCCCAGGTTGGGCTTGGACTAGATTGGGCTTTAGCACTCGAGGGGGTCGAGTGATAATCCCAGACCCCGGAGTGAATCAGTACCGCCGAACTATTCGGCTAACTAGTTATTAGAGGAGATAGAGCAATGGCAAAGATGATTGCCTTCAGTGAAGAGGCCCGCCGTGGCCTAGAGCGCGGTATGAATGCTCTTGCGGATGCCGTCAAGGTAACCCTCGGGCCCCGTGGTCGCAACGTTGTCCTCGAGAAGAAGTGGGGAGCCCCAACCATCACAAACGATG
>CAJBLC010000024.1 GCA_903953805.1 uncultured Actinomycetes bacterium | reverse complement strand
GTGTTATCGGCGATACCGCCACCAGTGATGTGGCTATAGGCGTGCAACTGATCTTGCATCGCTTTATAGAGCGTTAAACAATCGAGTGAGTAGATCTCCGTTGGGGTCAGCAGTACTTCGCCAACAGTCTTACCGAGCTCTTCAATCTTTGTATCGAATGAGATCTTCTGGCTCGCAACAATATGGCGAACAAGTGAGTAGCCATTTGCATGGAATCCGCTCGCTGGCATCGCAAGAATCACATCACCTTTTTGGACGCGATCTGCACCGAGTAAGCGATCGGCATCAACTGCACCAGTCGCTGCACCTGCAATATCAAATTCATCTTCGTCAAGAAGTCCTGGATGTTCGGCAGTCTCGCCACCAACCAATGCAACACCAGCCTTGGCAGCGCCGATCGCAATGCCTTTAACAATATCTGCAATACGTTCTGGAATAACTTTTCCAACGGCGATGTAATCGGTCATAAAGAGTGGCTCGGCACCACAGACAACGAGATCATCAACGACCATGGCAACAAGATCTTCACCAATAGTGTCGTACTTCCCCATTGCTCGAGCAATCTCAGTTTTGGTACCAACGCCATCAGTCGATGTTGCTAGCAATGGTCGCTTCATATCTTTAAGAGCAGTTACATCGAACAATCCAGCGAAGCCACCGATATCGCCGACAACTTCTGGGCGACGAGCGCGCTTGAGGTGAGCCTTCATTAATTCAACGGCACGATCTCCAGCATCGATATCAACGCCTGCTTCTGCGTAAGTACTCACTCGTAATTGTTCACAATCTCTAGCAGATTCTTTCCATTCGAAATATCGGCAGGAACTTCAATCGGATAATTTCCAGTAAAGCAGGCGGTGCAGAGCTTTGATTCGGCGATCGTGGTCGCTTCGACCAGACCTTCGAGTGAGACATAGCCCAAGGTATCTGCGCCGATAGAGCGTCGGATCTCATCGATCTCAAGGCCAGATGCGATCAATTCCGCGCGAGAGGCGAAGTCGATACCGTAGAAACATGGCCATTTCACCGGTGGGCTCGAGATGCGGACGTGGATCTCTAATGCGCCAGCTTCACGGAGCATCCGGATCAATGCGCGCTGGGTATTTCCGCGGACGATCGAATCATCAACAACAACGATCTTCTTGCCTTCAATGATTTCCCGTAATGGATTGAGCTTCAACCGAATACCGAGTTGGCGAATCGTCTGGGACGGTTGGATAAAGGTACGTCCAACATATGAGTTCTTTACAAGCCCAGCACCATAAGGAATTCCTGATGCACGTGCATATCCAACTGCTGCCGGAGTTCCTGATTCAGGGACGGGAATAACCAGATCAGCTTCTACTGGATGTTCCTTCGCCAACTGCTCACCAACGGCAACGCGGGTGGTGTGAACATTGCGACCGGCGATTGTTGTATCAGGACGAGCAAGGTAGACATATTCAAAGATGCAACCCTTTGGTGTTGCCTCAGCCCAGCGATAACTACGTAGACCATCGCCATCGACTGCAACGAATTCACCTGGTTCGATCTCGCGAACAAAGGATGCACCAACGATATCGAGTGCTGCGGTTTCAGATGCAAAGACCCAACCGTGCTCGAGTTTGCCAAGTACAAGTGGACGCACGCCGTGTGCATCACGAGCGGCGTAGAGAGTCTGTTCATCCATAAAGACGAGTGAGAAGGCGCCACGCAACATAGGGAGAACCTTCATCGCTGCTTGTTCAAATGATTCGCCTTCTTGTGCAGCGATCAGTGCAGTCATGATCTCGGTATCAGTTGTGGCGTGATTGCCATGATCTTGATAGCCAGGGAAATTCTTCGCTAAATATTCGGCAAGGTCACCGGTGTTGGTGAGATTTCCATTATGTGCAAGTGCGAGTGTGCCGTGATTTGTTGCACGCAGTGTTGGTTGTGCATTGTTCCAATTAGAAGATCCAGTGGTGCTGTAACGACAATGTCCGACCGCAAGATTTCCAGTCAGCGTTGCTAAATCATTTTCGGTAAAGACCTGTGAGACCAGACCCATATCCTTATAAACAAAGATGCGTTCGCCATCAGATGTGGCGATACCGGCCGACTCTTGGCCACGGTGCTGGAGTGCATAAAGACCATAGAAGGTGAGCTTTGCGACTTCTTCGCTCGGGGCCCAGACTCCAAATACGCCACACTCATCTTGCGGCAGGTGCTCTTCACTGAAGAGTTCGTGCGTCAAGCGTCCATCAGGGCGGCGGCTCATGAGTGCATCCTAATCTTCTCGAAGAGCGCTGATAAATCCGAACGCTCACCAGATG
>CAJBLC010000023.1 GCA_903953805.1 uncultured Actinomycetes bacterium | reverse complement strand
GCAGACTGGTGTGGATTTCATCGCTGTTGGAGCGCTCACACACTCGGCCAAAGCTCTTGATATCGGATTAGATCTACGGATGGAGTCGTAAATGTTGCTCGCTATCGATGTCGGTAATACCAATACCGTTTTAGGTATCTTTGATAAGGATAAGTTGGTTCGTTCGTGGCGTGTGAAGACCGATCCACGTGACACCGCTGATGAACTCTGGCTCCTCTATCGATCACTCATTGAAGGCTATGAAGTAACTGGACTTGCAGTCTGTTCAACAGTCCCAGCAATTTTGCGCGAGTTACGTTCCATGATCGCTCGCTACTTTGCCGATATTGATACAACGATCATCGAACCTGGCACGAAGACTGGCGTTCCGCTGCTTGTCGATAACCCGCGGGAGATCGGCGCAGATCGTATTGTGAATACCCTTGCTGCTCATGAGCTGTACGGCGCACATGGTCCATGTATCGTCGTCGACTTTGGAACATCAACAAATCTCGACGTCGTTTCCCCTAAGGGAGAGTTCCTTGGCGGAGCGCTTGCCCCAGGTATTGAGATCTCGGTCGAAGCTTTAGCATCACGCGCCGCCCAATTACGTAAAGTCGAATTAATTCGCCCTAAGAGCGTGATTGGAAAGAACACCGTTGAAGCGCTGCAATCGGGAACAATCTTTGGATTTGCCGGACAAGTTGATGGATTAGTGAATCGCATTATTGATGAACTCGAAACGCTCTATCCAGATACTGGCGAAGTCTCTGTTATCGCCACAGGCGGCCTTGCGCCATTGGTGCTGGGAATCAGCGAAACCATTGATTTTCATGAGGAAGACCTCACGCTGATTGGACTGCGTTTCGTTCACGAGCGCAATTTTTAGTACGATCCGACAGTGAGTGAGCAAACTGTTAACGCCCCCGAAGATGACCTACCCGAGCAATTAAGAATTCGCCGGGGAAAGCGCGCTGCGATCATTGAGCGTGGTGGCGAGGCCTATCCAGTTGCTGTCCCTCGTACTAAGTCCCTTAAAGCCGTCCGTGATGAAAATGGCGGACTTGATATCGATGTTGCGACTGGCAAGGTCGAGAGCGTTGCAGGTCGTGTGATCTTCAAACGCGATACCGGCAAACTTTGCTTTGCGACTCTGCGCGAAGGCGATGGCACCGAGCTTCAGACGATGTTCTCACTCGATAAAGTCGGTGAAGAATCACTTGGTCTTTGGAAATCTGAGATCGATCTCGGTGATTTAGTTTCTGTTACTGGTGAAGTCATTACTTCAAAGCGCGGTGAACTTTCCATCTTGGCATCTGATTGGAAATTGGCTGCAAAGTCATTACGTCCACTTCCAGTTGAGCACAAGCCGCTGAGTGAAGAGACTCGCGTTCGTATGCGCTATGTCGATCTCATTGTTCGCCCTGAGGCTCGCCACAATGCACGTCTTCGCCCACAAGTGATGCGCCAACTCCGTGAATCATTTAATCAGCGTGAGTTCATTGAAGTTGAAACACCAATGCTCCAAGTGATGCACGGTGGCGCTGCCGCTCGTCCATTTAAGACATATAGCAATGCATACGACATGGATCTCTTCATGCGTATCGCTCCAGAGCTATTCCTCAAGCGTTGCGTTGTTGGCGGCCTTGAGCGCGTCTTTGAGATTAACCGTAACTTCCGTAATGAAGGCGCTGATTCCAGCCACTCACCAGAGTTTGCGATGATCGAGGGCTACCAGGCCTACGGCGACTGGAACACAATGGCGACCCTCACAAAGGATTTGATTCAAGAGTCAGCGATGGCAGTCTTCGGCAGTCACGTCGTTACCCATCATGATGGTCGCCAGTTAGACCTGGGTGGAACGTGGCGTGAGGCCTCTCTCTACAACTTAATCTCTGAAGGTGTTGGCGTGCAGGTCACTGCGCAGACCTCATATGACGAGCTAAAGGCTATTGCTACCAAGCTCGGCATGAAGATCGATCCCAAGTGGATTACAGGAAAACTTGCTGAAGAGATCTTTGAACATGTGACTGAGGGCCAATTGAATGAGCCGATCTTTGTCCGTGGCTATCCAGTAGATACTTCACCACTCGTTCGTGCACATCGCGAGATTCCTGGCGTTGTTGAGAAGTGGGATCTCTACGTTGAAGGCTTTGAACTTGCAACTGGCTATTCAGAACTTATCGATCCGGTTATTCAACGCGAACGTCTCGTTGAACAAGCATCTCTCGGTGCTAAGGGCGATGTCGAGGCGATGCCGCTCGATGAAGATTTCTTACGCGCAATGGAATATGCAATGCCACCAATGGGTGGATTCGGAATGGGCGTTGATCGATTGCTGATGGCCCTCACTGGTCTCGGAATTCGCGAAACAATCTTGTTCCCACTTGTTAAGCCAGAAGAGAATTAATTTTCAGTTATGTCGATAACAGTCCGTCCAGCGCGCACTAGCGATGTGAAGCAGATCCGTGCCATCATCGACACCTTTGCTGCACCTGGCAAGATGCTTGAGAAAGAGACAGTTACTCTCTTTGAGAGCGTTCAAGAATTTGTTGTCGCAGTTGAAGGTGATGAAGTTGTTGGCTGTGGTGCGCTCCACGTGCTCTGGGAAGATCTCGCAGAAGTTCGTACCGTTGCCGTTAAAGAGAACTTCCATAAAAAGGGAATCGGCCACCAGATCATCGAAGCGATTGTTGGTCGTGCCGAATCTGTCGGAGTAAAGCGAATCTTCTGCCTCACATTCCAGACTGAGTTCTTTGGAAAACACGGCTTTGTTGAGATCGAGGGAACACCGGTTGAGCCGGATGTCTATCAGGAGCTCTTACGTTCCTACGATGCCGGTGTGGCCGAGTTCTTAGATCTTGAGACGGCTAAGCCGAATACCCTTGGCAATACCCGAATGCTCCGAATTCTTTAAGAGGGAGCGAAGGCGCACCGAAGGCTGATCAATCAGGTCATGTATAGTCAGCGAACGGGATTTACCTGTCTCGGGGATGGAACTTTGATCACAATGCCCTTGGGACGCAAGCTTAGTGTCGCGCTTACATGGATATTTCTCTTTAATTTTCTCGTTATCGCTCAACCCTCCGTTGCTCACGCATCGGTACTTTCAGATTCAAGTAGCAATTGCCAAATAGCCGTTACTGGATCGGGAGCAGTTAACTCATCGACAGTGTCCGTTACGTTGAGCGGAATTTACTGTGTTGTTCAATTTCTTGGAACTGGTTCTTATTCTGCAACGATTCCACTTGGTACAGCGTCTGTTGATTATCTGGTTGTCGGTGGTGGTGGCGGCGGCGGTTCGGGTGGAGGCGGAGCCGGAGGTTTACTTCAAGGATCTAATTATTCAGTCACTTCAGGAAATGCGTACACAATCACAGTAGGTGGGGGCGGTACTGGTGGACGCGGTGGTAATGCCAGTGGCGGCGTCGATTCTACAAATGGTAGCGATTCGGTTTTTGGAGCCATTACTGCAAAAGGTGGCGGAGCAGGTGGACAAGGAAATAAAGTTGCAGCCACCGGTGGAAGTGGTGGTGGTTCGCGTTACGACTGTACGAATGTAACGGTTGGTGCATGTGGTGCAGCCGGAACTCCCGGTCAAGGCAGTAATGGCGCTCCAAGTACCCACCCTGGGTACGGTGGCGGAGCAGGTGGCGGCGGCGCTGGTGGCGCAGGTGGAAATACAATTTTGTATCACATTGGAGGAAATGGAGGTAATGGTCTCTCCAGTTCCATAACAGGAACTCCTACTTACTACGCAGGCGGCGGGGGTGGTGGCTTAAATGAAAACACAAATTCCTATTGTGGCCTTAATGCTCCAGGCACTTCAGACTCTAATTATTACTGCAACGGTTTAACACCGGTCTTAAATGGTGGCGGTTCAGGCGGGCTTGGTGGTGGCGGCCGAGGAAGCTCATATGGCTATTCTGGAAGTGGGCAAGGAATTCGTGCAAATGCCACGGCAGGTGCGTCAAATACTGGTGGTGGAGGTGGCGGAACTGATCCGGAAGATTATAACGCGGGCGCAGGCGGCTCTGGAATCGTCGTTCTCCGCTACGTTGCTGCACTTAATATAAAAACTATCACCTTCAATTCCAACCAAACTCCTTCGAGCACATCTACTCAATCAGTTACTAGCGGAATTTCCACTCCGCTCACGGCAAATAGTTTCACGAGGTCTGGATATGTCTTTTCCGGATGGAATACGGCTGCAGACGGCTCAGGAACAAATTATGCGGATTCTGCAAATATTACGACGAGTAATGATTTAACACTCTTTGCAAAATGGACTGCTGGTGTAAATAAGACAGTGACCTTTAATGCAAATGGTGGAAGTGGAACGATGGCTGACCAAGTTGCTGGAAGTGCAACTGCGTTGACTCCTAACACATTCATTAGATCGGGATACTTGTTCACAGGTTGGAATACCGTGAGCGGTGGGACTGGTTATTCTTATAGCGACAATGCAAGCTTTCCATTTACTGTTAATGCTACGTTGTACGCACAGTGGAGCGTAATTGT
>CAJBLC010000022.1 GCA_903953805.1 uncultured Actinomycetes bacterium | reverse complement strand
GAACATCTGGAAGATTCCGTTATGAACTTCACCGAGCAAGTAACCAACACATGGTTCTTTCTCGCCCATGCTTAATTCACATGTTGCTGAGACGTTCAGTCCCATCTTGTGTTCGACATTAGTGACATAGACACCATTGCGACCAAGTGGCGCACCAGTCTCTTTATCAAAGTGGAACTTAGGAACTAAGAAGAGTGAGAGTCCCTTTGTTCCAGGTCCAGCACCTTCAGGACGTGCTAAGACATAGTGAAGAATATTTTCTTGGAGATCAGAATCTCCTGATGTGATGAAGCGCTTCGTTCCGGTGAGATGCCATGAACCATCTGGTTGCTTCACTGCTTTGCTGCGACCAGCACCAACATCGGAACCAGCTTCTGGTTCGGTGAGCACCATCGTTGCGCCCCACTCGCGATCGACCATGAACTTCGACCACTTCTTCTGCTCATTAGTTCCGAGTTGATAGGAAACATTCGCCATCGATGCACCAGTTGTGTAGAGATGCACTGCTGGATTTGAACCAAGAACCATCTCGGCGATCGCCCAACGAACTGAGTAAGGAATGATCGTTCCACCGAGTTCAGCTGGTGCGTCGATACGCCACCATTCGTTATCGATAAAGGTGCGGTAGGACTTCTTAAAACTTTCAGGCAGTGTTACAGAGCCGGTCGCCTTGTCGAACTTTGTGCCGATGCGATCGCCATCGACGAAGCTGGCGGCGAGATCGTTCTCAGCCATGCGCTTGACCTCATCGAGCATCCCCATGACTGTCTCGCGGTCGAGATCTTTATAGAGAGAGGAGCCCAGAATGCTCTCGCGCCCCAAGAGGTCGAAGAGGCAGAACTCGATATCGCGGAGATTGGCTATGTAATGTCCCATGACGCAATAATGCTACTGGTCAGTAACTTATGCAAGAGGAAATGAGGCTATAGGGTCGGCTCGTGCTACTAAGTGACCGCGATATCCGTTCCGAAGTCGAACTTGGCCGAGTCAAGGTCGAGCCATTTACCGAAGCGATGATCCAGCCATCGAGCGTGGATGTCCGCCTCGACCGCTTCTTCCGCGTCTTCGAGAATCACAAGTATTCAGTGATCGATCCATCGATCGAACAACCTGAGCTCACTCGTGAGATCGCCGTTGATCCTGATGAGCACTTCATCCTCCACCCAGGTGAGTTCGTCTTGGCGAGCACCTATGAAGTCATCACATTGCCTGATGACATCGCCGGTCGCCTCGAAGGAAAGTCATCACTTGGTCGTTTGGGCTTACTTACACACTCAACCGCTGGCTTTATCGATCCAGGCTTCAGCGGACACATCACCCTTGAACTCTCTAACGTTGCCAACTTGCCGGTGAAGCTCTTCCCAGGCATGAAGATCGGCCAACTATGTCTCATCAAACTCTCATCTCCTGCTGAGCATCCTTACGGTTCCGCGCTCTACGGTTCTCGTTATCAAGGACAACGTGGACCTACGCCATCAAAGTCATGGCTTAACTTCCACCAATCCAAGATCCAGTAATTCACCAATCTCGTTTATTGAAAAGGGCGTAGAGTAAAAGTATGAAAAGCACAATTATTCTTATTGCAGTTCTCGTTCTGCTCGTTCTCTGGCTTGTCACAAGTTATAACCGACTTGTTCGTTTAAATATCTCTGCCGATGAAGCATTCGCGCAGATCGAAGTTCAACTCAAGCGTCGCGCCGATCTCATCCCTAACCTGGTTGAGACTGTTAAGGGTTACGCCGCACACGAGAAGACAACGCTCGATGCTGTAATCTCAGCGCGCGCTAAAGCAACGAGTGCAACTGGTATCGCCGATGTTGCAGCAGCAGATGGACAACTCACTACTGCGCTCCGTGGTTTGCTCGCTGTCGCAGAGAGCTACCCAGATCTCAAAGCATCAGCAAACTTCCTCGCACTTCAAGAGGAGCTCTCAACTACTGAGAATAAGGTTTCATTTGCACGTCAGTTCTATAACGACACGGTGCGCTCGCTTAATCAGGCGGTAAAGACATTCCCATCGAGCCTCTTTGCAGGTATCGCAAAGGTCTCAGCCCGCGCCTTCTATGAGGTCGAAAACCCTACAGATCGCAACGTTCCTAACGTTAAGTTCTAGTTCTCTCTATGAGCTCATCAGCAATTAATTTCCGCGGGCTGCAATCAGCGAACCGTCGTAAGACCTTCGGTCTCTTGGCTGGAATGGGTCTTCTCGTCTGGGCCGTTGTCTATGCCGCGATGACCTACCTCGGAAAATCAACGACGATGATCGTCCCAGTCGCTGTTGGCTTTGCGCTGATCTCAGTTTGGGGTTCGTATTACTTCTCAGATTCATTGGTGATGACAATGACTGGCGCTCGTATTATCGAACGCGAAGATAATCCTGGGCTCTTTAATCTTGTTGAAGAAGTCTGTCTTGCTGCTGGAATGAAGTTGCCAAAGGTTGCGATCGTTGAAGATAGCGCACCAAATGCCTTTGCAACGGGTCGCAATCCAGATCATGCAGTAATTGCATTTACGACTCGAATCTTGCAGATCATGGATCGTGATGAACTCCAAGGAGTTATAGCACATGAGATGTCACACGTTGCCAATCGTGACACTCTCGTCTCCGCTGTCGCGGCAACTACAGCTGGAGCGATTGCGATCTTGAGCGATATGTTGATGCG
>CAJBLC010000021.1 GCA_903953805.1 uncultured Actinomycetes bacterium | reverse complement strand
TATCGCAGTTGAAATTCTTGAGACGTATCTAAAAAGTACACGGAGTGAAAATTGAGCAAACCAATCTGGGTCGCTGGTGAAGTCCTGATCGATCTCATCCCACAAGCAAACGGTGAACGTCTCGCAGTTGTTGGCGGTGGACCAGCAAATACCGCGAAGGCACTTGCTCGTCTTGGCTTCGATTCTTACTTTATCGATGGCATGTCGACCAATGACTATGGCCAGCAAGCAAAGGCTGAGTTCGATGCCGATGGTGTGAAGCTCGACTATGTAAAGTTTTCCGATAAGCCGATGTGTCTTGCAACAGTCACACTCGATGCATCCGGTTCTGCATCCTATGAATTCTTGATCGATGGCACAGCCACCTTTGATTTCCAGCGTGATTGGCTTCCAAATCCAGCAGTTGGTAATCCTGCGGTCTTCCATATCGGCACACTCGTTCCACTTGTTGAACCCGGTGCATCAGTGCTCTTTGAGTGGGCACAAGAGATCAATCAATATGCACCAATCGTCTTTGATCCTAATGTTCGCCCTTCAGTAGTCAGTGATCGCGCTCGTTATGAATCAATCGTCAAAAAGTGGGCGGCGATCTCTAACGTTGTGAAGGTCTCTGAAGACGATATTGCGTGGCTCTACCCAGGTCGCCCACAAACAGAGGTTGCTGCTGAGTGGCTATCGATGGGCGTTGATCTTCTTGTGATCACCCTTGGTTCTGAAGGATTGATGGGCATCACTCGCCAGGGAACTGTTCAAGTCCCTGGAGTAAAAGTTACTGTCGCCGATACCGTCGGTGCTGGTGACACAGTTGGCGCGATCTTGGTCGAAGGCGTTGTGAAGTACGGTGTCGCTGGACTCGAGGGTGAGACTCTCAAAGCAGTTCTTACGCGTGCAGCCGCAGCTGCAGCAATCACCTGCAGTCGCCCGGGAGCACAACCTCCATACCTCAATGAATTGAGCAATTAAATGCAACATATCGATGGTTCAGAGATCTCGGTCTCGATTGATCTCGATCAAGGTGCACGCATCGCATCACTCCAATGGCGTGATCTGCAATTAGCAGTTCCCTTCCGTGGCACACCACTCTCCTGGGGTTGGTATGCGATGGGCCCTTGGGCTGGTCGTATCGCAGATGGCATTCTTTACGATGAAGCTGATCAAGAGATCATCTTGCCTACAACATGGGCAGCACCACATGCGATTCACGGCTTTGGTTTTACAGGTTCATGGGAAGAGACCGGCAGTGGCTCTGCTCGCTTTGCACTCCCTGCACCATATGACGGTGCTTACTTAGAACAACGTATTGAAGTATTAGATGATGCAGTTCGTTGGACTCTTGAATACGAAGCAAATGGTTGCACCTTGCCAGCGTGGTTGGGCTTCCATCCTTGGTTCCCACGTGAACTCGAACGTGGTGGCGAAGCAGAACTTGAATTCACAGCGGCGCAGATGTTCGTGCGCAATGAAGAAGGAATGCCAACTGGCGAACTCGTCCCACAGCCAGAAGGCCCTTGGGATGATTGTTTTACAGGTGTGCAGGGCACTCCAACAATTGTCTGGCCTGGTGCAGTTCGCATGGAGATTGAATCCGATGCACCGTATTGGGTTGTCTACACCGAAGACCCTGAAGGTATTGCCGTTGAACCACAGACCGCACCACCAGATGCCGCAAACCTTGGCATCGTTGGTGATCATTACATCGAAGCACTCTTTACATTCTCGGAGGATTTCTAAATGGCTGAAGTAAATCGCGACCATCTCAAGAAGTTGATGGCGATCGAAGAAGAGCGCTTCTTAAAGCTCCATCCGAAGTCCGGTGATCTCTTCAAGCAAGCCCAGAGTGTGATGACCAATGGCGTACCGATGTCATGGATGTCCAAGTGGCCCGGTGCCTATCCAGTCTTCGTAGATACTGCACAAGGTGCCTACTTCACTGATGTCGATGGCAATAAGTATGTCGATCTCTGTTTGGGTGATACCGGCTCGATGACCGGCCACTCACCAAAAGAGACAGTCGATGCGATCAAAGCCCAGATGGATCGCGGCATGACTGCCATGCTTCCTACAGAAGACGCAGTATTAGTTTCACAAGAACTTAGCCGTAGATTTGGCCTACCAAAGTGGCAGTTTACTGTCTCAGCGACCGATGCCAATCGTTGCGCTATTCGCTACTCACGCCTGGTCACTGGCAAGCAGAAGACCGTTGTTATTGATTTCTGTTATCACGGCTCTGTCGATGAGACCTTTGGAACCCTTGATAGCGCTGGCAATACTGTAAAGCGCCCAGGAAATATTGGTGCGCCAGTTGATCTTGATCTCACTACTCGCGTTGTGGAATTCAACGACCTTGCTGGAATGGAAGCTGCACTAGCAAAGGGCGATGTTGCTTGTATCTTGATGGAACCTGCGATGACCAATATCGGAATCGTTCTTCCTGATGATGGCTATCTACACGCAGTTGGTGAACTTGCAAAGAAGTATGGCGTTGTCTGGATCATCGATGAGACCCACACCATCTCAGTCTCTGCTGGTGGAATGACTGCGGCCCTTGGACTTAAGCCAGATATTCTGACAATCGGTAAGGCGATCGCTGGTGGTCTCCCAACTGGAACATTCGGCATGACCGATGCCATCGCTGATGCAATCAAATCCAAGACCAGTCGCGAAATCATCGATACCGGTGGAATCGGCGGAACGCTCGCGGGTAATGCGCTCTCACTCGCCGCAATGCGCGCGACCCTCACCAAAGTTCTTACAGATGAAGCCTTCGCTCGGATGGTCCCACTCGGCAATCGTTGGTGCGATGGTGTTGAGCAAGCAATTAAAGATTTCGATCTACCATGGCATTGTTCACGACTCGGTGCTCGTGGTGAATACTTGTTTAAGCCAAAGGCTCCACACACCGGCAAAGAGGCAGCAGATGCTGGCGACTTCGAGCTGGAGCAATATATTCATCTGCGTATGCTTAACGATGGCTTCTTAATCACGCCATTCCACAACATGGCGCTGGTATCACCTGATACAACTGCCGAAGATATTGATGCTCACACCGCGGCATTCCGTGCGATGTGCGCTGATTTAGTCGCAGTTAATTAAAGCCCAGATCCTTATAAACCTTGAGTGCTGCGGCATTATCAGCATCGACATAAAGCATCGACTCATTGATCCCGAGCGCCTTGAAATACTGAAGACCAAGCGTCGCTAGCGATTTTCCGAGGCCTTTAGGGGAGTGGGCCTTATCGACACCCAATACGTAGATCTCACCGACTGGGCCTTGGCGCTTTAAGTCGTGGTGGATCTTTGTCCAGCAGAAGCCGATCATGGCGCCGTTCTTCTTGGCGATGAAGAAGCCTTTGGGATCGAACCACGCCTCTGCCATGCGGTTGGTGAGATCCTCCATCTGCCAGCCACCTTGATCAGGGTGGTCAACAAAGATTCGGTTATTGTGCGCAAGCCATGGCTCATTATCGACGCCTGGAATAAAGGTCTGAACATCGACATCAATCAGTGGAAGTTCGATCTCACCGAGAGTCAGGTGAAGTTTGAGGATCGTGCGCACGGGAAGTTAAACCCGTTCTGAAATAAGTG
>CAJBLC010000020.1 GCA_903953805.1 uncultured Actinomycetes bacterium | reverse complement strand
TTGGTTGCAATATTCAACGGTGCGACGGATCTCATCGATATTAGAGAAATCAATATGCGGATCAATTCCGTGGCTAAACATATTCAAACCAAGAGTCACGAGGCAGACATTTCCAGTGCGCTCACCATTTCCAAAGAGCGTTCCTTCGATGCGATCAGCACCTGCAAGGTAGCCAAGTTCGGCAGCGGCAACTCCAGTACCACGATCATTGTGTGGGTGAAGTGAGAGAACAATGCTGTCACGATATTTAAGGTGGCGATGCATCCACTCAATGGAATCTGCGTAGACATTTGGTGTTGCCATCTCAACTGTTGCTGGAAGATTAATAATTGTCTTGTGATCAGGAGTTGGCTTGAAGATATCGTTTACTGCATCGCAAACTTCTAGGGCGAATTCCAACTCGGTACCGGTGTATGACTCTGGTGAGTATTCAAAGAAGATCTTGGTATCCGGAACCATTGAACGAAGATCCATGCAGAGCTGCGCAGCGTCAGTTGCGATCTTTTTGATACCGGCCTTATCTTGCCCAAAGACGACGCGTCGCTGAAGTGTGGATGTGGAGTTGTACAAGTGGACAACTGCCTGCTTTGCACCCTTAAGTGATTCGTAGGTACGGCGGATAAGAGGTTCGCGCGCCTGAGTCAAAACTTGGATCACAACATCATCTGGAATGAGCTTCTCGTCGATAATCTTGCGAACAAAGTCAAAGTCAGTCTGCGATGCTGATGGGAATCCGACTTCAATCTCTTTGTAACCCATCGCAACGAGCAACTTAAACATGGCAAGTTTGCGGGCGGGATCCATGGGATCAATAAGAGCTTGATTGCCATCGCGAAGATCTACTGAACACCACTGTGGTGTCTTTGTTATCTGCTTTGTTGGCCAGGTGCGATCGTGAAGATCAACGGGAATAAATGGTGCATAGCGATGCACAGGCATCTTTGATGGGGTCTGCTTGGGAAATGACATTTAAAAACTCCTTATTGGGTGTCGGGGACTGGCTCGTTACCGGCAACGCCAAACCCCGCGGCGAGGGGACCGGTTACTTGGCCCCGCCACGGCAGCTAAGGAGGAGGCTGCGCTTCATAGGGATAACTCTAAATCAGCCTTAGAGGATCGGCAAATATCTATTGATCTCGTAGGCGCTGACCTGCTTGCGGTATTCGTTCCACTCAGCACGCTTATTTCGGAGGACATATTCAAAGACCGACTCCCCCAGCGTCTGGCGAACGAGCTCTGAGCTCTCCATCGCCTTAATCGCTTCATCAAGGCTCGTAGGTAGGGCTTCTGGCGAATCATTATCGGTGAGGATGTACTTACCTTCCACGCCCTTCAACCCAGCTGAAATGATGACGGCGAAGGCGAGATAAGGATTGCAAGCTGAATCTGGTGATCGAACTTCGACCCGAGTCGAGTTCTCTTTGAGTGGCTTATAGGCAGGAATGCGCACAAGTGATGAGCGATCGTTGTGACCCCAGGTCACAAATGCCGGTGCTTCACCTTCGCCAGATAAGCGCTTATACGAATTTACGAATTGGTTGGTGATCGCAGTGAATTCCCGGGCATGCTTCAAGATGCCTGCGATAAAGGAGCGACCAACTTCAGAGAGACCATATGGCTCTCCTTCTTTATAGAGCGCATTGGCCTCACCTTTAAAGAGTGAGAAGTGGGTATGCATTCCAGAACCCGGATGATTAGTAAATGGCTTTGGCATAAAGGAAGCATGAACACCTTGATCGAGAGCGACCTCTTTAATCACATGACGTGCCGTCATGATGTTATCTGCAGTGCTTAAGGCATCGGCATAACGAAGATCGATCTCTTGCTGTCCTGGTGCACCTTCATGATGTGAGAACTCAACAGATACTCCCATGGCCTCAAGCATGGTGATCGCTTGGCGGCGGAAATCTTGTCCTACTGCAGTTGGAGTGTGGTCGAAGTACCCACCTTGATCAACCGGAATAGGCGATGCACCATCGTCAGGTGCATTCTTAAAAAGGAAGAACTCCAACTCGGGATGCGTGTAACAGGTGTACCCCATATCAGCTGCGCGCTGGAGTGTGCGCTTTAAAACATTTCGTGGATCAGATGCTGATGGTGATCCATCTGGCATGGTGATGTCGCAGATCATGCGAGCAGCACCAGGTGCCGCGGTACGCCATGGAAGAATCGCAAAGGTCGATGCATCTGGCTTCGCCAACATATCGGACTCGGTCACGCGGGCATAACCTTCAATGGAAGAGCCATCGAAGCCAATACCTTCAGCAAATGCTGAATCGAGCTCGGCAGGTGCGATCGCCACTGACTTCAGGAAGCCGAGGACGTCGGTGAACCAGAGTCGGACAAAGCGAATAGAGCGCTCCTCTAGCGTACGAAGGACGAACTCCTCTTGCTTGCTGATCTCTTCACTCATGGGGTGAGACTCTCAGGCCTTTGTTACGACAATGTTAAGGCAGCGCCCTAAAGTTCGAGTATGAACAGGACTACAACTCATCGCGGAATCGTCTACTCAGCAAAGGGTGGGGCTGCAGCGTCACAACCGCTCGCCGTCTCTGCAGCGCTCAAGATTCTCGAAGCTGGTGGCTCATTCATCGATGCCGGTATCGCACTCTCAGCAGTGATCTCAGTTGTTGAGCCTGGCGCTTCTGGATTAGGTGGCGATCTCTTCCTCGTTACTCATGAAGCAAAGTCACGAGAGAACCTCGCCTTCAATGGATCAGGTGAAGCACCACATCAAGCCACTCGTGATGCATTTGATAATGAGATTCCACTTCATGGATATAAAGCTGCAACAGTTCCAGGTGTAGTTGCTGGCTGGTTTGCAGCACACGAGCGCTACGGAAAATTATCCTTTGCTCACATTCTTGCACCTGCAATCGACTATGCCGAAAACGGATTCCCGGCAAATGAGGGCTTTATTGGTCGGATGAAATGGCACCTGCAACAATTCCCCGATACGACGCTCTTTCATGATCTTGGCATCTCTCATGAACTTCAACTCGGTGAGATTGTAAAAAATCCTGACCTCGCTTGGACTCTTAAAGAGATTGTTAAAGGCGGTAGAGATGCCTTCCACAAAGGATCGATCGCCCAGAAGATCATTGATGGAACAGATGACTGGTTTAACTCATCAGATCTTGAGAAGCACACAACGCGAGTAAGTGCACCACTTTCTATTAAGTATCGCGACTTCCATGTCCATGGAAATCCTCCTCCTACTCAAGGCATGATCCTCATGGAGCAACTTCTCATCGCAAATCAATTTGAGAAGTCATCGATGAGCCAGGCTGATTGGCTCCATATGCAGGTAGAGGCGAAGAAGATGGCCTTCACAGATAGAAATGCCATCATCGCCGATCCAGAGATCGTTCCCGTTGATGTGCAATCAATCTTGAATCCAGAGCACATCGCTCTCCGCGCCAAAGAGATCGATATGGCGAAGGCAAATAATCGAAGCGAGAGTCCTGCCGAAGGTAGCGATACCACCTACTTCTTAGTCGCAGATAGCGATGGCAATGCCGTCTCGTGGATTCAATCAGTCTTCCACGGCTTTGGATCATCGTGGGTTGTGCCTGGGACTGGCATGATCCTTAACAACCGTCTCACTGGATTTAATCTCGACCCAGCTTCACCAAACTTCATCGCTCCGGGTAAGCGGCCAGCTCATACTCTGCAGGCCTTCACCGTGACCCATCCGGATGGCAGCTTGAAATATGTGGGCGGTACTCCTGGTGCGAACGTTCAAGTTCAAACTAATTTCCAACTTGTCACGGGACTCATTGATGAAGGTATGTCAGTTCAAGAAGTAGCTGAGGCGCCACGTTGGATGCACCTCTCCGATCCATCAACATCTGCCGTTAATGAGGCGATCAAGGGAGTTCTCTCGATTGAATCTCGATTTGGTGATGAAGTGATCAACGAATTGAAGAGCCGTGGACATGAGGTCGTAGTACTTCCTGAGTACGGCCATGCCTCCTCAGTTCAAGTGCTCGAAGTCTTGCCGACTGGGGCCTTCGCCTTCGGATCGGATCCTCGCGCAGAAGGACACGCAGCGGGCATCTAACCCACCCTTGTAAAAAGCGGATTTCTGCATAAAGTTCGACCATGACGAATAATCAGCAGGTCGATGCAGATTTCCTTGCCCTCCCGTTGGATGCGGTGACCGAATCGGCAATTTCGACTGCCACAGCTCTCGGAGCAACGCATGTCGATGTCCGCATTGAACGGGTCCGCACTGGAATCCTCTCTATTCGAAATCTCGCACCAGAGACGCAGAGCGATGACTCGATCTCAGGCGTCGGAGTACGAGTAATCGTCAATGGATGTTGGGGATTCGCCTCATCTCCCGAAATCAGTGTTGACGTTGCGGCGAAATTAGCGAAGACCGCGGTAGCGATGGCGAAGACCAGCCACCCACTTTCAACAGAAGAGATCTCACTTGCCCCAGAACCGATCTATCCCCGCAAGCAATGGGTAAGTGCATATGAGATCGATCCATTCTCAGTCAGCGGTGATGAGCGCATTGCACGCTTAACTGGCTTAAATGAAAAACTTCTTAAAGCCGATGGCGTGGACTTTGCCGAAGCATTCACCATGTTTGTGAAAGAGCAGAAGCACTATGCCGATTCATATGGCACATCGACGACTCAACAGCGCGTGCGGATGCAGACTCAAATTGAAGCCGTCAACGTGAGCGATGAGGGCTTTGTCTCGATGCGCACACTCGCACAACCTGCCGGTTTCGGATGGGAGTGGATGAACAACTCTCATTGGAACTGGGATGCTGAGATCGATGAACTTCCAACCCTCTTAGCTGAAAAAGTTGCCGCACCATCAGTAGAGGCAGGCAGATATGACCTTCTCATCCACCCATCGAATCTCTGGCTAACAATCCATGAATCGATCGGTCATGCAACAGAACTCGATCGCGCACTTGGCTATGAAGCAAACTACGCCGGCACATCATTCGCGACTGTCGATAAGCTCAACAACCTGAAATATGGTTCGAATCTCATGAATGTCACTGGAGATCGCGTTACTCCCCACGGCCTCTCAACTGTTGGCTGGGATGATGAAGGCGTTGAAGCACAACGCTGGGACATCATTAAAGATGGAACTCTCGTTGGTTATCAATTGGATCGACGTATTGCAGCCCGCGGCGGTCGTGATCGCTCAAACGGTTGCGCCTTCGCCGACTCCCCTTCCCATGTACCTATTCAGCGAATGCCAAATGTCTCCTTGCAACCAAATCCATCAGGTCCAGATTTAGCTGGCCTGATCGCATCTGTTGAAGATGGCATCATGATCAAGGGTGACAATTCGTGGTCGATCGATATGCAACGTTATAACTTCCAATTCACCGGACAGCAATTCCATCGAATTAAGAATGGCAAGATCGTTGGTCAGGTAAAAGATGTTGCATATCAAGCAACAACGACAGATTTCTGGGGCTCGATGAATCGCGTCGGAAATGAGAGCACCTGGGTATTAGGTGGTGCATTCAATTGTGGAAAGGCTCAACCTGGTCAGGTTGCAGCAGTCAGTCACGGCTGCCCAGCAGCTGTCTTCGATAAAGTGAATGTTCTCAATACGCGTGCGGAGGCCGGAAAATGATGAGCCCACAAGAGTTAATTGAGAAGATCGTTGCAGTTGCTGACTATGAGGATTGCGTCGTTATTGTTGAGAGCAAGACGCAAGCGAACCTTCGTTGGGCAAGCAGCACGCTCACCACAAATGGCGTCATCGCTACTCAGAAAATTACCGTCATCGCATTTGTTGCAGTAGATGGAGGAATCGCAGCTGGTTCAGTAACCCGCGCACAGGTCGATGCATCTGAGATCGTAGAGATCGCCCAGGCCGCTGGCGTCGCTGCTCGTGCCGCTGGTAAGGCAGAAGATGCAGCAGTTCTCGCACGAGATCTTGCAGTTGGCGATTGGTCAGCACCTCACAATCCAACGGGGCCAGAAGTCTTCGGTGGAATCGCGCCAGAACTCGGCGAAATCTTTAAGAAGTCACAGGCCGACAAGATTGAACTCTTCGGTTATGCCGAGCACACTCATGACACAACCTGGGTCGGCTCAAAGGGTGGACTTCGTCTTCGCTTCGATCAACCAGATGGCCGCGTCGAGATGACCGGAAAATCACATGCTCGTTCTCGCTCAACCTGGGAAGGTCGCGCGACTCGCGACTTTAAGAATCTCTCAATCGCAGAAATCGACTCTGAGATTCGAACTCGCTTAGAGTGGCAAGGTCGAAAGTTGGATCTTGCAGCTGGTCGATACGACACAGTTGCACCAGCAGGATCGGTCGCTGATCTCTATGCATATCTCGGTTGGTTCTCTGGCGCGAAAGATGCCTTCGAAGGTCGATCAGTATTTTCACAACGCGGACAAGCCGGAAAAACCAGAGTCGGTGAGACCTTCTCGAAACTGCCGATCACGATCTATTCCGATCCACGTTATCCAGGACTTGAATGCAGCGAATATGTAGTCGCTTCATCCAGTGGTCCGATGACTTCAGTCTTTGATAATGGTCAGAGCGCACCAAAGAACGAGACCTTTAAAGATGGAAAGCTCAACTCTCTCGTCCAAACCCGCGCAACATCTGCCCTGACCGGACTTCCTTACACTCCATTTGGCCGAAATATTATTGTTGAGGCCGCTGGTGCAACTGGCGATCTCCAATCAATGATCGCTCAAGTGAAGAATGGTTTACTCCTCACAACGCTCTGGTATATCCGAACCGTTGATCCAACAACAATGCTTCTCACCGGATTAACTCGCGATGGTGTCTATCAAATTCGCGATGGCGAAGTTATTGGCGCGGTAAATAATTTCCGTTGGAATGAATCACCGGTAGAGCTCTTAGGTCGCATTCGCGCCATTGGAGCAACATCGATCACTCAACCACGTGAGTGGGCCGGAGATGTTGAACGCGCAGCTGCGCCAGCAGTGATCTTTGAAGACTTCAATATGTCGACGGTGAGCCCAGGCTCTTAAGCAGAGTATTCAGCTCGTTCTGACATAGACATCAGCGCCATCAGACCATCTGATGGCCAGATCTTGATCGTTGTAATACTGCAAGGTGCAACATCGACATGGAAGATGCTCTCGATAGGTGTCTGAAGAGCGACGCAGACTGCACCTTTAACGACCACATTGTGCGTCACAATCGCAACCTTCTGACCTGGATAATCGGCAGCGACTTTATTGAGCGCGATACCAGCGCGTTCTGCAACAGCGGCATATGGCTCTCCCCCGCCTTGCGGGTACCAAGCATCTGATACCCAGGCTTTGAATTCTTCTGGGAATTGCTCTTCTACTTCATCGGGAGTCAGGCCATCCCACTTTCCGAATGATGCCTCAATCCAATCTTCATCAAAGACCGGTGCGATCTCAACAAACTTTCCGATCTCTTCTGAAGTATCGCGGGTGCGCTGCATCGGCGAAACTAAGAGAACTTCTGGCCGACGAGCTGCAAGCTCACGCCCAACGGCCCGCGCTTGCTCACGACCCTTCTCAGTAAGCCCAGGATTAGATCCACCTGAACCACTAAAGCGACGCTCTGGAGTAAGTGGCGTCTCACCATGGCGGATGAGATAGATCGTTGTAGGAACCTCTTTTGAGATCAAACGAGAATGTAAGAAATTTTTCTGGACGTATGTCTGCTCTTGAACCTCACCATCGAGCGCCTTATTGGCTAAGCGATCAGCATGAGAGTTCTGGTCACGTGGGATCCAGCTAAATGTGACAAGTGAGAGTGGATGAGCCTCTCTCGCTCGCTTAGCGAGTTCACGCATATCAGGATGTTTGATCTGCCAGCGCCCAGACATCTGCTCAACGACGAGTTTTGAATCCATCTTCACATCGATCGTCGCCTCAGGATCAAGTGCATGTGCATGCTCTAAGCCAGCGATAAGTCCTGAATACTCAGCAACGTTATTTGAAGCGATGCCAATCGTTGCGTAGAGCTCTGCGAGAATCTTTCCATTCTCAGTGACGACTGCTCCGTAAGCAGCAGCGCCCGGGTTTCCGCGTGAGCCGCCATCGGCGGTGATCTGAAAGTGGCGGGCCATTAAATACGCACCAAGATTCGACGACACTCTTCGCAGCGAAGGACTTCTTCTGCATCGAGACCCTTGATGCGTTCGCGCTCGATGGCATTGATCTCAAGATGACAGCCATCGCACTTGTTGCCAATCAGGAGAGCGGCACCAATGCCATTCGCAGATGAGCGCACCTTCTCGTAAAGTTCATAGAGAGAAGTTTCAATCTGAGGGACGAGTGCTGCTCGAGTCGCTTTTGCTGATTCAAGTTCTAAGTTGATCTCACTCTTTGAGTTCTCTAGCCGAACATTGAGTTCTAATTCTAATTGCTTAAGTCCAACTTCATCGCTCGCTAATTCATCAAGGCGCTTCTTTACTGAATCAAAGCGCATCATGATCTCAAGCTCACCATCTTCGAGCTCCGCTTTTCGCTTCGCCAAGGTCGCCAACTCATGTTGGGTCTGCTCAAGCTCTTTCGGAGAGGCTGCTCCGGAGTTGAGGCGGGATTCATCCTTCTTCATACGGTCGACGACCGCTTCTACATCGACTTCACTTCGACGTAGGTCAATAGAGACATCTTCTAATTCAGTCTCAACGAC
>CAJBLC010000019.1 GCA_903953805.1 uncultured Actinomycetes bacterium | reverse complement strand
GGAACTTCAGTGAGGCCAAGGGTTGTGTTCTCTTGGAGCTCTTCGATGATGATCTCGTTACAGAGATCGATACATTCGTCGCAGATATATACGCCAGGACCGGCGATGAGCTTCTTAACCTGCTTCTGCGTCTTTCCGCAGAAGGAGCACTTAAGAAGGTCTCCTGATTCACCGATACGCGTTGTCATGTGTAAAGCCTAGATCTTTTCCATCTTCTGCCCGTGAAAAAGGCCCGCTTTTTAGGCGGGCCTTTGTTCGCTTATAGGCGAATTCTTCTGTAGATCTTTTTTAGACCTTCTGAATCTTTCGTGATGCAAGAACCTGATCGATGATTCCGTATTCGACAGCTTCTGCTGCTGTCAAAATCTTGTCACGTTCGATATCGCGAGAGACTTCTTCAACGCTCTTCTTGCTGTGCTTAGAGAGCATGACCTCAAGGAGTGATCGCATTCGCATGATCTCAGCGGCTTGAATCTCGATATCAGATGCCTGTCCGCCACCCTCTGAATATGGCTGGTGGATGAGTACACGTGCATGCTCGAGCGCCATGCGCTTTCCAGGTGCGCCACCTGCAAGCAGGATCGCAGCTGCTGAAGCAGCCTGACCCAAGCAGACAGTCATGACATCTGGACGAACGAATTGCATCGTGTCATAGATCGCGGTGAGCGCAGTAAATGAGCCACCAGGTGAGTTGATATACATCATGATGTCGCGATCTGGATCCATGGATTCGAGAGTCAAAAGTTGAGCCATGACATCGTTTGCAACGGTGTCATCGATTCCCTGACCCAAGAAGATAATGCGCTCTTCAAACAGCTTTGTATACGGATCAAGGCGCTTATAACCGTACGACGTCTTCTCTTCGATTGTAGGAAGAACGTAGCGAGAAGTTATCTCTTGAACGCGATCGATTGGGAAGTTGTTCATGCTGTTCCACCGCTTCCTGCTACCTGAGATGCCGACGATACGACGTGATCGACGAGGCCGTACTTCTGCGCTTCTTCAGATGTGAACCAACGGTCGCGATCTGAATCTGCAGTGATCTGCTCAAATGTCTGGCCTGAGTGGTGAGCGATGAGCTCAGCCATACGGCGCTTTGTGAACATGGTCTGCTCAGCCTGAATCTTGATCTCGGTCGCTGTGCCACCGATACCGCTCAAAGGTTGGTGCATCAAGATGCGAGAGTTAGGAAGCGCGTAACGCTTTCCTGGTGCTCCGGCAGTGAGAAGGAATTGACCCATCGATGCGGCGAGGCCCATTGAGACAGTTGCAACATCGTTCTTGATGTATTGCATCGTGTCGTAGATCGCCATACCTGCTGTTACAGACCCACCTGGAGAGTTGATGTACAAATAAATATCTTTGACTGGATCTTCAGCTGCGAGCAAGAGCATCTGTGCTGCGATTGCATTCGCCATATTGTCTTCAACCTGACCGACCATGAAGATGATCCGTTCACGAAGAAGGCGCTGATAAACCTGATCGTCGAGTGCGCCGCCATGCGAAGCTGCACCACGTGCGCTAATTGGTTCCATTGGATTCAATGTGGACCTCTCTCTATTTCCTGTTATGACAGTAACAACCTTTGGCCCGAAATGCTTCCGCAAATGGGCAGAATTAAGCGTGGGGTTGTTCGCTAGTAGAGATCGCCCGACCGAATATCGGGGTACTGCTCGCCAGATTATTCGGCTGCAGCGGCTTGCTTAGGAGCGAGAGCCTCAAGGTCAACGACCTTGCCGGACTTCGTCTTCACAGTGACGCGGCCGAGAACTCCTGCGAGTCCCTTTGCGCGAGCAACTTCAGAGACCATGGAGTTGATCTGGCCAGCTTCTGAGATCTCCTTGATGAATTGATCCGGTGTCATGCCATAACGCTGGGATGCGCGGACCAAATATTCAGTGAGTTCGTTCTCATTGACTGAGACCTGCTCGGCATCGACGATCGTATCGAAGAGGATCTCTTGCTTGATCGCCTGGATGGTCTGCTCGGTGACTTCAGCGCGATGCACTGCGTCCTCGAGGCGGCCTTCCTTTGAAAGGTGGTCATTCACTTCATCATCAATGATGTTCTGAGGAAGTGGGATATTGATATCTGCGAAGAGCTTCTCAACCAAGAGATCACGAGCGTGTGAGCCCTGCTCAAGTGTCTTTACTCGCTCGAGGCGCTCTGCAACGTTCTTACGAAGTTCAGCAAGAGTGTCGAACTCTGAAGCCATCTGGGCAAATGAATCATCAAGTGCTGGAAGATCGCGATTCTTCACTGCCTTAACAGTGACATCGATATCGCCAGTCTCGCCTTCAGCCATTCCAACGAGTGGTGAGCTGAAACGCTTTGACTCGCCAGCGCTGAGACCAATGATTGCCTCATCGAGGCCATCGATCATTGATGCTGAACCAATTTCATAAGAAATATCTTTTGCTACGCCACCATCAAGCTCTTTGCCATCCTTTGATGCAACGAGATCGATTGTTGCAAAGAGGCCCATTTCAGCTGGCTTCTCAACAGTTGTGAGGGTTCCGAAGCGAGCGCGAAGTGCATCTACCTGCTCATCAATTTCAGAGTCAGCAACGGCAACATCATCAACTTCGAGTGTGATCTCAGAGAAATTAGGAAGTGTGATCTCTGGGCGAACATCTACTTCAACTTCAAATGAGAGCTTCTCATTATCAACGAGCTCTTTAATATCAACTTGTGGTCGACCAATGACCTTTACATTGTTCTCTTTAGCAGCCTCTGTGTAGAAGGTTGGGAGACCGGCATTGACTGCCTCATCTAGAACAGCTGCACGACCAACGCGCTTCTCAATCATTGCATTTGGAACGTGACCCTTACGGAAACCTGGGATAGAGATGGATGCACCAATTGCCTTGTATGCGTTAGCGAGATATGGAGCGAGTTCTTCGAAGGTAACTTCGATCTCAATCTTGACGCGTGTGTCATTGATTTTCGCTACAGAGCTTTTCACGTATCTCCTCAGGTAATCAGACCATTTGGCCCGGATCTCGATGATGCTTTTCAAAAAGATGGTCGGGGCGGGGAGATTCGAACTCCCGGTCTCCTGCTCCCAAAGCAGG
>CAJBLC010000018.1 GCA_903953805.1 uncultured Actinomycetes bacterium | reverse complement strand
CAGCTCACGTTGAGATCACAAGTGAGATGATCGATACCGACCTGGCTCGACGTCGTCTCGGCGTAGGACGCGGCGCGCGCCAAAACTTTGAGGCAGATCTGGTTACCTTGCTGGGTGGGGTTCGCCATGGTCGATCTCAGGGTGGTCCTATCGCGCTTACTGTTGGAAACTCAGAGTGGCCAAAATGGGAGAAGGTTATGAACCCGAATCCCGTAGATAGTGAAGAGTTGGCAACACTTGCTCGTAATGCACCACTTACACGGCCTCGTCCTGGACATGCCGATCTCGTCGGGATGCAGAAATATGCCTTCGATGATGCACGTCCAATTCTGGAGCGGGCGAGTGCTCGCGAGACAGCTGCTCGTGTTGCGCTAGGCGCCGTTGCTCGAGCATTTCTGGATCAGACCATCGGAGTAAAAATTCTCTCCCATGTCCTCTCCATCGGTTCTGTTTCGGTACCAGAAGATTCAGCATTGCCGACATCTGGTGATCAAACTCTGGTGGATGCCGATCCAGTTCGCTGTTTTGATTCATCGACCAGTGCAAAAATGATTGAAGAGATCGGCGATGCTCATTCTTCTGGTGACACGCTTGGCGGAGTGATTGAAGTACTTGTCTTCGACTTACCACCTGGACTTGGCTCTCATACTCATTGGGATAAGCGACTTGATGCCAGACTCGCAGGTGCCGTGATGGGTATTCAAGCAATTAAAGGAGTCGAAATAGGTGACGGTTTCACTACTGCGCGCCGCAGAGGCTCTGTTGCTCATGATGAAATCGAACGTAATGCGGATGGAAAGATCGTTCGCAGAACGGATCGTGCTGGCGGAACTGAAGGTGGCATGTCGAACGGAGAGATTCTGCGTGTGCGAGCAGCCATGAAGCCAATCTCCACCGTTCCAAAGGCGCTCGACACCATCGATGTCTCAACTGGCGAGCCGGCAAAGGCGATTAATCAGCGATCCGACGTCTGCGCTGTACCAGCAGCAGGAGTTGTTGCTGAAGCAATGGTTGCTCTTGTTCTTGCGGATGCAGTACTTGAAAAATTTGGTGGAGATAGCGTCTCTGAAACTCGCAGAAACTACCTCTCATATTTAGAGAACTTAGTAATTCACTAATGAATCAAGTCATTCTATTCGGTCCACCTGGGGCCGGAAAATCCACTGTTGGGCGCGCACTCGCGAAACTAGTGGGGAGCTCCTTTTCGGATACTGATCATCTCATCGAAGATCGTGCTGAAAAGAAGATCTCAGAAATTTTCCTGGAGGATGGTGAAGCAACCTTCCGATCCATGGAGGCGGAGATTGTTACGGAGAGCATTGCTGGAGAGTTCGGGATCCTTGCCCTTGGAGGAGGATCTGTCATGAATCCCTTGGTTGAAAAGAAGATTGCAGAGCATCCAGCGCTCAAAGTTTTTCTCGATGTCGGAATCGCCCAAGCTGCACCTCGCATTGGTTTCAACCAAGATCGCCCGATGTTGCTCGTCAATCCTCGTCAAACGTGGATCGCACTCATGAAAGATCGCCGCCCCGTCTATGAGAGATTGGCCGATATCAGCGTGGTGACCGATTCGAAGAAGGCAGGGGAAGTGGCTGCAGAGATTCTTTCCGAGATTGAGGTACGAAATGGTTGAGATAGCCGTCTCTTCGGATCGTGAATACCGCATCTCAATAGGTCGCGACTGGCGAGGAGAATGTGAATCTATTCGTTCTCGTTATTCAAAAGTTCTCATCATCGCTCCAGCGGAACTCAAAGGGTTGTTGAACTTCGCGGACGAAACCGTCTTTTACGTACCTGAAGGGGAATCTCAAAAGGATATTGCAATCGTTTCTCAGGTTTGGGATGTGCTTGGTCGTCTGCAACTCGGTCGTACCGATGCAATTATTGGTATTGGTGGGGGAGCAACTACGGATCTT
>CAJBLC010000017.1 GCA_903953805.1 uncultured Actinomycetes bacterium | reverse complement strand
CACTCCAGGCGATAGAAATAGAAATGGCATCACCAGCAGCAGCACCGCTAATTGTGTAGGTTGAGCCAGAAAGCGTGTTTGTAAGCGTTGTTCCAGTGTGAGTTGTATCGGTAACTGTAATCGCGCCGACTGTTGCACCAGAGTTCACAAGTGAATAAGTGGCACCTGTGGAAGTTGGTGTGGGGCTGTTTAATGCCAACGATGCTGCTAGAAGTGCAGACATACTTGTATCAATGCTCGGTCCCGAGCCGGAGTGAGTTCCATCCGCAGTCCATGGAACACTCACTGATATCTGGTCACCTGGGTCGGCACCACTGATGGTGTAAGTCGACCCAGATAATGTAATTGATAAACTTCTCGATGGATGAGTAGTGTCAATAACCGTAAAACCTGAGGTTGACCCGACTGTGGTTCCCACCGCTGTCAATGAGAATGAGGCTCCATCTCTCAAACGAGTCTGACTATTAAACGTTACAGACGCAGGCGGATTACTTGAAGCCGTGACTGTTCCCGTTAAAGGCCCGCAACTCCCACTACATGCGTATCCAGCAGCCGCACTCCAGGCGATAGAAATAGAAATGGCATCACCAGCAGCAGCACCGCTAATTGTGTAGGTTGAGCCAGAAAGCGTGTTTGTAAGCGTTGTTCCAGTGTAAGTTGTATCGGTCACGGTAATTGTTCCCACAGTTGCGCCAGTGTTTGCGAGCGTATATGTGGCACCAGTTGTGGTTGGAGACTTGGAACCGAATACGAGAGAAGCTGATGAGAGGGCACTCGTGGTTGCCGTTGCATTTGCACACGATCCACCGCATGTATAGCCAGAAGCCGCAGTCCATGGAACACTCACTGATATCTGGTCACCTGGGTCGGCACCACTGATGGTGTAGGTTGAGCCAGAAAGCGCGTTTGTAAGTGTTGTACTTGGTTTAGTGGTATCGGAGACCGTTATTGCACCCACGGTGGCACCGGTATTAGTGAGTGTGTAAGTCGCACCAGTTGAAGTTCTCGTCGGAGTGGCAATTGTGAGTGATGCGGACGATAGTGCAGTACCGGTGACAGTGGCCGTACCCGCTGTATAGCCTGATCTTGAAGTACCAACCGTTAAAGTTGAAGATGCTCCTGCTGAAACTCCACTTACAGTTATAGGTAAGGTCGTCCCTGAAGCGGCTCCCGATGTGACGCTTCCGCTTGAGACACTTGGAGTGAATGAATAAGACGAATTGTAGTTAGTGACATTGACTGTAAATCCCGTTGCAGTCCTTACGGGCGTGTCAAATGTAGGAGTGAGAGCCGACAACAATGCAGTGGTCGAAACTAAAACTTTTGGTCCGAAGCCACTATGGGTGTAACCACCGGCGTCAGTCGAATTTGTGCTGGAATAGCCGCGCACACCTAAGTAATAGGAAACTCCAGATTGGACGGTGATAGATGATGACACCGTTGTTGGATTTCCTGCTGGATAATTTAGATTTACAGAGGTTCCACTCGAACCGCTAGGAGTTGTGGTAAACGTAGCCGCTCCCGAAACCGTACTGAGCTCGGCGCCTAATCGATAGCTCAGGATTCCTGCAACAGCACTCCATGTACAGGAAATGATCGTGCTTGAGGTGGCGGTGCAAGAAGGTGCATTCGGATTTCCACTCAAAGTAATCGAAGAACTAGTTACAGATGTAAGTCCCGTTGAGGCAAAAGATAAAGTGTATGCATTTCCTAAAGTTCCATTGATTCCCAAGTTGGAAAATGTCGCAACTCCATTGACGGCAGTCGCTGAGGTTGAACCAATCAGTGTTCCACCAGATCCGCTTGCTATCGAAACGGTTACCACTGCCGAACTTCCGGTCACTGTCAAGCTACTACTATCCTGAATCGTAATAACTGGCTGAATTCCAAATGCCACACCGTTGGGGGTTTGGCTGGGAGCAGTCGTGATAGCAAGCTTTGAAGCGGCACCTACCGCACTCGCGCTCGAAGAAAACGCAACCGGAGCGACAACTGTTAAAAGAGATGCAAGAAGCGAATAGCTAATGAACTTTCGAAGGCGCGCGGAGCTGGAGGCGCGCAGTAAGTTGATCATCAACGCTTCCAATCACTATCCGCATCACGGTATTAGGACGAACCTCTCGGGTTCCTCTATTAAACCTAAAGTTTATCACCCGCAGGAGTCACCTTTTAAGGGTTACTGGTCATTATTCCTCACTGGATCCTCGCTAAGGGCTAGCACTCACGCTCGCTCGGTTCACAGGTCCCCCACATTCGTCTCAATTGACCTAATTCTCAGAAATAGTCCAGATTTATTTCGCCAATGAATGCCAATATAGAGGTATGAAACTTAAGCCGATCCAACTAGCGAGCGCAGCAGGCGTACTCGTCATCGCTCTCGTCGCCACCCTCACTATCTCTAACCACCATGGATCGATGATGGGCTATGACGAAAACGGCTATAGCGGCGGCGATCACGGAAGCGCTCGTTATGTGAGTGTTGTTGGCGATGGATCGGTAAAGGTCACCCCAGATTCAGTTCGTGTTGATGCATCGGTCTCTAACGTTGCTTCGACATCAGCCGCTTCATTAGCTGCGACTGCAAAGTCAGCTGATCAACTCCGCACATCACTCAAGGGCGCTGGCGTTGAGGCGAAACACATCCAGGCGGTGAACCTCTCCACTAACCCCGAATACTCCTATTCGAATAACGGCCCAGCGAAGATCACTGGCTATCGATCGACCCAGAACTTCTCAATTGTGATTCGCGATGCGAAGAATGCAGGCTTGATTATTCAGAGCGCTCAATCTGCGGTCGGCAATTCCTTGTCTATTAACTCGACCAGTCCATATGTCTTTGATCAGAAGGTCGCTGAATCCAATGCCCGGACTTTGGCGATTGCATCTGCCCGCGAGAAGGCAGCGAGTTATGCGAGCCTGACTGGTTCAAAGCTTGGCGCAGTCCTCAGTATTGAAGAGCAGGTCAACCAATCTGGCCCGGTCCCATTGATGGCGATGGCCAAGACGATGGGCGCCACATCCGCCCCGGTCCAGGTCGATCTGGGTCAGCAGACCATCACGATCACGGTCACCACCAAGTGGGAACTTCGCTAATTTCACGCATATCGGGGCAGAAACCCGAGTTTTGCCGCACGCTCTGAGTCCGATACCCTTAGCGCTCGCTCTAAACGTCCCCATCGTCTAGAGGCCTAGGACATCGCCCTTTCACGGCGGTAACACGGGTTCGAACCCCGTTGGGGGCACAACCCCCACAAAGGGTGAATAACTACATAAGTAATAGGTATCCATTGTGGATACGACCTAGCTTTGGTGAGGGGAAACCTTCATCGAATGAGATGCCGGTTGAATGCGTAATAGCAGGAGCCGAGCACTCGGTTAGGCCCAGTAGCGCAGTTGGTTAGCGCGCCGCCCTGTCACGGCGGAGGTCGCGGGTTCAAGTCCCGTCTGGGTCGCGGTTGTTTTTCAGCCGGCACCACAAGCAACACTGGCTCGGTAGCTCAGTTGGTACGAGCGCGCGATTGAAGATCGTGAGGTCGACAGTTCGATCCTGTCCCGAGCCACTCTAGTTTTACTTCTTCTCACTCTAGGCTTTCCACATAGCCGCAGAATCCACACCCGTCTTTACTTCAAGAAATTAATTTCTGCCACGCCAAGATCATTCAGCGGTGGCGCTCTATCGATCAATTTGGATCTCAGGTTTTTCAAATATCGATGAGATTAGACAGAAGTTAGGTTCTAAATACGGGATAGATGTTGAGGAAATTAAACGCTTTACAATTGCAAATCCAGAACTACGCGGCCGAGATGATTTCAATGCAAAGCATGGATTACGCACAGTATTTAAAATCGAGACAACGTCCGGCAAAACTCTACTCGTGGTGATACAACTAGTAGATTCTCAAAATCACATTTGGAAAATTCGTACTGCGCGCTATCTAAAATAATAATTCTGGAGGATAATTCACATATGAAAACAAAATCCGAATGGACAACTATCATCATCGAACCAGCAGAAGATGATGATGAATTCCTCAAGATGTTTGAAGCTGGTATTCCAATAGGAGATATTTTTTGGAAAATCCAGGGAATTGTTATCGAGCCAGACCCTGAGACTGGTTACGAGCATTTGTTCAGTAGCCCGATCTCTCAACTAGGAATTCCCGAAGATAT
>CAJBLC010000016.1 GCA_903953805.1 uncultured Actinomycetes bacterium | reverse complement strand
CTCGGGCCATAGATTCTTAGGGTTGGTTGGATTCCCACCAAGCTCGAGTGAGATCAAGTGATCCTCCTCAAAGAGCTTTGTATTTGTGCTTCCGTATACCGAATATGGCTCAGTTCGTAGTTGGTGCTTCTTAAGTGCCGTTGTGTAGGTAACCGGTGGGCGAATCTTTCTAGTGAATCCCAAAGTACAGATAGTGGTGGCGATATTTGCTTGCGTGACAGCGGGATTGATCGCACCAGGGGTGGCTACCGAGTTAGGAAGAACAGGTTCTGTGGCCTGTGCTGTTGTCGATGCGATGGCCACGAAGATTGCCGCTACCGCCAGTCGCCTCATGCACCAAGAGTAATCACTTTGATTACAGAAATGGACGTTGCAAAGAATATTGAAAGTGCTTTAATAAAGCAGTGAAGGCCAGCTGGTTAGGCCGGCCCTCACTGCGTCCCCGGGGTGAACCAAGGACAAGTGCGTTTAAGGCTCTTCGTTTCGGCGAGGAGCCTTTCGCCATTCAACTAGTTTTGAAACTAAGTTGATGACCGCAACTACGACATCTGAAATAGATCTCAGATGGTCCATTGATTACCTACCCCCTTTCTCTCGTCTTGGCTTCTCTACCTTGAGATAGAGAAGATTCGGTGCACCAATCCCGGTCTGTTAGATCGAGACATTGCCAAACGGAGAGAAGGCGGGACGGACCAAAGATTAAGTTGGGCCACGATCTGAATTGCTGATCAATTTTGTGATTGTGAATTGGAACTTGCTGTGGGCAAACCACTGAACAGCCCGCTCTACCTCTCGCGGGAATGCATCAATACTGGTTGACTCCACCCATGGAAATGCACTCACTCAGACTCCCCGATGGCCGCGCCCTTGAAGTAGCAACGGTCGGATCACCCGCTAAAGAAGCGATCATCTTCCACCACGGAACTCCAGGCTCCTGGAAGACCTGGGAAGATTTCCTTAAATACGTTGAATCCCAAGGCGCATTTGCAATCGCCTTTTCACGTGCGGGATATGGCGAGAGTGCTCGTCACACAGGTCGCACCGTGATTGATAACGTCAAAGATGTTCAATTCTTAATTGACCACTTTGGAGTCGAGAAGTTTGTCTCGATTGGTTGGTCGGGCGGAGGCCCTCACTGCCTAGCCGATACAACTCTGCCTGCAAATAAGGGTGCAATCAGTATTGCTGGAGTCGCAGAGTTCGGTTCTGACGACCTCGACTTCCTTGAAGGTATGGGCGAAGAGAATCACGTTGAATTCGGAGCCGCGATCGAAGGTGTCGAAGCGATTGATGCGTGGATGAAAAAATATTCTGGCGACTCAGCGACCGTTACTGGTCCTCAGATCATTGAAGCTCTTGGCGGATTAATCGGAGATGCTGATAAGAAGGCGCTCAATGCCGAAGTTGCTGAAGCAGCTGCCGCTGGATTTAGACATGCGCTATCGGTCAGTTACTACGGCTGGATGGATGACGATCTCGCATTTGTGAAGCCTTGGGGATTTGATATCGGATCAATCGCAAAGCCGGTTGAACTCTGGCAGGGCGATGATGATTTCATGGTCCCTCATGCCCACGGAAAATGGTTGGCGAGCAAGATCCCAACTGCCGAACTCATCTTTGTTCCAGGTGAAGGCCATATCTCCTTAGGTGAAAATAAGAAGCCCGAGATCATCGCGAGCGCACTTCGGATGTTGAAGTAACTCATGAGCAGACTCAACTTCACGCTATCTGATGGTCGCAACCTCGAGTACATGACCAACGGCGTAGAAGGGTCGAAGGCGATCATTCTTCATGCCGGAACTACTCAAGATATTTCAGGGTGGACTACCTGGCACGAGAATTTCGCAGCTCGTGGAATTAGATCGATCTCCTTTGGTCGAAGTGGTTACTGCGCCAGCACCAAGATGCCCGGCCGAGTCACAATCGATGTCGCCCGCGATATCTCTGAACTTGCAGATGCTCTGGGAGTCGAAGCCTTCGTCAATATCGGATTATCGGGTGGCGGCCAACATGCAGTTGCCACCGGGCTCGATCCCAAATCTCGCGGAGTTGTCACGGTCGGCAGCCTCGCCCCATTTGCGGAGCTCGGAGAAGATTTCTATCGCGGGATGCAGCAGGTCGATATCGATGAATATGGCGATGCCCTGCGCGATATCAATGATCTGGTGAAGCGCTTCCAGAAATGGCTCGATCCAGTGCCGGCTGATGCCCCGAAGAAGGAGTACTCCGAACGGGATCTGCTGGCTCAAAGCAAACCAGCTCACAAAATTTTGGATGATTCATCCACCTACACAATGCAGGCTGGCTGGGATTGGGTCGCCGATGATTACAGCTCATACCTCAATCCGTGGGGCTTCGATCCCCGGGATGTGAAGGTCCCAGTGGTGATCTGGCAGGGCGGGTTAGACCGCAATGTTCCGGTCGTTCATGGTGAGTGGCTACGCGACCATGTCGCTGAGTCGCGGTATGAGCTTCGCCCAGATGAGAGCCATATCGGGATCTTTGTGAATTACGAAGAAGAGATTATCGAGAGCGCAGCCCAACTACTGGGTTAGCGGAAGTGGATTCCCTTTGCTTCCATGATCTGCTTAATCCGAGCGATCGCCGATTTGCCCATGCCATGCAGGGCGGTGAGATCTTCCAATCGGATCTTTCGCAGGTCTGAAACTTTATAGAGCTTGGCATCGACGAGCGCGCGTCGGGCTGGAGCGGCTAAGCCGATCTTGCGCCACTCGCCATCAAACTCCTCATAGTCGATCACTCAATGAGTATAGAGAGAAGTCCTGCCATACCTTCTTATACTTATGGGGTGGCGAGAATCGCGAAGATCAAAAATGGCTTTTCGCCAAAGCTCTGTCAGCGATGCGGCTTGGAATTCGAGTGGCGCAAGAAATGGGCGCGCGATTGGGAGTCAGTGAAATTTTGTAGCGAGAAGTGCAAGAAGGGCTAGTTAGTAGTTCCCGGAGCGATTGTGCTTGGCGAGAGCAACACATGGTGTGCCATAGCGGACGCTGATATAGCGAAGTCCCCACTTGATCTGGGTGATTGGATTGGTGCGCCAATCCATCGCGATAACTTCCATCTTGTCGGCAGGCAGAGCCTGAGCGATTCCATGAGCACCACTTCGGTGGTTGTGGGCCAAGAAGTTCCAGTGGCTCTCTCGATTCCAGAGAGTATCGAGACATTGAACTTGGGCCGGGCTCCACTTATAAGTGGCATCGATCAAATCTTGGGCAACCTGCTGGGCGCCATCAGGTGTCTTCGCTAGTTGGACTTGCTCAGAGGCCAAGGCTACGAGTGACATCTGGTGGGCGCTGACGGCTGGAACTGATCCAAGGTCAAGCAGACCTGGGGTCAAAGGTGGTGTGGTGGTTGGAACCATCAAAGCCTGGTCGCCAGTAAGAGCTGGAGCGGTAGTTGGACGAGCGACGGAGATCGAGAGATCGCCAAGGGTCAGGTCACGGTGGAAGCTGACCTGGGCAAAGGTGGTATCGGTCGAGGCAAGGATGGCGAGAATGACGGCAGCACCGAGAGCGATGGCAGGTTTGCGCATCTTGGGAATCCAGTTGTTGACCATGGATCCACTCCTCTCTTCTAGCGATCTCGCTCCGTTTTCAGCCACTCTGGTGAGTGGTTCGGGCTAAAGAGTTACATCCATGTGAACGCAGGGCAAATTCAAACCCGCCCAGCGGTGGAAAAAGTTTTTACTCACAGTTTTGGGGGTAGGCAAAAGTGCAGGTCAGCCAGTAGAGAGTGGCAAATGTCCGATTTGTCCTCACAGGAAGATTTAACCGCCATTTCGACCCATCAAAGGACGGGCTGCCGAGAGCAGGTGAGGGCGGTAGGTGATCAGATCCGTAGGAGTGAGATCGATTAGGCGGTGAAGTTGAGTGGCTCTTCCAACATCTCGGTCACGAGAGCTGCGATCGCCGACCGCTCCGACCTGGTCAAAGTGACATGGGCGAAGAGTGAATGGCCCTTAAGAGATTCGACCACTGCCGCGATTCCGTCGTGGCGACCCACTCGCAAGTTGTCACGCTGGGCGATGTCATGGGTCAGCACAACTCGAGAACCTTGGCCAATTCTGGAAAGCACGGTGAGGAGAACACCCCGCTCCAAGGATTGAGCCTCATCAACGATCACAAAGGAGTCGTGGAGTGAGCGGCCGCGGATATGGGTCAATGGCAGAACTTCGATCAAGCCGCGATCGATGATCTCATCGATCACCGTCTGACTGACGAGCGCGCCTAAAGTATCGAAGACCGCCTGAGCCCAAGGCGACATCTTCTCGCCTTCTGAACCTGGCAGGTATCCAAGCTCTTGACCGCCAACGGCATACAGCGGACGGAAGATCACGACCTTCTTGTGGTGGCGACGCTCTAGGACCGCTTCAAGGCCAGCGCAGAGAGCGAGCGCAGATTTTCCAGTTCCAGCTCGGCCGCCGAGTGAGACGATGCCGATCTCATTATCCAAAAGGAGATCAAGGGCAACCCGTTGTTCGGCAGATCGACCGTGGAGTCCAAAGGCGGAGCGATCACCGCGAACTAATTGGATCCGCTTGTCGGGAGTAACTCGGGCGAGGGCGCTTCCCTTTTCAGAGTGGAGGACGAGTCCAGTATGGACTGGGTACTCCTTACCCAAATCATGAGCGGTGCGATCGTTCTCATAAAGTGAATCGATCACCGTTCCACCAACACTGACTTCCACGATTCCGGTCCAACCGGCACTTGAAGCTAACTCGGCTCGATACTCCTCCGCCTCAACACCACAGGATGATGCCTTAACGCGAAGTGGAAGATCCTTGGTGACGAGAACGACCTCGCGACCTTCGGCCATCAAGTTTTTGGCGATCGCCAAGATGCGAGTGTCATTGGAGCCATCGCGCAAGAAGCCCGATGGGAGCGAAGAGACATCTGAGTGATTGAGCTCGACTCGAAGGATTCCGCCCTCTTCGTTGACCTCGATCGATTCATCGAGGCGGCCATGTTTGATGCGGATATCGTCGAGCATCCGTAGGGCTGACCGGGCGAAGTAGCCAAGTTCTGGGTGGTCCCGTTTGGTCTCTAATTCACTGATGACGATGATCGGAATGATCACCTCATGCTCTGCGAACCGGCCAATTGCCGCCGGATCTGCGAGGAGAACGCTGGTATCTAATACATATGTCTTGCGACCTTTATGGCTTTTTGATGAGGCCAAAGTGGGTATCTCGCATTTCCGCGCCAAGTATTCGGTTCCGGGGGAATCGGACTTATGACACAAAAGGTAGAACTCGCCAGAGTGCGGGGGTCGGCGACACGCAGCCGCGAAAAGTTAAATTTTGGTGACGGTTCTTAGAGGCCGTACCTGCGGTGACGTTGGGCATAGGCACGAAGGGCACGGAGAAAATCCACTCGCCGAAAATCTGGCCAGTAGGCCTCACAGAAGTAGAACTCGGAATGGGCCGATTGCCAGAGTAAGAAGCCAGAGAGGCGTTGCTCCCCTGATGTGCGATTCACGAGCTCTGGGTCAGGCATTCCCTTTGTATAAAGGTGCTTATCAATTTCCGAGATAGTGAGATCTTCAGCGATCTCATCGGCGCTCTTCTTACCTTCAACGCCAGCTTTAATGTAATCGCGAACGGCATCGACAATCTCACGTCGGCCGCCATAACCAATTGCCACGTTAACGACCATCGGTGAGCAACCCTTGGAATCGACTTCAGCTTGATGGAGGCTGGTTTGTAACCACTGCGGCAAGAGATCGAGCGCACCGAGCGCCTTGATCTCCCAACGCTTTTGAGCAGCGAGATACTCGACCGCCCCAGAGATAATTTTGAGAAGTGCATCGAGTTCGTCAGGATCGCGATTGAGGTTATCGGTGCTCAGCAGCCAGAGAGTGACGATCGTGACATCGGCCTCTTCACACCAATCGAGAAGTTCAACGATCTTCTCAGCACCTTTGCGATGGCCATCTTCTGGACGGCCAAAGTTGTTCTTCGCCCACCGACGATTTCCATCCAAGATGACACCGACATGGTGGGGGGTCTGGGTTCGATCTAGTAAGCGAAGCAGGCGCTTTTCGTATGTCGGGTAGAGAATAGATTTAATGGCAGGTTTAATGACGTCACGAATGAGATCAACTGCCATGGTCGGAAATTACTTGTGGTTGAGTGCGGTGAACTCAGCGACGGCGCGACGATCTGCGACAAAGGATGCGACCGGGAATGTGCCGGCGAGCATGTAGAAGACCGCAACTTTGAGCGGCTTGCGCACAGCAAAGCAATAGTTGAAGGTGACGAGCACGTAGACCATATAAGCGAATCCGTGAACCACTGCGATGAGACGGATCAGCGTTGGGACATTGTCGTTAGTCGCGGTTAACTTGATTGGTAGGTAGACCAACCAGAGCAGAAGTGACATAACGCCAGCGAGATTGGCCATGATCCGGAAGCGTGCAAGCGCCCCAGCCTTATTTGCTTTGAAGAGATCCATAGATTCACCCTACCTGCTTAGTGCGATTGACGGAACGATTGTAGAACGGGGCGAAGAGCACGAGCCCAGCCATAAACCACCAGGTGATGACATAGGCGATGTGCTGCCAATAGAAGCCACCGATCGGATTGATCAACTGCGGAGCTGGGACGCGACTTCCAGAGATGGCCGATCCCGATGGACCTTTCTCGGTGATCGCACTGACATAGCCATCGAAGAGTTGATAGCTACCTACGCCAGCAACAAGGGCTGGATCTAATCGAGAGAGTGTTGTAGCAGTGGTATCAGCATGGTCTTCATTCTGGTGAGGATAGAGGCGACCCATCACTGTGATGCGATCTGAGCTTTGCTGTATCGAACCATCGTGCAATCCACGAACTACCAAGATTGCGCGGTTACGTGACAACTCCATCAAACCAATGTCGAGATCAACCACTTTTTTAGTAGAGAGCACTTGCTTTGGTGCAACATAAAACTTCACATAAGTGCCAGTGAAGGTAACAAGTCGATTGTAGGCAGCATCGCGAAGATTATGGCCTGCGGCGGCCACTCCCTCGAGGTCAACGACCGGCTTCTCCGGTGGAGTTACTGATTGGCGTTGAACGCTCTGTGCCCGGTGCAATTGCCAGAGACCGAGTTCAACAAAGGTTGCACAGAGCAAGAGGACAACTAAAAATGCAGATGCCTTTTTGGCAAGAGTTGTGGGAGTGCTCATTCAGAATCGTTGGTAGTGCCATCCTGGCGATTTTGCATTCGCTTGTAGCGGCGATAGAAGCTGATACAGAGAAGAGCAACGGCCAAGCAGAGGAAGGTCATGGTCAGCGAACCGACAAGTCCGACATTCACATTCTGCGTTGTGTCATTCATAGGTGAAGTATCCCCTATTTCCAGGAGATAGAATTCCTGACATG
>CAJBLC010000015.1 GCA_903953805.1 uncultured Actinomycetes bacterium | reverse complement strand
ATGGCGAGAGATAGATCGACGTAACTTGGCAGATTGATCAAAGAAGAGTCCAACCAAGACAAGAGGTAGACCAAGACCAAAACAGTATGCAACGCTCAAGATTGCCCCACGAGTTGCACTCGATGATTGGAATGAGAGCGCTTGAACCGCACCAAGCGTTGGTCCAATACATGGAGTCCATCCCAGGCCAAAGAGAAATCCAAGTAATGGTGCGCCGACAAGTCCGGCACTTGATTTCCACTGTGGCTTAAATGAACGGTAAAACTTTTGATTGAAGAGAAAGATAATTCCCATTGCAATAGTTAATACTCCAAGAAGGATTGTTAACCAATGGGAGTTATTGCTGATCTTTGAGCCAAGTGATCCGAAGATTGCACCGTATGAGATAAAGAGCGCCGAGAAGCCTGAGACAAAGAGAATCGAACCAAGCGCTACGCGACCCTTGCTCTTTACATCGGTCATACCAGCTGCATAAGAGAGGTATCCCGGCACAAGTGGGAGTACACATGGCGAGAAGAACGAGATCAAACCAGCAATGAGCGCAACAACAAGAGCCAAGATGAGATTGCCACTAAGGACTTGGTTGGTAAAGAAATTATGCATGTGACGGCTCAGCAATCACGCGCTTGATCATGGAATCTAGGAGCGCAAAGGTAACTTCACCGCTAATTCGCACGGCAACTCGATTATTTGCATCAATAATGAGCGTAGTTGGGATGGCATTAGGCAGAAGCGATCCTCGGAAGTTAGCGAGTAATGAGTCATCTGTGAAATTTGGATATGGAATCTTAAAGCGATTTACAAAAGCAGCAGCCGATGAGAGGTTGTCACGAGTAACAATTCCTACAAATTGAACCTTGCCCGCAAGACGTGTTGCAAAGTCTGCAAGGAGCGGAGCTTCAGCGCGACATGGTGAACACCATGAGGCCCAGACATTCACAACCACAACTTGGTTCTTTGCGATTTTAAGAGCAGTGCCTGAGAGTGTTGGCCCCATCAAATCTGGTGCAGGCTTTCGATCAGCAGCTTTCAGATAAACGGCAACTCCGCTACCCGATACAAAGGCATTCTCGTTTGCTTTAGAGATGCCACCGCTTGAACAACTTGTAAGCGCACCTATTGATAAGAGTGCGAGCGCAACTGCAATAACTCTCTTCATTTATTAGGAAGGAGATGCTTTGCAGGTTCAGCGTAAGAAGTTTCTTCGATCATTCCTTCGGAATCAAGATGGAAACTTGTTACAGAAGCGAGAGTGCACTCACGCTTACGGGGATCATGCATCATGCGACGGCCTTCAACGGCAGAGCGGAGAATCCAGATTGGAAGTTGGTGCGATACACAGAAGGCATCTTTTCCGTTTGCAGCATCACGAGCAGCGAAGAGCGCACCCAGCATGCGTGCAACTTGCTCTTCATAAGGCTCTCCCCATGATGGAACCCATGGCTTAGTGAGATGACGCCAAGACTTTGGGTGCTTAAGAACTCCGCTACCCATCTCAAACTTCTCGCCTTCAAATACATTCGCAGCTTCAATGAGTCGCTCATCAGTAATGATTGAAAGGCCATGCACTTTTGCTACCGGAGCGGCTGTCTCTTGTGCACGCTGCAATGGTGAAACCAGAATGGCACCGAGATCTAAATCCTTCGACCATTCGGCAACAGTGCGCGCCATCTCTTGGCCGCGATCAGAGAGATACCAACCAGGTTGGCGGCCATAGAGAATCTTCTCGGGGTTAAAGACCTCGCCGTGGCGAAGAAAGTGAACGGTGATCCCCATAGGACAATCATAAAGGAGTCAGAGCAGACACTCAGGACGAGCTTCGCTAGGGTAGTGACATGGCACTCACCGAGAAGCGAGTCGCCTTCTTTGATGTCGATAACACGCTGATGCAGGGCTCATCGCTCTTCTTTCTCAGCCGTGGGATGTATCAAAGGGGCTTCTTTAACCGACGAGATATCGTCGCCTTTCTCTTTGCCAACCTGCGATATCAACTCACCGGAAAAGAGAATAAAGAGGAAGTTCTCAGAGTTCAGAACGCCGCCTGTGACTTCATCAAAGGCCACAGAGTCACAGAGTTTGAGACGCTCGCAGCAGATGTCTACGATCGATATGTCTCACCAGCGTTGTGGCAAGGAACTATTGAAATTGCCCATGATCATCTCAACGCGGGCGAAGAAGTCTGGTTGATTACCGCATCTCCACGAGAGATGGCAGATCTCATTGCAAAGCGTCTTGGATTTACTGGTGCACTTGGAACTGTCGCTGAAGTTCGCGATGGCATGTATACCGGAAACTTAGATGGCAACCTCTTGCATGGCCAAGAGAAGGCGATCGCAGTCCATAAATTAGCGAAACTCGAAAATATTGATCTGAAAAATTCCTATGCTTATTCCGATAGCCATCATGACATCCCGCTCCTTGAGGCGGTTGGTAAACCTCGAGTGATCAATCCAGATACGCCGCTCCAAGTTCGAGCGCTTCGCGATCACTGGCCGATTCACGACTTCCGCAAGGCTCGATTGCTCAAGAAGATCATCACTCCGATTATTTCTAGGCTGGCGACCCTCACCACTGCGCTCAATCCAAGAATCCGGAGTCGCAGGCCATAGCAATTCCTCGGTAATGTAGGCCAGTTATGTCCAGCTCATTTGCCAATTCCCTCCGCTCTCGTAGCGATGTGGAGATGGCACGCCTCTTTGCAGCCAGACCAGATCTTCTCTCACCAGTCCCCAGCGATATCTCCGCGCTAGCGGCTCGTGCATCATCAATGCCGAGCATTATGCGGGCACGAGATTCTCTCCATAAATTCCAATTCGATATCTTGACTGCAGCATGCGCACTCCAAGATCCATTTACACCTCTTGAGTTAATGAGAATTACCGATAAGAGTGCGAAGCAAGTTATTTCCACTTTGGAAGAGCGTGGTTTGATCTACGCCGATGGCGAGAAGTTTCGAATTCCTACAAATGTCCGCACCTTAATTGGCGAACATCCAGCGGGCCTTGGTCCGCACTCACTTAAAAAATTAAATTTCGATCTCTTGGAAGATGCGCCAAAGGGTGCAGTGGAACTACTCAACAAGATGGTCTGGGGTCCGCCACGTGGCCAGGTTGCAGATGTTAAGAAGGCGAATCCAACAATCAAATGGCTCCTTGAGCATGGCTTCCTCGTCGCCTTTGATTCGCAGACGCTGCTACTTCCCCGTGAAGTTGGATTACATCTTCGTGGCGATAAAGTCTTTAAAGAACTCATTACCGAAGCACCCGCGATTACAGGTTCCGCCAGGAAGCAAAAAGCAGTTGATCTTGCTGCTATCGCAAATATCTCAACGTTTAACCGCTGGTCTGAAGAACTCGCTCACAACTGGTCGGACGAACCACCATCAGCGCTTCGTTCTGGTGGACTCGGTGTGCGCGATCTCAAGCGGACAGCCGAACACTTAGGCGTCGATGAGACATGCGCTGCCTTCGTTGCAGAGGTTCTCTTCCTTGGTGGACTTACTGTTATTGATACTGATGACAGCATCCTTCCAACAAATGCCTTTGATCTCTGGCTCACTAAGAGCGCTGAAGATCGTTGGCACTCACTCGTAACTCTCTGGCTTGAGACATCTCGAGTTGCGGGGCTGGTCGGTAAAGGTGAATCAAAGAGCGTTGCTGCACTCGGCCCAGAACTTGATCGCGCCGGTATCGCCGGATTGAAGAAATTAATCTTTACTCATCTATTGAACAACTCTGAACTCGATCCAGATATTGCATCCCTTGAAGCTCGGTTGAAATTCGATATGCCAACACGAGCAAATACGGAATACATTGCCTGGATTCTCCGCGAGGCAGAGTGGTTGGGAATTACTGGCCAAGGTGCGATTTCAAGCTTTGGTCGCGCACTTATTGCTGGCGACGAGCTCGGCGTTGAGAAAGCGCTACCAACTCCGGTCGATCACATCTTGATTCAAGCTGATAACAGTGCGATTGCACCAGGTCCACTCACCATCGAGATATCGAATGAGATGGGCACAGTTGCTGATATTGAGAGCAGGGGCGGTGCGACTGTCTACCGCTTCACTGAAGGATCGATCCGTCGTGCACTTGATCATGGCAAGACTGGCGATTCAATTAAAGAGTTCTTGAAGAAGACCTCTAAAACGCCGATGCCCCAACCCCTTGAATATCTCATCAATGATGTGGCCAAGCGCCACGGTCGCTTACGTGTTGGCCACGCAAGTTCGTATATCCGCTGCGAAGATGAAGGTCTTATCCAACAGATCACTCACGATAAGAAGTTAGAAGATCTCCGGCTGCGCAAACTTGCACCACAAGTTCTGATCGCCGAAGTTGAGATCAATGAACTCGTTATTGCACTACGTGAGGCCGGATACCTTCCTGCAGTTGAAAATGGAACAGGAATCTTGATCTCTGCACCGACCGTACGTCGTGCGAAGAGTCGGCCTCGTCCACCACGCGTCATCTCTGAGACCAACACTCCTTCTGAAACCATCATCGCCTCTGCAGTTCGCGCGCTACGTGCTGGTGAAAAAGCAACATCGCATAAACCTCGCGAAGTTCCACGCACCACTGCAAATGAGACTTTGGATCTGCTCCATCAATATATAGAAGAGCAGGCAAGCCTGACGATCGGTTATGCCGATTCAAATGGCGGAGTCTCCAATCGCCTGATCGATCCCGTTTCCATCTCGCTCGGCACTCTCCTCGCCCGAGATCATGCAACCGGTGAGATGACCCAGTTCCGAATTCCGCGCATAACAGGCGTAGCGCTAGCCGAACCTGCGCAGTAACCGACGATTAAGGCAGAATAGGCAGATGAGCATCCTCCACGACTTACAGCGCCTGGTTGAGTGCCAATCCCCAAGCGAAGATCTCGAGGCCTGTCGTAAGGTCATAGCACTCGCTAATGAGATCGCGACTGAGCGTCTTGGAACGTCAGCAAAGGTCTTTGATGAGAATGGCCGTCCGGTTTTTTGGTGGGGAGCTGAGAAGCCAGCAATTGTCATTCTTACCCATCTCGATACAGTTTGGCCTATCGATTCATATCTTCCGCTGTGGAAGGTTGAAGGCGAGAAGATCTCTGGCCCCGGAATTTTCGATATGAAGGCCGGATTCTTACAAGTACTTTATGCGATTGCTGAGATTCCTGATGCATCAACAAAGGTTGCGCTCATTGCAACAACGGATGAAGAACTCGGTAGCCAAACATCGCGCGATCTCATTAAACGAGTTAGTGCGACGGCAGATGCAGTTCTCGTTACCGAAGCATCGCTTAACGGCAAGGTAAAGGTTGGCCGTAAGGGAACGTCGATGTACTCCATCACTGTTACTGGTCGCGCCGCCCATGCTGGTCTCGAACCTGAAAAGGGAATTAACGCGTCCACTGAGATAGCTCATATCGTCACTGCACTTCATGCTCTAGAAAACCGTGAACATGGAACGACCGTAGTTCCTACAACGATGCACTCAGGAACCACCACCAACACTGTTCCTGCTGTTGCCACGCTCGATATCGATAGTCGCTCATTCACCATGGCTGAGATGGAACGAGTTGAGAGAGCACTTCGGGCAATCACGCCACTCCACCCAGAAGCGCGGATCGAAGTACTTGGTGGAATAAATCGTCCACCGTTGGAGTTAACTGCTACAGCAGATCTCTATCAAACCCTTGAGTCGGTTGCGAAACAGCTTGGCATTCCAGAAGTTGGAAGTGCCAGCGTTGGTGGAGCCAGTGATGGCAACTTTGCAGCAGCAGCTGGTGCAAAAGTTCTTGATGGACTTGGTGCAGTTGGCGACGGTGCGCATGCCCCACACGAGCACATCCTCAGCAGCTCTATCCCCGGTCGAATCGCACTTCTAGCAGCGTTTATTAAGGAATTAATGTGACCGATGGTCCACTGATCGTTCAATCCGATAAGACAATCCTTCTCGATGTCGATCACATCTTGGCTGATGAATGTCGGAGACTAATTGCTGCATTTGCAGAGTTGGAGAAGTCGCCAGAACATATTCATACCTATCGCCTCACTCCGCTCGGACTCTGGAATGCTCGCGCTGCCGGCCATGATGCAGAGCATGTCATTGATATTTTGTTGAAGTACTCTCGCTTTGCAGTACCGCATTCCTTACTCGTTGATATTGCAGAGACGATGTCACGTTACGGCCGACTTCGGTTAGAGGCTCATCCAGTTCACGGACTCACCTTGGTATCGAACGATCCAGCAGTGTTAAAGGAAGTCACTCGCGGTAAGAAGATCGCACCGATGCTTGGTCTTCAAATTGATGATGAAACAATCATCGTTCACCCAGGTCAACGCGGATTCTTAAAGCAGGCGCTCCTCAAACTTGGCTGGCCGGCTGAAGATTTCGCTGGTTATGTCGATGGCGAAGCGCATGCGATCTCACTCAACCAAGATGGTTGGAAGATTCGTAAGTACCAAGAGTTAGCCGCTGAAGGTTTCTGGCATGGTGGCTCAGGAGTTGT
>CAJBLC010000014.1 GCA_903953805.1 uncultured Actinomycetes bacterium | reverse complement strand
GGATCACGACCTCAGAGAGCCCAAGCTGCTTTGCTCTCACCCTTAGCAGTGCAACCTCAATCAATGTGCTGGCTTCAAGCGGTAACTCGCCAAAACGATCGACTAACTCTTCGACGATGGCATCCAGATCCTGATTATCCCTAGCATCGGCCATACGGCGATAGAGATCTAACCGCAGGCGCTCTGATGGAAGATAGTCAATTGGGAGATGAGCAGTAATCGGGAGTTCAACTTTGCATTCTTTGATGCGCGGGTTGGCATCCACGTAGCCAGTTTTAAATTCTTCAACTGCCTCCCCGACCATTCGCACATAAAGATCGAATCCGACTTCAGCAATGTGACCGGATTGCTCTCCTCCGAGGAGATTACCTGCACCTCTGATCTCAAGATCCTTTAATGCAACTTGCATGCCAGAACCAAGATCAGTGTTTGTTGCAATGGTGGTTAGTCGATCATGTGCTATCTCAGTCAGCGGCTTATCTGCTGAATAAAGGAAGTAAGCGTATGCGCGCTCTCTTCCGCGACCGACTCGACCCCGAAGTTGATGTAACTGCGATAGCCCAAATTTATCTGCGTGATCGACAATTAACGTGTTTGCATTTGGAATGTCGATTCCACTTTCGATGATTGTCGTAGAGACAAGCACATCAAAATCTTTCTCCCAGAATCCCAGGATGACATCTTCCAACTCACGTTCGCTCATCTGGCCATGAGCAACTCTTATGCGCGCTTCTGGGACAAGAGTTTTAAGGCGCTCTACAACTCGATCGATATCTTCGACTCGATTATGTACATAAAAGATCTGACCATCTCTCAAAAGTTCGCGGTGAATAGCCGCGGTAACCTGCTTGTCGTCGTGGAAGCCGACATATGTAAGAACGGGGTGGCGCTCTTCCGGCGGGGTCGTGATATTCGACATCTCCCGAATTCCGGTGATAGCCATCTCAAGAGTTCGAGGAATCGGAGTTGCCGACATGGAAAGGACATCGATATTTGTGCGTGCTTTCTTCAACTCTTCTTTATGTTCAACGCCAAAACGTTGCTCTTCATCGACGATTACTAGCCCAAGATCCCTAAATTGCACATCTTTTGAGAGTAATCGGTGGGTGCCGATGACGATATCGATAGACCCATCAGCCAATCCGGAGAGGATCTCCTTCCCCTCTTTGGCAGTGTTAAAGCGTGAGAGGCCCGCAACCTTCACCGGGAATCCGGTGTAGCGGTTGAGGAATGTCGAGAGATGTTGTTGTACGAGCAAGGTAGTTGGAACGAGGACTGCAACCTGCTTCCCATCTTGCACCGCTTTAAAGGCGGCACGGATCGCAATCTCTGTCTTGCCGTAGCCAACGTCACCACAAACAATGCGATCCATGGGATGCGAAGCTTCCATATCGCGCTTTACTTCTTCGATCGTCGAAAGTTGATCTGTTGTCTCTACATACGGGAAGGCATCTTCAAGCTCTCGCTGCCACGGTGTATCTGGTGAGAAGGCATAACCAGGCGCTGCCATGCGAGCGGCATAAAGCTGGATCAACTCCGCAGCAATCTGTTTGACGGCCTTTCGCGCACGTCGCTTCGCATTCTGCCAATCAGCTCCACCAATACGGTGAACAGCAGGGGCCTCTCCCCCGACATATCGAGTTACTTGTTCCAAGGAATCTGTCGGTACATAGAGCCGATCACCAGGTTGACCGCGTTTTGATGATGCGTATTCAATGACGAGATATTCACGGGCGCTCTTTCCCACGGTGCGCTGCACAAGTTCGATGTATCGTCCAACACCGTGCTGCTCATGGACGACGTAATCCCCTGGCTTTAGTTCAATTGGATCAACGGCCTTCTTACGACGTGACGGCATCCGAGCTTGATCCTTATTTGAACTGCGCTGACCCGAGATATCTTTCTCGGTGAGCAGAACCGTCTTAGCAAAATCTGCGATAAAGCCATGCTCAATCGGTGTCGCTGTTAGATGGATGACATCTCGAGTCAGTTGCGAATCAATGGACTTATAGATGCGAGTTGGCAGATCTGCTTCAATGAAGAGATTATTGAATCGCTCGACGATACCGGAGCCTACTGCGCTAAAGATGACTAAATAGCCCTCTGAAAGCCACTTCTTGAGATCTGCTTCTACTGCGTCGAGGTCATTCCGATAGATAGGAAGCGCCTCAAACTCAAGCGTCTGATCTTCAACGTCGCTGGCATAAGGGTTCAACGAGCGCCACGGGATACCAGCGTCATGAGCTAATTTCGTCAAGTGCTCGAGCGTGAAATATCCGCCAGATTCAATTCCCCCAAAGATATCGATCGGCGCTTTTCCACCCATAGCGGCGTTCGACCACGATGCATCGAGAAACTCTTTATTTGTCTCGATAAGGTCAATCGCCCGTGACGTAATACGCGGTTCATCAACGACGATAATTTGATAATTCTTAGGTAAGAAATCAATGAGTGATTTCAATTCGGAGTTAAGGACTCCAATAAGGGACTCCATGCCATCGACGCTAATTCCTTCAGCAAGTTTGTGGCAGATCTCAGAAAGTGTTGGGAACTCAGCGGCAAGATACCTGGCTCGGTCCTTCACTGCATCGGTCAAGAGAAGTTCACGGCATGGGAATACAGTTAGTTCACCAACAACAGGTTGAAAGGTTCGCTGATCAGCCACTGTGAAATATGCCAACTCTTCAATGTCGTCGCCGAAATAATCGACGCGTATTGGATGCTCTAAATCTGGTGGGAAGAGATCGATAATTCCGCCGCGAACCGCAAAATCACCCCGACGTTCTACGAGATCGGTTCTCGTATACCCAAGAAAAGAGAGCGATGCGATAAGTGCGGACATCGAAATTGTCTTGTTAATTTCTAGTACTGGTAATTGAGCGTCGAGGAGATCGGCGATGATGGGTTGAATCAAGCCCCGAATCGATGTGACCAAGACTCGCGGCGGTTGATTCGATGCAAGCAAGTGCAGAGTCTTAAAACGCGTCGCAACGGTGTCACTCTTTGGACTCAAACGTTCATGTGGAAGCGTCTCCCACGGCGGAAAGACGACAACTGAACCTGTCCCAAGATAGCTGTTGAGTTCTTCAGTGAGTTCATCGGCCCTCCGAGAGGAGGCTGTAACGAGGACCAGAGGACGTTCCTGTGAGGCGATCGCAGCAAAGAGGCCCTGTGTAGATGGCAGAGTGACAGCAGCGCCTTGCGAAAGCTTTGCAGGGAGTTCAATATGCGAGAAGGCTTGTAACAATGACATTAATTCTTCGCCTCCCTTTCAACTCCCGCTCGCGAAATTACGCGTGGAAATGCACCTATGCCCCCGCAATCCGAAGAGAGGGGGGTTAGAGGGCTCATTAAACCTGTAATGATTAGCCAGTGGCAACTGATGATCTAGAACTGCGCAGCGATGTACGCCGACTTGGAGACCTCTTGGGTCAGAGCCTGGTCCGCCAAGAGAGCCCTGAACTCCTCGCACTTGTTGAGCGAGTCCGAAAAGCAGTCCGTGAAGGTAAAGGCGCCGAATCTCTCCAAGATCTCACCAACACAGAAGAGATCCAACTAGTGCGTGCATTCAGCACCTACTTCCATCTCGCAAATGTTGCAGAGCAAGTTCATCGTGCAAAAGAGCTCGCAGCAGAACGTGCTGAAGGCGGATCTTGGTTATCACGTGCCGTAGATCGCATTATTGATGTACAGAGCCAGACAAAAGAATTTACTTATGAAGATGTCCAGGGCTGGATCAACGAGTTCTCAGTTCGCCCGGTCTTCACCGCTCACCCAACAGAGGCATCACGTCGCTCGGTATTGAGCAAACTTGGAACGATCGCCGATCTTCTTGAGACTCCTGCTACTCCAACTCGTGATCGTCGTCTCGCTGAAACTGTCGACCTTCTCTGGCAGACCGATGAACTTCGCCTCGGCCGCCCTGAGCCACTCGATGAAGCAACAAATGCTCTCTACTATCTTGATGACCTCTTTACCCACACCGTGCCAGAAGTTCTCGATGATTTCGCACATGAACTCGAGCGCATCAATGTTGTCGTAGATCCAACATCACGACCTTTGAGCTTTGGTACCTGGATTGGTGGCGATCGTGATGGAAATCCTCACATCACTCCTCAGGTAACAAAGGATGCGATTCTTCTTCAGACTGGCCACTTCATCCGTACGATGCTTGGCTCGCTCGATCAGTTGCGTCAGGCGCTCTCTGTGTCTAGCCGTATCGCTGGCGCGAGCGATGAACTGAAGGCTTCAGTTGCTAAAGATCTCGAGGTGCTCCCAGAGATTGAGGATCGTTTCCGCCGTCAGAATGTCGAAGAGCCTTACCGTCTCAAGGCAACAGCAATCCGCCACCGCTTAATTCTTACCCAACGCCGTCACGCAGCAGGGGCAGATCACGTTGCTGGCCGCGATTATGAGAGCACGGCGGAGCTCATTGCTGATCTGATGTTGATGCGTACCTCTCTACTCGCTCACCGCGGAGAATTGATCGCTCATGGCTTGTTAGAGCGCATTATCCGTACCGTTTCTAGCTTTGGTATCACTCATGCAACGATGGATGTTCGTGAGCATTCTGATGCTCATCACAATGCTATGACCCAACTCTTTGGCGCAGCCTACGAAGATCGTACTTCGCTGATTGCGGCGCAGTTAAAGGGCCCATCTCGCCCATCGATCGATGGTCTTGATGAGTTAGGTCGAAAAACTGTTGGTGTCTTTATTGCAATCCGCGAACTCATTGAGAAGTTTGGTCCTGAGGTTATCGAGACCTACATCATCTCAATGACGAAGGGCCACGAAGATGTGCTCGCTCCTGTCATTCTCGCTGATATTGCTGGACTCGTTTCATTAAAGGGCGAGAAGTTCGCCAAGGTTGGCTTTGCACCACTTCTTGAAACAGTTGCAGAACTTCGTGCGGCAGATTCAATTCTCGATGCACTTCTCTCAACTCCTGAGTACCGCGAGCTGGTAAGACTGCGCGGCGATATCCAAGAGGTCATGCTCGGATATTCAGATTCCAATAAAGATGCTGGTATCGCAACATCGCAATGGGAGATCCACAAGGCCCAACGCAAACTTCGCGATATTGCTCTCAAACACGGCGTCACACTCCGCCTCTTCCATGGTCGCGGTGGTTCTGTTGGTCGCGGTGGCGGCCCTACATACGATGCGCTCATCGCGCTCCCATGGGGATCAATCGATGGCCAGATCAAGATGACAGAGCAGGGCGAAGTCATCTCAGATAAATATTCACTCCCAGCACTTGCTCGCGAAAACGTTGAACTTTCAGTTGCAGCAGCACTTGAAGCAACCGTTCTTAACCGAGCACCACGCCAATCCCCCGAAGATTTAGCAAAGTGGAATCAATCGATGGACCTCATCAGCGATAGCGCCTTTAAACGTTACCGCTCGCTCGTTGATCATCCTGATCTCCCTGCATATTTCTATGCCTCAACTCCCGTTGAACAACTCGGCGATCTCTTCTTAGGTTCACGTCCTTCACGCCGCCCAGATGCATCTGGCGGGCTCGGGAGCTTGCGCGCTATTCCATGGGTATTCGGCTGGACTCAATCTCGTCAGATCGTTCCTGGTTGGTTCGGAGTTGGCTCGGGTCTCAAGGCTGCTCGCGAAGCGGGCCAAGAATCAACGATGCAACAGATGCTCAAAGATTGGCACTTCTTCAGCACCTTTATCTCAAACGTCGAGATGACTATTGCAAAGACAGATCTCGAGATGTCACAGCGCTATGTCGATACCTTGGTTGACCCAAGCCTGCGCCACTTCTTAGAACTGATCAAAGAAGAGTTTGCGCTTACTAAGGCAGAGATCTTGCTTCTTACAAAGAAGTCTGAACTCCTAGGAGATCAACCACGACTTGCCCGCACATTAGGTATTCGCGATCAATATCTCGCACCATTGCATCTCTTGCAAATTCACTTGCTTGAGCAGGTTCGTGAGAATCCAGATATCGATCCAACAATCCGCCGTGCACTCTTGCTCACCATCAACGGTGTGGCTGCCGGCCTTCGCAATACTGGCTGATTACTTATTGAACTCCTGCTGCGCGAAGTCGAGACCCTTTTCGATCAACCGCTCTGCAGCTAACGCTCCCCTGGCGATGAAGTCAGGGAGCTCCTTCTTCTCTGGTTGAGAGAATGGTTTTAAAACATAATCGGCTGGATCTTGTGGACCTTGGGGGCGACCAACGCCCATGCGAAGGCGGTAATAATCAGGGCCGGAGAAATGCTTTGTAATATCTTTTAAGCCGTTGTGGCCATTGTCGCCACCAGCGATCTTCAAGCGAATAGTGTTGAAAGCGATATCTAATTCATCATGGACAACGATGATATTTGCGCCTTTGATCTTATAGAAGTCAGCGAGTGCCTTGAGTGGCCCACCAGATTCATTCATATATAACTTTGATTTCGCGAGTGTTACTGCAACTCCTGCGACCCTGATATCTGCGATCTCGCAACGGGATTTATGTGAAGAGAACTTTGAATTGCTGCCCAGGTAATCAATCACCATATGGCCGATGTTGTGGCGGGTGCTTGCATACTGATCGCCGGGATTTCCTAACCCGAAAATGATCCAGCGATCAGACATGCGAAGCGACGTTACTTAATTATTCAGCTTTTGGTGCTTCAGCAGCAGGGGCAGCTGGAGCAGCCTCTGCAACTGGCTCAGCAGCGCTTGAACGCTCTGAGAGGTGAACAACAACGAGTGCTGCATCTGAAACAAGAGTTGTTCCAGCAGGGAGCACTACATCTGCAGCGGTCTTGCTTGTTCCTGCTGGCATGCCAGTGAGATCAAGAACCAAGAATGCTGGGATAGAAGTTGCTTCTGCTTCGATTTCGATGGTGTTATTTACATGCTCAAGGATTCCATCCTTGTCATATGCACCTTCGGTATGTACTGGAACTTCAACCTTAACTTTTTCACCCTTGCGGACAACGAGAAGATCGATGTGCTCGAAGATTCCGGTGAGTGGATTCTTTGAAACAGACTTTGGAAGAACGAGTTCGCTCTTGCCATCGAATGAGACGTTGAGGAGAACGTTTGATGCCTTGAGAGCATTTCCGAGCTCACGAGCTGGGAGTGATACGTGCTGTGGCTCTGCATTGTGGCCATAGATCACTGCTGGGACTAGACCAGCGACGCGGTCGCGGCGTGAAGCACCCTTACCGAAGTTGGTGCGCTTGCTGCCTTGGATTGAAATTTCTGCCACTTGAGTTGCTCCTTCGTAACGTTTGAAAATGCACGCCTCAGGAGAGCAACCCGTCGATTACGGATAATTACTATCCCTCGCCGTGACGAGCCTGAAGAGTAGCCCAGAGCGCGGGGAAAGCCAAAATTACCCCTTTTCTTAGGGGAAGGTTCCTGTGAAGTGGCTTAGCTGTGGCCGTCGAAGAGGCTGGTAACTGAGCCATCCTCGAAGACCTCACGGATTGCGCGGCCCAAGAGCGGTGCAATGGAGAGGACAGTGAGGCGATCAAAGCGAGACTCTTCTGGGATTGGCAAGGTATTGGTTACAACCACTTCGCTAACGCGGCTCGCCTTGAGGCGCTCAACTGCAGGGCCGGAGAGAACTGCGTGTGTTGCAGCAACGATAACTTCAGCAGCGCCTTCATCGAAGAGGGCATCGACTGCCTTGCAGATTGTTCCAGCGGTATCGATCATGTCATCGATAACGATGCAGGTCTGACCCTTCACATCACCAACGACCTTGCCGACCTTTGCTTCATTTGGAATCCGTGGATCACGCATCTTATGGATGAATGCAATTGGGCAACCACCGAGCATGTCCGACCAACGTTCGGCAACGCGAACGCGACCTGAATCTGGTGAAACGATAGTGAGTTTGCTGCGATCAACTTTGCGGCCGACATAATCGGTGAGCAGTGGAAGTGCGAAGAGATGATCTACTGGTCCATCAAAGAAGCCTTGGATCTGTGATGTGTGAAGATCGACGACCATCAAGCGATCAGCTCCTGCTGTCTTAAAGAGATCGGCCATCAAACGTGCAGAGATTGGCTCACGACCGCGGTGCTTCTTATCTTGACGGGCATATCCATAGAACGGTGCAACAACGGTGATGCGCTTTGCAGATGCGCGCTTGAGTGCATCGACCATGATCAACTGCTCCATGATCTGCTTGTTCACTGGTGCAGCGTGAGATTGAATAACAAAGGCATCTGAACCGCGAACGCTCTCTTCAAAGCGAACGAAGATCTCGCCATTTGCAAAGTCGTATGCAGATGTGGGAGTAATAGGAATACCGAGTTCGGTGGCGACCTCGTCAGCGAGCTCTGGATAGCCGCGTCCGGTAAAGATACGGAGGCGCTTCTCAGATGTGAGACGAAGTTCGCTCATTCTTATTCCCTTTCGGTTGCGCCTGCGCGCTTAGCGGCTTCGGCAGAGGAACTGCCTGCTCTCTTGCGTAGTACCCACCCTAAGACATTGCGCTGCTTTGCACGAGCAACGCCGATCGATCCGGCCGGAACATCTTCGGTAATAATCGACCCGGCAGCGGTATAGGCGCCATCGCCGATAGTTACTGGAGCCACGAGCATGGTGTCGCTACCGATTCGGACCTCATTGCCAACAGTCGTCTGGTGCTTCTCAACCCCGTCGTAATTGACGAAGATCGTGGCCGCACCGATATTGGTACCTGATCCGATAGTGGCATCACCGACATATGAGAGATGTGGAACCTTCGAGCCCTCACCGATAGTCGAATTCTTGATCTCAACATAGGCGCCAGCTTTAGCCTTTGCGGCAAGTTTCGTCCCAGGGCGTAAGAATGAATATGGCCCAACGTTTGCTTCTGCGCCGATCTCAGAATCCGAACAGGTCGATTCAATGACCTTCGCTCCGGCCTTCACAATCACATTATTGAGTGTGGTGCGCGGTCCAATAACGGCGCCACTTTCAATCGATGTCGAACCAGAGATAACTGAACCTGGATGAATCGTCACATCATTGGCAATCGTCGCATCCACATCAATCCACGTGGTCGTTGGATCAATAATCGTGACCCCTGACTTCATGATGCGGTCATTGATAATGTCGCGCATGATCATGGTGCACTCTGCAAGTTGAGAGCGATCGTTGATTCCAAGAATCTCGTTGTAATCGTTAGTTCTGACAGCGAGCGCAACCTTGCCCGCTTCTTTGATCAGTGCAATTACGTCAGTGAGATAAAGCTCGCCCTGTGAATTATCTTTTGAGAGTTTCGCACAGGCTTCGCGAAGCGCACTGTTATCAAAGAGATAAACGCCGGCATTAATTTCGGAGATTGCCTTCTCATCTTCAGTTGCGTCACGCTCTTCGACAATGCGCGAGATCGCTCCTTCATCATCGCGAACGATGCGGCCATACCCAAAGGGATCTGGAAGATCTGCCGTTAAGACTGAGGCGCTGCTGTTATTTGCATAGTGAATGGCAACAAACTCTTTAAGAGTTTGCGCTGAAAGTAATGGGGTATCTCCGGCAAGGATAAGAACTGAACCAGTGGTTGCAGCTCCTGCGAGCGCGAGTTGAACGGCATGACCGGTTCCATTGCGCTCCGCTTGATAGACCGAAGTGGCTGTTGGGGCGATCTGTGTGAGGTGCTCTTGGACCGCTTCTTTGTGGGCGCCAATGACAACGCGAAGTTCCTTCGCCTGAAGTGGCTTTACTGCTTCGAGGACGTGACCGAGAATGGTGCGGCCAGCAATCGGGTGGAGAACCTTTGAGACTGAGGACTTCATGCGCGTGCCTTCACCAGCGGCGAGGACGATCACAACATCTGGGTTGTTCACGTTCCTCCCATCAATGCTGAAGAGTCTGAAATGCGGCCTTCTGGGGTGAGTCTATTTACTGCGGATTGGCTCCGCCACCAGGTATCGATCCTGGACCCTGGGCTTCAAAGGCCCATGTGCTAGCCACTACACAATGGCGGAACCTGAATTCTCCCTCATGGGAGCCCAGATCACCAAAACTAGGCAGGTTATCTCCCCTGCCCAGCCAGCCCTACAAAACTGGCGGTCATCTCATACATCCCCAGGAGGCAGGCATTAAATGCGTGATACACATCGGGCTTTCCTGGCCACGTTGCAGTCACAACCTGATGGTGCGAGTCGAGTTCGTGTTTCCATGACCCAGACTTTTTATCGAGTACATGCAGATCTATATAGCTCCACCATGCGTTGTAATCATCCATATAGCGACTCTCATGAGTGAAGTGCCAGAGCGTGAAAGCCGTCATGACTGCCTCGGCTGCCACCCAATGCATCCGCGCCGTCACTACTGGCTGCTTATGCCAATCCATGGTGTAGATGAAGCCATCACTTCCATCGGCACCCCAGCCAAATCTCTTTGCGACGTCGTAGAGAGCAGCAGCGCCTTCATCAATCCATTCAAGATCTTCACCTTCACGGGCAATGAACTTTAATTGCAACGCTAACCGCGACCACTCAAAGAGATGTCCAATTGTTACGCCATATGGCTTAAAACGATCTGCTGGATGATCTTTGTTGTACTCGGCTTCAACGTTCCACTTCTCATCAAAGTGTTCTGGGAGCAACCACTCATGGCCCTTTGCGAATTGATCAACTGCGCGCTTGCAGATAGCAAAGGCCCGCTCTCGGTACTTCTCGTCCAGAGTAACTTCATACGCAGCCACCAGAGCCTCTACTGCGTGCATATTGGAATTGATCCCGTGATAGATATCCAGCGTTGAGAAATCTTGGCTCCAGTTGTTATGCATCATCTGGAAGTTGGAGTCCCAAAACTTCTCATCAATGATTCGGTCGATCTTCGCAAAGAGTTCCTCAGCACGGGGCACTCCAACTTTTAGCGCTGTTGCAGCGGCGAGCATGACAAAGACGTGATCGTAGGCGAGCTTCTCGCCATTCGCCGGGTTGCCAGAACTTTCTACCGCATTGAAGAAGCCGCCATGGACTTTGTCTTCAAAGAGATCGAGCAAACCATTGACTCCATGCTCAACATAGGAACGACCCGCGGCCAACCCGGTGAGCTCGGCCAGGCCAAAGACCTGCGTCATTCGGCAGTTAATCCAGGCTTCTAATGGCTTGGTGGGATCTACCTTCCCGGAGCTATCGAGATATCCAAATCCACCCGTGGCGAGTTTTGAACCTTGTGCAAATGAAATCAGTGATAGCGCTTCTGCCTTCAAATAACTCTCACCAAATGGCGTACTGCCGCTGCTACCAAGTGTTGATTTCATGGATAGACCCATCTCTAGAAACTGCTGATCCTTCGTGCACCATGTGTTGGACCGCTAGCACGAGCAACTCCTGCAACAACTCCACTTGCACTGAGAGCAACCGTAAGGTCAAGCGCCTTCTCTTCATCTTCAACGAGAAAGGCGACTGTTGGTCCAGATCCAGAGACGATGCAACCAAGTGCACCATAATCATGTCCAACATCAAGAACTAATCGAAGTGCGGGTCGTAACGAACATGCGGCACTTTGCAAGTCATTGCTTAACGAACGGCCGAGTTCTTTTGCATCTCCGGCACGAAGCGCTTGAAGCAATGCATCATTAGCTGTTGGCTTTGAAATCGTTAGACCTTCACGCAACCGGTCACACTCACCATAAACAGATGGCGTTGAGAGCCCGCTATTAGACAAGGCTAAGACCCATTGATAACTCCCCTGCGCAAGAACTGGCGTGAGTTGATCACCACGGCCGCGTCCAATTGCCGTTCCCCCTGCGATACCAAATGGAACGTCACTTCCAAGTTCCGCGCCGATCTTCTGCAACTCATCGCGTGAGAGTCCAAGTTCAAAGAGCGCATCGATACCGACGATGACTCCTGCAGCATCTGCGCTACCGCCAGCCATTCCACCGGCAACTGGAATCTCCTTCTGCAAGTGAATATCGATATCGCTGTCGAGTTGATATCGCGCAACCATGAGATCTGCAGCGCGGTAGGCAAGATTGGTGGAGTCGAGTGGAACTCCTGTTGCGGTAGATCCAGATGCGCTCAACGTTATTCCTGCGCCAGCTTCACCGAATTTCACGGTGACATCGTCATAGAGGGAGATTGCTTGAAAGACCGTCACTAACTCGTGATAGCCATCGCTATCGAGGGGGCCGACCGAGAGCCCGAGATTTACCTTTCCAGGTACTCGGATAACAACGCCGCTCTGCCTCATGCTCGCTAGCCTATAGTGAAAGTTGGCTCGCTATTCTGATGAAATCCGGAAGTAAGAGCGCCTCGCCCCTCGTCGTTGGGTCGACGCCCGCTGCCGTAATGATCTCGGAGGCGGCTGCGCTTCCACCGCAGAGTTCGGAGAGTGCACCGCGCAACATCTTTCGACGTTGGGCAAATGCCGCATCGATAACGTCAAAGGTCTTGAGGCGAAGCGCCTCATCCCCCGCAGCTTCATGGCGGACGAAACGAACAAGTGATGAGTCAACATTAGGAACTGGCCAGAAGATCGATCGACCGACAGTTCCTGCCGGGGACATATCGGCCCACCACGTTGCCTTCACGGAAGGTGAACCATAATTCTTGCTACCTGGCGTTGCGACTAATCGATCCGCCACTTCACTTTGCACCATGACAACTCCCGAACGAAGAGTTGGGAACTTCTCCATAAATCGAAGGAGAACCGGTACCGAGATGTTGTACGGGAGATTTGCAACGAGCACTGTTGGCGCGAGCGGAAGAGAATCAACTGTCATGGCATCTTGAGTAACAACGGTGAGTCGGTTCAGATCAAAGTCATGGCGCTCTACCGTCTGCGGAAGTTCGGCTGCCAAACGTTCATCAATTTCAACAACAACAACTTCTTTGGCAATCTCTAAGAGTGCGAGTGTTAACGAGCCAAGCCCAGGACCAATCTCAAGAGCGACATCGCTCTCAACTACATCCGCACTCTTCACGATCCGTCGGCATGTGTTGGCATCGACGACAAAGTTCTGACCAAGTTTCTTCGTGGGATTGACACCAATTCGCGCCGCTATCTCGCGAATTTCAGCTGCTCCGAGTAGGCCTGACATTAAGCGAATGACCCAAAGAGGCGCTCTGCATTTGCCGATATTGCATCACAAAGCTCATCCAGATCCTGGTCTCGCTCATCAGCGATGAGGCGGAGAATTGTTGGAATCTGAGCAGGTGTATTCATCAATCCACGATGCGGAGTTGGGGTTAAGAATGGCGAATCAGTCTCGACCAGCAATTGTTCAATAGGGACAAGATTTACCGCTTCACGCAAGGCAGGAGCGTTCTTAAAGGTAACAGTGCCGGCAAAAGAGAGGATATAGCCCTTCTCAATGCACTCCCGAGCCATCTCGGCATCGCCGGAGTAACAATGGAAGATCGTGATATCGGGAGCGCCCTCTTCAACCAAAGTATCAAGAACTGCCCGATGGGCATCGCGGTCATGGATGATGAGCGCCTTATTAACGCTCTTCGCTAAAGCGATATGACGCCGGAATGAATATTTTTGTTTCTCTTGTAACTCTGGTGCGGTTCTAAAGAAATCTAAACCAGTTTCACCGATTCCTCGAACGCGTGGATCGGTTGCAAGTTTTTCAATCCGGGCTAAATGCGCTTCGAGATCATCAACAACCGGTGCTTCATTGGGATGGAGAGCGACTGCCGCAAGGACTCGACCGGGAAATGCATGGGCCATTTTGACGCCCCACTCCGATTGAGAAGCCGAGTAGCCAACTTGAACAACGCGATCGATACCAACGCTCGCTGCTTGGTCGAGGACATCTCTTACCAAATCTGAATCTGGCTCAGACTCTGTTACTAATTCAATATGTGCATGGACATCAACGCAGGGACGATTAAGTTTTTCAGGAAGTGGCGCAGGGAGGCGTTCCTTCTCTAATCCAAATCGTTCTGAACTCAATGGCGCGCCTTACTTAGCCGCTGGCTCTTCAAGACGTGGGAAGAGCACCGCTCCCTTTGTTACGCGTGAGCCAGGTTTGATCTGACCCCAGGTTGCAACATCAGAGATCTTCTCAGCAGAAATATTAGATTGCATTCCCAAAGCTGCCCAGAGAGTTTCACAGGTCGCTGGCATAACGGGGTGAAGTAGTACTGCAAGAGCGCGAATCGAGTCTGCAGTGTTATAAAGAATCTCCATGAGTTCACTGGTGCGACTCTCATCTTTTGCCGCGATCCATGGCTCTTTCTCGGTGACATAGCCATTGACTCGCTTACAGAATTCCATAATGGCATTGATTCCGCCTTGGAAATCAAGCGCCACCATTGCTGAATCAGCCTTCGCGACCGTCTCCGCAAGCGCTGTTTCAAGGCCCGCATCATGGGCAATCGCAGGGATCGCGCCTTCGCAGTACTTCTCGATCATGGCAATAAGTCGTGATGCCAGGTTTCCAAAGTCATTTGCGAGTTCGCTGGTGTAACGAGCGCTCATATCTTCCCAAGAGAATGAGCCATCAGAACCAAATGGGATCGCGCGTAAGAAGTAATAACGGAAGGCATCGACACCAAAGTGATCGGTAATGTCTGAAGGAGCAATACCGGTGAGCTTTGATTTCGACATCTTCTCGCCGCCGACAAGCAACCACCCATGTGCAAAGACCTTTTTAGGAAGTGGCAATCCGGCTGCCATTAACATCGCCGGCCAAATAACTGCGTGGAATCGCAGAATATCTTTTCCGACCAGGTGGACATCTGCCGGCCACGTCTTTGCAAACTTATCGGCACCTGCAGATCCAGTCGGATCGCCAAGACCAACTGCCGTTGCGTAATTCAAAAGTGCATCAAACCAGACATAGATAACTTGCTTGGTATCCCACGGAACTGGGATGCCCCAGTCAAAGGTAGAGCGCGAGATAGAGAGATCTTGAACCTCACCTTCAAGGAATGCAACAACTTCATTACGAGCTGATGCCGGTTCGCAGGCAGATGGATTATTTTTGTAATGCTCGAGAAGT
>CAJBLC010000013.1 GCA_903953805.1 uncultured Actinomycetes bacterium | reverse complement strand
GACTTTGATTGGTACTGCACCGGAAACACCGATGCACATGTTGGCAAAGATCCGGTCTATATCTCGAACAAGGTTGAACTTGAAACCCTTATGGGAGTCGCCGGATATGCAGAGCTCGTGAAGTATTGCGACGCTCGCGTTGAGGCGATTCGCCTCACTCAGGCCGAGACTGCAAAGCGCTCACTTCCGCTCTTTGTGATCCACCCAGCGACTGCTGCAGCACAGCGATAGTCAGCGCTGACGGCTAGGCTACTTCTGTGGCAAAGACACCAGCACCAGCAAAAGATCCATTCCGCTGCACGGAATGCGGCTGGACCAGCACCAAATGGGTTGGGCGCTGCGGTGAATGCCAGGCATGGGGCAGCGTTGAAGAGATTGCTGCACCGAAGAAACTCTCACTCGTCGCGGGCACGGTCACAACCGCTGCCACCCCAATTGGTGAAGTTAATTTAGAGCGAGCAAAGGCGCGTTCATCCGGTGTCTCAGAGCTCGATCGCGTACTCGGTGGTGGCTTAGTCCCGGGCGCTGCAATCCTCTTAGCCGGTGAACCTGGCGTTGGTAAATCCACACTCTTGCTCTCAGTTGCCGCCGAAAGTGCACGCCAGAAGATGTCTGCGCTCTATATCAGCGGCGAAGAATCTGCATCCCAAGTTCGCTTACGTGCAGAACGCCTTAACGCCATCGATCCAAATTTATGGCTTGCTGCGGAGACCGAGCTCGGTGCTGTCATTGCCCACATTGATCAAGTAAAACCAGAACTTCTTATTATCGATTCGATTCAAACTATCGCATCAGCTGCCGTCGATGGCGCCCCTGGTGGAGTTACCCAAGTTCGTGAGATTGCTGGCGCTCTTATCCGCATTGCCAAGGAACGCAACATCACCGTAGTTCTCGTCGGTCACGTAACAAAAGATGGATCGATTGCTGGTCCACGCTTGCTCGAACATTTAGTGGATGTTGTTCTCAACTTTGAAGGTGAACGTCATTCACGTCTGCGCCTGATTCGCGCCATGAAGAATCGCTTCGGTGCATCCGATGAAGTCGGTTGCTTTGATATGACCGAGAACGGGATTGAATCACTCACCGATCCAACTGGTCTCTTCACTACTCGCCACACTGAGCCGGTTCCTGGTACTTGTGTCACCGTTGCACTTGAAGGCCGTCGCCCACTGCTCGCTGAGATTCAATCGCTTGTTGGATTACCAGTTGCTGAAGGTCGCGATTACGGCAACTCTCGTCGCGTAACTTCAGGGCTCGATAACCCGCGTACCGCAATGACTTTAGCGGTCCTTGAACTTCGAGCGAATATTCGCCTCTCTGGTCGCGATGTCTATGTCGCTACAGTTGGCGGCATGAAGATGAATGAACCATCTGCTGATCTAGCCGTCGCGCTCTCCGTTGCCTCTGCTGCCAAAGGTCTAGCTCTCCCCGCTGATCTCGTTGCGATCGGTGAAGTCGGTCTTGCTGGTGAGATCCGCAAAGTCACTGGCGCTCAGCAACGTATCGCTGAAGCAGCTCGCCTTGGTTTTAAGCGCGCCATGGTTCCAGTCGGTTCAGAGATCAAAGTCTCTGGCATTGAAGTAATGGAAGTCGCTCGTCTTGAACAAGCGATCGCTCGCGTCAAGATCGGGTAATGAAGCAACAAGTAATCCTCGATTGGTTCGAGCAGAACAAACGAGATCTCCCCTGGCGTAAAACCTCCCCGTGGGGCGTGATGATCTCTGAATTTATGTTGCAGCAGACACCTGTGAAGCGGGTGCTCCCAGTCTGGTTGGAATGGATAGATCGCTGGCCAACCCCCGCTGATCTTGCAGCATCAAAGAAATCTGATGCGATCTCTGCTTGGGGTCGACTTGGATATCCCCGGCGCGCAGTTCGCTTACATGAATCTGCCGGTGTGATTGCGCGAGATTTTAATAACCAAGTCCCCCGAGCAATTGATGATCTCCGCACTCTTCCCGGAGTTGGTGAGTACACAGCAGCGGCAATTGCATCTTTTGCCTACCAAGAGAGCGCGCTCGTGATGGATATCAATATCCGTAGATTCTTCGCCCGAGCTATTGATGGCATCGAAACTCCAACAAGTGCACCTTCACAGATTGAACGTCGATTGCGTGCGGAGTTAATTCCATCCGATGGTGCCTTATGGGCAGCGGCAACGATGGAGCTAGGAGCCTTGATCTGCACTGCTCGTACGCCACTCTGCGACCAGTGCCCCGTAAAGAAATCATGTGCTTGGCGCGCTGCCGGCTACCCAAAGAGTGAGATCGTGAAGAAGAGCCAAGCTTGGGCTGGAACCGATCGTCAATGTCGCGGGCTAATTGTGCAGCACCTACGTGAAAATCCGAGTGCCACAAAATCTGCGCTACTGAAATTATGGGATGACACCGATCAGAGTGAGAAGGCGATCAAAAGCCTGATTGCCGACCACCTCATTGAGGCGACCGGCAATCGATTTAAATTAGCTGATTAATCGTTTGATGGAGCGGTATTGCTGGTGAGATCTCCAGGAGAGTCCGGCATTGTTGCCTTTGGAACTCCGCGGAAGGTAAATGTTGCAGTTGGACCTTCGCCCTCAACATCCACAAGTGTGATCTCTCCTGGCTTTACATCACCAAAGAGAATCTTCTCTGAGAGCACATCTTCGATCTCACGTTGAATCGTGCGACGAAGTGGACGTGCGCCGAGCAATGGATCGTAACCACGTGCTGCGAGTAAACTCTTTGCAGCCGAAGTAAGTTCGATCGTCATATCCTTGGCACGCAAGCGCTCATCGAGGTTAGAGATCATGAGATCAACGATCTGAATGATTTCAGCCTCTGAGAGCTGGTGGAAGACAACGACATCATCGATACGGTTTAAGAACTCAGGACGGAAGTGGTTCTTGAGTTCATCGGCAACCTTCGCCTTCATGCGCTCGTAATTGCCGAGTGCATCTGATGAGTTGTGGAAGCCAAGTCCCAAAGTCTTTGAGATATCACGAGTACCAAGGTTTGTGGTCATGATGATCACTGTGTTCTTGAAGTCGACGGTGCGACCTTGTGAATCAGTGAGGCGACCATCTTCGAGTACCTGCAAGAGTGTGTTGAAGATATCTGGGTGAGCCTTCTCGATCTCATCGAAGAGAACGACTGAGAATGGCTTACGACGTACCTTTTCAGTGAGCTGTCCGCCCTCGTCGTAACCGACATAACCTGGAGGAGCTCCGAAGAGGCGTGAAGCGGTGTGCTTCTCGGAGTACTCAGACATATCGAGTTGGATCAATGCATCTGAATCACCGAATAAGAACTCAGCGAGTGTGCGAGAAAGTTCGGTCTTACCAACACCAGATGGACCGGCGAAGATAAATGAACCACCAGGACGTT
>CAJBLC010000012.1 GCA_903953805.1 uncultured Actinomycetes bacterium | reverse complement strand
GGGATAATCAGGATCTGGATGCCATCGTCGAAGAGTTAGTCGATCGTTTTGGCGAGTTACCGCTTGAAGCCAGCACATTGATTGAGGTTGCACTGCTAAGGGTGAGAGCAAAGCAGCTTGGGCTCTCTGAGGTCGTGATCCAGGGCAAATTCCTCAAACTAGCCCCTGTAACCCTCCCAGAATCCCTCCAATTGCGCCTCATGCGCATGTATCCAGGCTCTCTCATTAAAGCCGCCACCGAGTCGATCATGGTTGCACGTGCCGCTTCGCCAAATTGGCAGGCTGGTGGGGATCTAGTGGATACTTCGATCCTGCCGTGGACTATGGAAGTCCTCAACTCAATTCTGAAGTAATGGAGCTTGTCGTGACATCTGTGAAGAAGAAGGTAGCTGCACTTATCTCTATCGGAGCGATCTCGCTACTAGCTGGCTGCGCAAGTACATCTGCCGCCTTTACCGTGGGCAAGGTATCAACTTCGGTCTCAGATGTTCAGAAGAGTGTTGACAATATTCTTGCCGCGAGAAAAGGCGTCGATACAACTTCGATGAATCTTCAAACTGGTGCCGCGCTTGTCGAGAGCCAAGTTCAATTCCTTTTGATCTCCCAACTTCTTGCGGATACCGCAAAGAGCCTCCACATCACTGTTGCTCCAAGTGAGGCAGCAGCTGCAAAGGCAGCAGCAATCAAGCAGGTTGGCGGAGAAGCAGTATTTCCAAAGGCACTTGTTGGAGCGAGTATCGATCCGCAAAGTGTTGATCTTTACTTCACTAGCGTGATCTATTCGCAGAAGCTCACCGCATTTCTTCAGAAGAACGGTGCAACCGCGGCGAACACTGGGCCAGCACTCACAACACTCGTTGCCGCTGTGGGATTGAAAGAGGGCGTTACAGTCAATCCTCGTTACGGAAAATGGGATTCAAAGACTGCAACACTCGTTCCAGCCGATGCATCTTCTGGTGCCGTAAAGTCCAATAAATAACGCTAGACAATTTCTTGATGTCAGAACTCAATCGCCTTCGTGAGGTGATGGATCGACTTCGCTCACCTGGTGGTTGCCCATGGGATGGCGAACAGACCCATGCGTCTCTGCTCAAATATCTCCTCGAGGAGAGTTACGAATTTGTAGAGGCGGTCGAACTTAACGACCGGGAAGCGATGCGCGAAGAGCTTGGAGATCTTCTCCTTCAGGTCTACTTCCACGCCCGAGTGGCCGAAGATGACCCAACCGACCCATTTGATGTCGAAGAGGTCGCTGGAGCGGTCGCAGATAAGTTGATCCGCCGCCACCCCCACGTATTTGGCGATACCGTCGCCGAAACGAGTGAAGATGTCATGAAGAGTTGGGAAGCTCAAAAAGTCGCCGAAAAGGGGCGAACTTCTGCTCTCGACGGCGTTCCATTGGCTCAACCGGCGCTCATGTTGGCGAATAAACTGGCCTACAGAGTTGATAAATTTGGCTATGGGTTCAGCGCTGAACAGCCTGTAAAGATCGACGAAACACTGACCGAAGATGGTCTCGGAGAGATCCTCTTCGGAATTATCGAGCAGGCCCAGAAACAAGGTTTAGATGCCGAAGCAGCGTTGCGCGGCGCAGTGACGAAATACATCCGAATGATCGAAGAATACGAACGTAATGAAAAGGAGAGCGCCAGTGGCACTCATTGATGCAGTACACGCCCGTGAAATTTTAGATTCTCGCGGAAATCCAACCGTAGAGGTCGAGGTCATTCTTGAGGATGGAACAACATCTCGCGCAGGAGTTCCAAGTGGTGCATCGACTGGTGCATTCGAAGCGGTAGAGCTTCGTGACGGTGGCAAGCGCTACCTTGGTAAGGGTGTCGAGAAGGCTGTTCATTTTGTGAACGATGAGCTCGCTCCAGCAGTAATTGGCTATGACGCACAAGATCAGCGCATGGTCGATGCCGAGATGCTTGAGATCGACGGCACAAAGAACAAGGGCCGCGTTGGTGCAAATGCCATTCTTGGTGTCTCGCTTGCTGTTGCTCGTGCAGCAGCAGATTCTGCCGATCTCTCACTCTTCCGTTATATCGGTGGGCCAACTGCTCACACACTTCCAGTACCTATGATGAATATCCTCAACGGTGGCGCACACGCTGATACAAACGTTGATATTCAAGAGTTCATGGTTGCGCCAATTGGTGCCGAATCTTTCAAAGAATCACTTCGTTGGGGCGCAGAGATATACCACAGCCTCAAGTCAGTATTAAAGAAGCGTGGCCTTGCTACCTCTATCGGTGATGAAGGAGGCTTCGCTCCAAACCTTGAGAGCAACCGTGCCGCTCTCGATCTCATCCTCGAAGCAGTTACAGGTGCAGGATTTAAGCCAGGCAAAGAGATCGCTCTGGCAATGGATGTTGCTGCTACTGAGTTCCACGAAAAGGGTAAGTACAAGTTCGAAGGTTCTGATCGCACGTCAGATCAGATGATCGCTTACTACGCAGATCTCGTTGCTTCATATCCAATCGTTTCGATCGAAGATCCACTTGATGAGGATGACTGGGAGGGTTGGGCAAAGATGACTGCCGAACTCGGTCAGAAGATCCAGATCGTCGGAGATGACTTGTTCGTGACAAATCCTGAGCGTCTCGCAAAGGGAATTTCACTCAATACTGCGAACGCTCTTCTTGTGAAGGTGAACCAGATCGGTACCCTCACAGAGACTATTGATGCAGTATCAATGGCTCACCGCGCTGGATATCGCTCAATGATGTCGCACCGTTCAGGTGAGACTGAAGATACAACCATCGCAGATCTTGCCGTTGCACTTGAGTGCGGACAGATCAAGACCGGTGCTCCAGCTCGTTCAGAGCGCGTCGCGAAGTACAACCAATTGCTTCGCATCGAGGAAGAACTCGCAGATACTGCTTTCTACGCAGGTCGCGCGGCCTTCCCTCGCTTTAATGGATAATTAAGACCGTGAAGTGGCTACGAGGAGTTTCAGGTCGCAACCTTGCTGTTGCAACCGTGCTCTTCGTAGTCGCTATTACTTTGGCACCACCACTTCAACGATATTTTGCCCAACGGGCTCAGATCAATGCCCTTCGCGTTCAGCTTCACGATTCTCAAGCAACACTTGATGCGGCAACAAATGAGTTGGCGAAGTGGAACGACCCGGCTTACGTCGCCTCACAAGCGCGAACCAGACTCCATTACATCTTTCCAGGTGAACATCAATACATCGTTCTCGGTGCAACCACAGAGGCGAGTTCAGGGAATAAGGCAGCTGGGGTTATCTCAACTGATATTCCTGCCGGACTTCCTTGGTACGCGAAAGTTATCTCCTCAATTACAAGTACGAATGTGAACCCATAATTCATGGCAAAAGATAAGCCAACGCAAGCAGATCTCGATGCGATCGCTAGCCAATTAGGGCGCACACCTCGCGATGTTCATGCGATTGCCTATCGATGCCCATGTGGAAAGCCAGCGGTAGTAGAGACACCACCACGCCTCTCAGATGGCACACCATTCCCAACTTTTTATTATGCAACCTGTCCAAAATTAACTGGCGCGATCTCAACCCTAGAAACCACCGGCATGATGGCAGAGATGGAAGGACGCCTCTCGACCGATCCAGAAATTGCGGGACAGTATCAAGCAGCCCATGAAGATTACCTCGCAGCCCGTGCAGCTCTTGGCATGGATGTCCCGGAAGTAGATGGAATTACCGCTGGCGGGATGCCTACTCGCGTGAAGTGTCTCCATTCACTAGTTGCTCACTCACTCGGTGCTGGACCTGGCGTCAATCCCTTTGGTGATGAAGCGCTTGCGGCCCTACCGAAGTGGTGGGAAGGCGAACCATGCGCGTAGCAGCGATTGATTGTGGAACGAACTCAATTCGATTACTGATCGCTGATATCCATGAGAACTCTTTTAAAGAAGTGGTTCGACGGATGGAAGTTGTCCGCCTTGGGCAAGGTGTTGATAAGAATAAGGCCTTTGATCCAGCAGCGATTGAACGCACTCTCAAGGTAACTCAGGAATATGCCGATCTCATCGCGGCAAAGGGTGTTGAGCGGGTTCGCTTCTGTGCAACGAGCGCTACTCGTGATGCGACAAACCGTCATCTATTTATTGATGGCGTCCGAAATATTTTAGGAATCGAACCTGAAGTTATTCCTGGTACTGAGGAAGCAGCTCTCTCCTTCATGGGCGCTACGACTGAACTTCACGGAAGTGATGGACCATTCCTCGTTGTCGATATTGGCGGCGGATCGACAGAGTTTGTACTTGGAACAACTGAAGTAAGTGCTGCTAAGTCAGTGAATATCGGGTGTGTTCGCATGGCGGAGCGGCATCTCAATCAGCAGCCACCGACTTCAGATTCCATCTCGGCTGCAATCATTGATATCGATGCGGCGATCGCTTCGGCGGCAGAGGATGTAGCAATTACATCTGCTCAGACTCTTATTTGCGTTGCTGGAACTGCAACAACGGTGGCGGCAGCTGCGCTTGGACTAACTGAATACGATCGCTATTCAATCCACTTATCACGTATCCCAGCTTCTCGGGTACATGAAGTAGCGGCGATGTTCCAACGTATGACCCGAGATGAGATTGCAGCGCTTGGATATATGCATCCTGGTCGCGTCGATGTCATAACAGCCGGTTCACTCGTGCTTTCACGCGTGCTTCATGCAACAGGAGCGAAAGAGTTTGTCGCATCAGAGTCAGATATTCTTGATGGAATTGCCTGGGGCCTAGCCCGAAGTGGATCGTAAAACGTACAAGTCCTTACCGCTTCTTGATAAGGCGATCATTCAGTGCACTCTCTGCCCACGATTAGTTGAGTGGCGCGAAGAAGTAGCGGTTACAAAGCGCAAGTCCTACGAAGATCAAAAATATTGGGGAAAACCTGTCCCAGGATTTGGGCCGTCGGATGCACAGATCATCATCCTTGGCTTGGCACCTGGTGCCCATGGCGCCAACAGAACGGGACGTGTATTCACTGGTGACAGCTCAGGAGATTGGCTCTATCGCGCTCTCCATAAGCAAGGGTTAGCAAAGATTGCGACGAGCACCTCAAAAAATGATGGACAAGAGCTCATGAACACTCGCATTCTCTGCGCCGTGAGGTGTGCCCCGCCTGACAATAAACCGAGCACTGACGAGAAAAATACCTGCGCACCATTCTTTGCTAATGAGATCTCGCTCTTGATGCCAACAGCGAAGGTCTTTGTTGCACTCGGAAACTTGGCCTGGAGCCAGATCTATTCGACGCTCACAGAGATGGGAGAGACTCTGCCAAAGCCACGTCCAAAGTTTGGCCATGGCGCATCATTTTCCTTTATCGGTAAAGATGGCACCAAGCGCCTTGTTTTGGGGAGTTACCACCCAAGTCAGCAGAACACATTCACTGGCAAGCTCACCGAGAAGATGCTGGATAGTGTTATTAAGAAGGCTAACTCTTTCCGTTAACCGGCTTCAAACCCTTAGCAAAAGCAATTAATTGATCAACGGTAAAGCCGCCTTGTGTTCCTAACCGAATATAGGTTGAAGCAAGAGTTTTCGTCTTAGGTGTGACATAGGAAATTTCTCCACCATGCTGTACAAAGGTTGATGCTGAGCATTTCGTGGCACAATAGATTCCGAGCTTTGCAGTAATCCCATTGATCTTCACTGTTCCAAGTGGCTGAGGATTATCAACGCCAGTGCAGTTGAATTGGGCTGATGTCTCAACGAGTGCGATGCCCTGATCCATTCCACCAAAGCCGGCTAAGAGATATTGGTCCTTTTTAGGGAAGAGGCGACATGGGCGGACCTCAAAGTTGAGGGGAGGTAATTTCAAAGTATTTGTTGGCTTATAAACGACATAGGTAACGCCAGTTTGCAGATCCTGATACTTGTCACCACTACCCATCGCTACTGCCGAGTGTGGAAATGCAAAGGTGAGTGTGATTAGGGCAGCAACTACGCGTTTCATATGAGCCCTGCGATGACTCCTGCGAGTTCTGCTGGTGCACTGAGGAATGGTGAGTGATCGGTCTTCATTCGGACTACCTCAGTTGCGCGGTCAGACATCGCCTCTTGAGCGAAGAGTGGGATTGCGTTATCTAATTCACAAATAATGTAAGAAGAGGGAATCTCTTTCCAACCAACTTGTGTGATTGGTTGATTAAATGATGGCAGGCTCTGAGTCCGTAGTTCTTTCACCGCTGCGCTTGTGACCTCTGTAGTACATGTGTTGTAGAAGACGTTCTCTGGAGTATTTGCAGTGAGGCGGCTCTGATCTGGGGCAACCTGCCACCAATCTGGATCGACACTGCCACATGCTGCATAGAGGGTCTCGCTGGCATCGAGCATGAAGGCGGTCATATAAATCAACTTCTTAACCTTCTTCGCGCCAGCAGTCGCCTCAGTGATAACGAGCCCGCCATAGGAGTGGCCGAGAACAACACAATCACCATCGACACCAGCAATTACTTCCCGTAGAAGTGCGGCATCGGAATACATATCACCAAGGGTTTGATCTGCAGTACCAACACTGGTCAGATCAACGGTTTGAGATGGAATCCCCAGAGCCTTTAACTCCTCTTGGAGATGGGCGAACCCTTTGCCATTGTGCCAGGCGCCATGAACGAGAATCACTGTCGGTTTCATTGGATGATCATAAACCGAGTGGGGAATTCAAGCCTGATGACTTTGAAATCCCCACGAGAAAGTGCGTGTAATCTTGGCTCTTCACAAAGCTCTACGCCCTGGTATCCCAAAGGTAGAGGAAGAGGACTTAAAATCCTTTCAGTGTCGGTTCGAGTCCGACCCGGGGCACTTTCCATTCGATTATGGTGTGGGCATGAAAGTACTGACCTATGCAAGAGCGACCCATTTTGGCCCAACCGTTCTTGTAACCTCTGTCGGCTTCCTTCTAGCTCGAACCCAATTCGGGGCGATCAACTCAATCTTGATTGCGACAGCGATCTTTGCTGGGCAATGTGTAGTTGGTTGGAGTAACGATCTCGTCGATTACCCACTTGATCGAGCGGCAGTGAGAGCAAAGAAACCTCTGGTCGCGGGGGAGTTGTCTCCGAGAGATCTACAGTTCGCAATCCCCATCGCACTCTTGCTCGCTGGTGTTCTGTCCTTCACCGGTCCGCTTGGTTTGAAGGGGGGCTTAGTTCATGCGCTGGGAGTGTTGAGTGCGACGTTCTATAACCTCAAAGCAAAGCGGACGGTCCTCTCCTTTCTCCCATACTTCATCTCATTCGGTGCTATGCCATGGGCGATATATCTCGCAGCTGGAAAAGTTCCTTCGATCTGGCTCACGCTGGGCTTTGCCATCTTTGCGAGCGCATTTCATTTCCTCAATGTCTTAAAGGATTTGGAGTGGGATCTGGCGCAAGGAGTCAACGGCCTTCCGCAGCGGCTCGGACGATCTGGCTCTCTCATAGTCGCTCTGACCTTGATCAGCCTAGGGATAGCCCTCGTCATTGTGAAGTGGAACCAGCTGTAACTTGTTGTTGGGAGAGTTCAATCGTTCTTAACTCAACATTAACCTTTTTGGAAGAGGTAGATCAGAAGCTGCCTGTCATCCTTACTTTACTTCCCTAGTGATCTCGCTGACGCCTGTTCACGAAAGGAGGTAGCCATGCAACAGGTAAATGAATTGCCAGAGTGCTCTTTCTGCCACTCTCAAGATCTCGAGCTCTTCTATGCAAAGGGAGCGGGTCTGGTCGTCCAATGCACTGAATGTGGATTGACATCAACGCCAGCCAATGAACACCTCGCTTCACATACGATCACACTCCTTGCCGGATAATTCACTTTGGCAGGTTAGAGTCCGACCATGATTGTTGATGTCGCGCTCTATCAAGATGGCCGTCGCGTTGATGGCCCTGAAGATATCTCTGACTTAGTTGAAATCGCTAAGCGCGATGGCGGCTTTGTCTGGGTTGGTCTCGCTGAGCCAACCAAGAAAGAGTTCGACCTCATTGTTGGCGAACTCAACTTCCACCCACTCGCTGTCGAAGATGCAATCCATGCAAATCAACGCCCTAAGTTGGAAGATTATGAGGGTCTAACCTTCTTCGTTCTCAAAACCGTCTTCTTCGACAAGAAGGAGCAAGAGATCACCACTGGTGAGCTCCTCTGCTTCATCGATGAGCACTTCATCGTCATTGTGCGCCATGGCGAAGGATCGCCGTTAGCGACAGTGCGCCACGACCTCGAGCAACGCCCTGAGATGCTCAAGTTTGGGCCATTCTCGGTACTCCACGCTGTTGCAGACCGAGTGATCGATGGCTACACCTTTATCGGCGCCTCACTCGAGCAAGAGGTTGTCGGTGTTGAGAACAAAGTCTTCAATGGAAAGCGGCAGACCTTCTCGCAAGAGATCTACTTCTTAAAGCGAGAGATCATCGAATTTAAACATGCCATTGAACCACTCTTGATTCCTATCAACCGCCTCGCAGGAGATTCTGCCCCTCGAGTTCCGGACGGAATAAAGCCCTTCTTCCGCGATACCTCCGACCATCTCCTTCAGGCGATCGAACAGGCGACGGGATTAGATTCGCTCATCACATCGGTCCTGCAGGCAGATTTGGCGCACATCCAAGTTCAACAGAATATTGATGTTCGGCGCATTTCAGCATGGGTCGCACTTGCATCAGGCCCAACTATGGTCGCTGGAATCTACGGAATGAATTTTCACCATATGCCTGAACTAGGCACTCGCTATGGTTATTACGTGGTCTTAGCTGGAATGGCCACCCTGACCGCTTTTCTCTTCAGAAAATTCAAGAAGTCAGAGTGGCTATAAATTCAGAGTATTAAGACTGTTGGTTAATTGACCAGAGAGTC
>CAJBLC010000011.1 GCA_903953805.1 uncultured Actinomycetes bacterium | reverse complement strand
GAAAAGCGAGCGGCTATGTTGATCAAGCAGTTCGACGAATGCTTCCCGGAAGATCTTCCCGATATGCATGTCAATGGCGCCCTCACCGTTGGTGAAAATATTGGTGACTTAGGTGGGGTCTGTATCGCTCTTAAGGCCTACGAGATTGCCCTCAATGGCGAGCCTGCCCCAATTATCGATGGCTACACCGGTCTGCAACGCTTCTTCTTGGCCTATGCCCAATCGAACCAGGCGAAGTGGCGTCCAGAGATGCTCCGGACCTTGATCTCTTCCGACCCACACTCCCCAGATGAATTTCGAACAAATCAGATCGTGAAAAATATCGGCGCCTTCTATGAGGCCTTCGAACTCCAGCCAGGAGATGGCCTCTATCTTCCACCGGAAGAGCTCGTCCAGATTTGGTAACGCAGCAGGTACGCTAAACACATGAATGCGGTCCTGTTAGCGGCTCTCACGTCGATTTCAACATCGCTGGGCGGTTTATTTACCCTGCGTACAAAAGATCGCTTTCACCTCGTTCTAGGGCTCTCTGCGGGCCTTTTATTGGGTCTTGTGGCTTTTGATCTCAATCCAACGATCTATGCCCACATGGGAATCACATGGGGTGGACTTCCCGCCGTTCCCGTCGCTTTCTGCGCCGGCTTTCTTATCCTTCACTTTATTGAAAAGTGGGTTGGTGGCCATGAAGGCCACTCCCATCACTACGAAGATGAGCACACCCACTCTGATCATGTAGCCGGAGTCTTTGGGGCTGTTGCGATGGCTGGCCATGTCTTCATGGATGGCGTTGCACTCGGTGTCGCCTTCCACGTCTCTCATGCACTTGGAGTTGCCGTCTTCTTCGCCTTGCTCGTCCACGCATTTAGCGATGGCCTCAACACCGTGGCGATGCTCGTAAAAGCGGGCTCGTGGAGTCAGAAGGCAATCTCACTTCTCGCAGTGGATGCAATTGTTCGTATCTCAGGTGCGATCGTGGGAAACTCATTCCACTTGAGTGAGAACTCGATCAATATCTATCTCGCATTCTTCAGCGGATTCGTGATCTACATTGCGACTTCACATATCCTGCCGGAGGCTCACGCAAATCACCCTTCGCGCTTCACCATGGGAGCCACGGCGCTGGGCGTTCTCATTATGTGGGTTGTCGTTCGAACTCTCGGCTAGGCCCTTGTAACGACTTACTCCGGAAAGTGACAGGCCACTCTGTGCTGTGGCGATATCTCCATAATCTCTGGCGCCTTCTCACGACAGAGCTCAGTAGCCTTCCAGCAACGAGTACTAAAGACGCAGCCAGATGGCGGGTTTGCTGGGCTTGGGAGATCACCAGTTAATGTGATGCGCTCTCTCGTTCTCTCAATTCGAGGATCAGGAATCGGAACTGCTGAGAGAAGTGCCTTTGTATAGGGATGTCGTGGTCGCGCAAAGAGTTCGGCTGTAGGAGCTTCCTCCATCACTTTGCCGAGATACATTGCGACGACTCGATCTGAAATATGTTGGACTACTGAGAGATCATGGGCAACGAAGAGATATGAGAGGTTATATTCTTTCTGTAGATCATCGAGCAGGTTTACGACCTGCGCCTGAATAGAGACATCCAGGGCCGAGACCGGCTCATCGGCGACAATCAATTTAGGTTTAAGGGCTAACGCACGAGCGATACCAATGCGCTGGCGTTGACCACCAGAGAATTCATGCGGGAATCGATTGATATGTTCTGGGTTTAGTCCGACGCGTTCAAGTAACTCTTGAACTGCAACCTTGACGCCCCCTTGAGGCTCAATATTGTGAATTTCAAAACTACTCCCCACGATCTGCCCGACAGTGTGTCGCGGATTGAGAGATGAATAAGGGTCCTGGAAGATCATCTGCATCTTGGATCGGATCGGCTTGAGGCTACGACCACGAGTATGCGTTATATCTTCACCATCAAAGATGATCGATCCCGAGGTTGGCTCATAGAGCTTCATAACAGTTCGTCCTACTGTAGTCTTTCCGCACCCTGACTCTCCAACCAATCCCACTGTCTCACCAGGTTTAACTGTAAGAGAGACGCCATCGACCGCCTTGACTGCGCCTTTGCTCTTTCCAAATGGGCCCGCTGATGTTGGGAAATATTTAGTGAGATCTTTAATCTCTAAAAGTGGCTCACTCATCACCGCACCTCTGCAATCTGGTCGGGAGTGAGAAAGCATCGCGATGAGTGATCCCTGGATTTGAGCTCTAGCGCCGGTTCAACTGAGGCGCAGCGGCCATCCGAGACGAGGGATTGATACGAACATCGAGGCGCAAATGAGCAAGCCTGCGGCAGGTTAATGAGCGAAGGTGGAGTTCCGGTAATCGCCAAGAGACGGTGGTCATCGATCTTATCCACTCGTGGAATCGAACGAAGTAAGCCCAGGGTGTAAGGGTGCATTGATTGGTAGTACAAATCATCTACATCTGCAGCTTCGACGATCTTTCCGGCGTACATCACATTGACCCGATCGGCATACTCAGCAACAACACCTAAATCATGAGTGATGAGAATGACGCCCATATTAAATTCATTCTGCATACTCTTGAGAAGTTTGAGAATTTGCGCCTGCACAGTCACATCGAGTGCCGTTGTTGGCTCATCAGCAATCAGTAGCGATGGATGATTAACAAGGGCCATAGCGATCATCGCACGTTGTCTCATGCCGCCAGAGAACTGATGAGGAAATTCGTGAGCTCGTTTTGCCGCAGAAGGAATTTCAACGAGGTCGAGAATTTCGATCGCTCTCGCCATGCCATCTTTTTTGCTGCCGCCATTGTGTAAGGCCCATGCCTCAGCGATCTGTGCGCCGATGGAGTAATACGGATGCAGTGAAGACATCGGATCCTGGAAGATCATCGCCATCTCTTTGCCGCGAAGTCGTCGAACCGTTTCAGGAGTGGCTGAGATTATTTCGGTAGAGGCGCTTCCACTATGGAGGTAGACCTCACCAGAAATCTTTGTTCGAGCCTTGTTGTGTAACCCCATGATTGCCAGGCTAGAGACAGACTTTCCAGAACCAGATTCGCCCACGATAGCGAGCGTCTCGCCCCGATTTAATTCAAAGTTGAGATCGACGCTTGCGCGTACTTCACCATCGACAGTTGGAAATGTGACGTTGAGCCCTTTAACATCAAGTAGGTTGCTCATGAGATACGAATCCTTGGATCCAATACGGCGTAAGCAAGATCAACGATCAGGTTGGCAATAACAACAAAGGCAGCTGCCAAGGTTGTGGTGGCAACAATGACAGGGAGGTCATAATCCTGAAGTACTGCCTGCAACGTTAAACGACCCAATCCTGGGAGCTGGAATATCTGCTCGGTGATGATTGCCCCGCCCAGCAAGCCTGCAAAATCTAAACCGGCGATCGTCAGAATTGGCGCAAGCGCAGGGCGCAAGGTGTGCTTCCACAAAACCTTTCGCTCACTTACACCCTTGGCACGGGCGGTACGGATGAAATCTTCAGAAGAGGTCTCGATGACATTCGAGCGGGTAAAGCGGGTATACGTTGCCGCATAGATAAGGGCTAATGAGAGCCACGGCCAGAAATATGAAGAGAACCAACCCCAAGGATCGCTCAATGGCGAATGCCATGTGCCGAGATCTAATGGACTTATGAGATTAAATTTCAAAACGATAAAGAGAAGGATGAGGAGTCCAGAGATAAATGTTGGGAGTGAAGTCCCTACTAAAACGAAGACGGTGCTGAGACGGTCGATCCAGGTATTCCTAAATCTCGCTGAAATCACTCCCAATGCGATACCCAAGGTGAGCCACATAATGAATGCGCCGATCGCCAAACTCACAGTTACTGGTAAGGCTTCACCGAGAAGTGATGTTACGCAAGCATGTTGAGTAAATGAGTAACCAAATGCTGGCGCTGAACAATGGATTAAAGCTGCGCCCTCCCCAAAGTTGCGACCCGCAAAGAGACCCACGATAAATCTCCACCATTGAACCCACCAATTCACATCAAGACCGAGGCGATGGCGATTACCTTCAATAACTTCAGGGGTGCAATGTTTTCCGCAGGCAAGTCGAGCAGGATCAAATGGGAGGTAATTGAAGATGATGAAGACGGTAGCGCTGATCAGAGTAAGGATGATGATGGCGATCGTTATTCTGCGAAGGACATACTTCAGCATCACACACTCCTCTCACTCATTATTAAGCTGCAGATCTCAAGAAAGAGTTCAAGGGCTCAGTCGCCTGAGTCCTTGAACTCTCATTTACTTTTCCTACTTCTTTCTATCTTTTGCTACGTGGGCATTAACCCTTAACGTAGAGCGCAGGGAAGATATATGTTCCCTGTGGTGCCCAGAAGTCGACTCCGCCAACGCCGCTGCCCCATGAGAGCTGCTGCTTGGTGAATGCAACTGGTCCGACCCAGTACTGCCCCATTGCATACTCTGCTGCTGCCTGCCAGGCCTTCGCCTGTGCAGCGCGATCGAGAGTTGCATTGGCCTTGTCAGCCAGCGCCTTAAATGCTGGGTAAGCGGGATCATCCCAATTCTGGGAGAGATCAAATCCGCCATCCTTCAAGAAGAGTGGCGGGATAACTGTTGATGCATTAGCCCAGTCAGGAGCCCAGCCAGCGCCTGAGATATCACCTTGCTTGGTGTTATCTTGAACGGTGCTGTAGTAAGTGCCTTGTGGAATGTAGTTGTACTTCACGACAATTCCAGCGGCTGCCATTGCAGGTGTGATGATCGCAGCTGCCTTCTTTGCCGCTGCAGTATCTGCAGTATCAATCGTGATTCCCTTTGAAGCGGTTGTCGCCTTTGCATAGGTCGTTGGGCACTTTGCCTTCGCCGCTGCTAAGAGCGTCTTCGCATATGCAGGATTTCCCGCAGACATGAAGTTCTTATCATTGATATGACTTGAGGTCTTTGCATAGTCGGCACCCTCATTGGACTTGATGACGTTATCGCCGGGTGTGCCATAGAGATTCGTTCCACCGTTGAGCTTAATGATGGCGTCATATGGGTAGGCGAAGAAGAGCGCTTTACGCACTTCTAGGCAATCAAGGTGGCCCTTTGAGACGTTATAGGCCGAGTATGTGACATATGGGTCAAGGACATTAAGTCCACGAGACTTTGATGCTGGTGAATTCCAGAACGAGATGTTGTTCTGTAACTGCATTGCATCGTAGTTGATCGCATTCTTCTGAGTATCTTTAAGGAAGATCTGGTCGCGAACATCTTCAGAGACACCAAACTTGAGAATGATCTTATCTGGATAGTTCGTGCGAACCATATCTGTGCTCCGGCTCCACTTTGGATTGCGAACCAAATCCATCTCACCCTTTACCTTGTATGAGGCGACCATATATGGGCCCTCTGAAAGTGGTGCGAGATCCATCTTGTCGCCTGTGTCTTTTGCCGCAGGGACTGGTGAGGAAATCGGGTAGCTCATCGCATAGTTGAAGTCTGGCTTTGCCAACTTCAAATGGAAGGTGATTGTGCGATTATCTGATGAGCAGGAAACTGCCTTGTCATATGCATCTTGGCCAGTTTTCTTATATGGACCGGCATATGCAGAATTTCCCTTTGCATCTGTTGGGACGTCTAGGTACTGCATTGGGTAGCTTGGTCCGCCAGTAATAACATCAGTTGCAAAGGTACGAGAGATCGCATACTTCACATCGGCACATACGATTGGTGTTCCATCTGAGTAGGAAGTTCCAGGACGAAGTGTGAATGCCCATGTCTTTCCGCCATCAGTAGCTTTACCAGTGTCAGTAGCAAGATCTGGAACTAGAGCAGTTCCAGCAGCCCCTGGGACCGGCTTGTACATAACGAGAGTACGGAATACATACGATTCCATAAATGCAATATCGCGACCGGTGTAGATACGTTGTGGATCTGCGTGGTCGAGTTGATCCTGATGCGTGATGACATACAGCGTTCCGCCTTTAGCTGGCGCTGCTTGCGCACTCTGCACTCCGCTAACAAGAGCAGTTGCAGTTGCAACGCCCATCGCTAATGCGGCTGCAAAAGCTCTGCGCTTTACTGAATGTGCCATAGCTTCTCCATTCAATTGAGGGATAGATGGGGGTCTTTCGTGGTGATAAAGGTACGCAGGTCCACCCGACATTTCTAGGTCAAATGAAGGGTTTAGGTCCTGTCACTCTTTGGATCAAGCGCATCGCGCAGACCATCGCCAAAGAGGTTGAGGGCCAAGACCACAATGATCAGCATGATCGATGGGACCAATAAGTAAGCGGGGTCCTGCTGCCAATAACTGACCGAGTCCGAGAGGACCAAACCCCACGTCGATGCCGGGGCCTGAACACCCACACCCAAGAAGGAGAAGACCGCCTCAGCTGCAAGAAAGCCGGGCAGGGAAAGGGAGAGAAAGACAATTGCAGTCGGCCAGAGATTAGGAAGGAGTTCCTTCATGATGATCCGATAGCCCGATGCCCCTTGCGATTGAGCAGCCATGACGAAATCGCGCTCTCGCATGGAAAGTACTTGCGAGCGTACGAGACGAGCAAATGCCGGCCAACCGAAGATCACAAAGAAGATGATCAGAACAATAATTCGAGCGCCATTATCCCGGGCAATATTTGTTGCTTCTATTCTCTGAGTGAGCGGAATGCTCAGCGCAACGATCATAAAAGTTGATGGGAAGGAGAGAATAAAGTCAGAGATGCGACCGATGATCGCATCGACTCGACCACCATAAAATCCGGCAGCGATGCCGACAATCATGCCTATTCCGATCGAGAAGAAGCTGGTGATGATCGCTACGGTAAATGAGATTCGTGAACCGTAGAGAAGAAGTGACATCAGATCACGGCCAACACCAGGTTCAAGGCCAAGGGGATGTCCAAGACTCATGCCACCAAAATGCCCAAAGGGGATTCCAGTTTCGGCAACGCGGTCTGAGTATTGTGAGGTTGGATTTAATCCCATTAACCTGGTAATCAATGGCGCAGTAAAGGCACTCACAACGAAGAAGAGCGCGACAAAACCTGAGAAGAAGGCGACTCGGTTCGACTTCAGTCGATCCCAGGCGATCTTTGCAGGAGATCGAATCGCTAAGACCTCAGTCGTTGACATGAGAGAAACTTACTTAGTTGCAAGCCTTGCTGCACGGCGAACTGCCTGCTCAGCCGGGTTCGGCACTGGAACCGCAGCAATGAGGCGTTGAGTGTAAGCATCCTTCGGACGCTTCAAGATCTCATCTCGTTCGCCAGATTCGACCAGACGTCCATTCTGCATCACCGCGATACGGTGCGAGAGGATGTCGACGACTGCTAGGTCATGGCTGATGAAGAGACAGGCGAAGTTCAACTTTCCTTGGAGCTCTTGAAGCAACTCAAGGAAGCGCGCCTGTACCGATACATCGAGCGCTGATGTTGGTTCATCTGCGATCAAGAGATCAGGTGTAAGAGCGAGGGCACGAGCAATACCTACGCGCTGACGTTGTCCACCTGAGAGCTCGTGCGGATAACGGTTGCGATAGCTACGTGGAAGTTCGACAGAGTCGAGGAGATCCTCAACCTTGTGTGCGAGATCTGCGCCTTTCGCAAGGCCAGCTAAGAAGATCGGCTCACCAATCGACTCACCAATCGGCAAGCGTGGGTTGAGTGAAGAAGCTGGATCTTGGAAGACAATTCCAGTGTGGCGACGAATTCCGCGCAACTCTTTCTGAGTAGCGTGCGAGATATCGTTTCCGACGATCGAGATAGATCCTTCTTTAATGGGAAGAAGGCCAATTGCAGCGCGACCTACAGTGGTCTTTCCTGAACCTGACTCCCCTACCAAACCAACGATCTCGCCTGGATAGATCTCAAGATTAAATTCCTTAACAGCGGTAAAGGCTGGGATGCGACCGCGCTTTGGATATTCAATAGTGACATTCTCAAGTTTGATGACTGGCTCTGGCTTAGCATCAACTTTGTAAGGGAATGGACGTTGCGTGGTTGATCCAAGTTTTGGAACCGCACCGAGAAGTTCTTTGGTGTACGGATGGTTAGGCTTATTAAAGATCTGATCGGCGCTGCCATGTTCGACAGTCAGCCCATCTTTCATCACGAGGATCTCATCAGCCATATCAGCGACAACACCCATATCGTGGGTGATAAGCAAGATTGCAGAGTTTAGTTTTGAGCGAAGCCCACGCATCAAGTCGAGAATCTCTGCTTGCACAGTCACATCGAGAGCGGTTGTTGGTTCGTCGGCGACCAAGAGTGCAGGGTCGCAGGCAAGAGCCTGGGCAATCATGGCGCGCTGACGTTGACCGCCAGAGAGCTGGTGTGGGTATTTATTAATTGAGGTTTCTGGATTTGGAATTTCCACCATAGTGATCAGTTCGAGGGCGCGTGCTTGCGCCTCCTTGGGACCCATATCAAAGTGGTTGCGAAGAGTTTCCATGATCTGGAAACCAATTGTGTAGACGGGGTTGAGCGCCGTCATTGGCTCCTGGAAGATGTAAGCAACTTCGCGGCCTCGGAATTTCTGCAACTGATTAGACGCAGCGCCGACCATCTCAATGCCTTTAACTTTGACACTTCCCGTTGTTCGCGCGTTCGTTGCGAGCAAACTCATAAGCCCCATTGCTGTCGTTGACTTGCCTGATCCGGATTCACCAACGATGGCTAATGTGCGACCGGCTTCGAGTGCGAAGTTCATATTTCGAGCAGCTGGATACCAGACGCCATCTACCCAAAACTCAACGGTGTAATCGGTGACTTGGAGAACGGGGGATGTCATGATGCGAACCCATCTTGTAGAAGTTGCCCGTGTGAGACAATCGCTGAATGGAGAAGGTAACTTTCAGACCTAGAAATACCTGGCTCTTGAGTGGAATCGGTCTTGCTTGGGCACTTCTTCTCACTTACTACGCCGTTGCATATGAAAATGGTCGAGGAAAAATAATCGGCATTTTTATCGCCTTCGCAATTTTTTGTGGCAGTTATTTGGTATTGCTCAAACCCAAGGTTGAGCTCAACGCCGAATACGTGATTATTACGAACCCCATTCGTAGATACTTGATTAGCTGGGAAGAGATCCTTGAGATCCAAGCCCGCTACACCGTTCAATTCATCACTTCGGGTAGAAGTTACAGCGCGTGGGCGGCTCCCGTTGGCGGTGCCCCTCGATTTGGAAGCTCTGGAATACGCAGAACCAAGCACAGAGATATCCATTCCAGCGCACTCAAAGGGAGCGGCTTCGAGAAGGTTGGCTCGATCAACTCTTCCAACTCCCCAGATACCGACAGCGGCGCCCTGATGATAGCTGCACAAAGATTCCTCGCTGAATATCGGAGAACCCACTCCCATTAACAGTGTGCTCATTTGTGTCGGGCACTCTCTTTAATCTCAATTCCAATTTGCTCACTGCGTCGTTCCTTTTTCGAGATTCGACGGCGTTGGCGAGGATCAAAGGCATCTCGCAATCCATCCCCAATGAAGTTGACGCTAAGTGCGATGAGAATAATAAAGAGTCCTGGATACCAGAAGAGCCAAGGCCGAGTAGTAAATGAATCTTGGTAGTTGGAGATCAATAAGCCAAGCGAGGTGTCAGGAGCAACTACTCCAAAACCAAGGTACGAAAGTGCGGTCTCAAGCAAAATAGCACCTGACATTGTGAGGGTAACATTTACAATGATGACACCAATCGCATTTGGCAGGATATGTTTGAAAATAATTCGACGATTGCTTGCACCAGCTACTCGCGCCGCATCTACGAATTCACGCTCACGAAGAGATAAGAATTCGCCACGAACTAAACGTGAGAGTCCAGTCCATGCAAAGAGTCCTAAGAAGATCGCTAGATAAATCACGCCGAGGTTTCCAAAGTGGAATCCGATAACTGAACCAATAATGATGGTTGGGATCGTGATAATAAAGTCAACTAAACGCATCAAAATGGCATCGACTTTTCCACGGTAGAACCCGGCGATTGCACCGACCACAGTTCCAAGCGCGCCACCGATTGTACCTATAATAAACATAACCAGAACTGAGCGCTGTGCGCCGCGCATTACAAGTGCAAAGTAGTCACGGCCGATATCATCTTGGCCAAAAGGATGGTCACCGAGTCCAAAACCCTTACCCGGGGTAACGGTCAAGGTTGGACATCCAGGGAGTGCCACAGGGCATCCTTTGGTGCGCAAATCCGGTTGGTCGGTGATGCTGTACTTCCACCATCCGTGATACTTAATGAAGAAGAGTTTGAAATCAAGTGCGCTAAAGATGAAAAGCATTATCCCGATGAGCACTACCATTGAAATCATCGCTCCTCGGTGACGGAAGAAACGATGACGAATAATCTGACCTTGGCTCAAACCCTCAGTCTCTTTGAGGGCGATATCGGTTAAAGCAGATTCAACGCTCTTCTTCTTTGAGAATATAGCCATTTATCCAACCACCCTAATTCTAGGATCGAGGGCTGCATACAATAGATCTGCAACCAAATTAGCAATCACGACAAGGGAAGAAGTGATTAACAAGAAGCCCATGAGCAGGTTCAGATCGTATGAACTCACCGCTCTATTAAAGATAGTACCCATCCCCTGCCAACCGAAGACTCGCTCTGTGATGATTGCTCCGCCCACGATTCCCGCAAAGTCAACAACCACAATTGTCGTTAATGGGATCAAAGTATTTCTGAATGCATGACGCATTATCACAGTTCGTTCTGGAAGACCTTTTGCTCGAGCCGTTCGAATGTAATCCTGGGTCATAACTTCAAGCAAGGTTCCACGCGAGTATCGAATGTATCCCGCAAAAGAGATCAAGGTGAGTGCAATTGTTGGGAGAAGCAGGTGAAGGAGAGCATCCAAGAAACTCATCCAGAAATTTCCAGTGGGAAGGAGAGAGTTAGATTGGCTAAGTGTGGGAATTGGACGGCCATTCACCGCATCTGTAGCAACGTAGGGTTTCCAAGTTTGCATCAAGCGATCAACGGTGATGAGCAACCCAATCAACAGTGCAGAGATGACGCTGGTGCGAATGGCTGGCCCTCTATCCACTTTTGCAAAGAAAAGGCCAACGACTACCGCCATCGCAGCGGTAACAACTGCCATCAGTAATAGTGTTCCAAACCCGGCGAAGTGACTGAAGAGATATTGATCCGGATAGTACAAAGCGGTGCCAATCGCTGCCATGGCAAGAGAAGAATTCAGAGCTGATTTATTGGCTAATCCAGTTGATAGGAAGGTTGTGCCGAGGGCGATACCCACCCCAAAGAGTGTAACAAGAGCGATTCCCAAGCCTGGGTCATCAAACCAATGAATTACATTAATAAGCTCGAGAACTGCAGCGGTAGAAACCAGCGCAACTCCGAATGTCATCCAGAAGCGCTTTCGCGTTCCGCTTATAACCGAACCCCAGAAAATGGCGCTGACAAGTGAGGCACCAAGAAGCCAGATGAATGAAATTTTTCCAGCGGCAAGGAAGTTGTTAAATCCAATTGCCATGTATTGCTTGAGCAAAACCGCTACCCAGAAGACAGGGAGCGAGAACATTAAGAATGCAAAGAGAGTAAGTGCGTAATCAAATCTGCTGTATTGGCGAAGCGCTGAGATAATTCCAAAGGCTACGCCAAGAACGATTGCAAAGATAGTCGATAGGAAGATTAGGCGGATGGTTGTTGGAAGAGCGCTCGCAAGGTAAGTGCTTACTGGATTGCCATCATTAGTGGTGCCAAAATTACCAACGATAATCCCCTTGAGCCAGACAAAATAACGAACAGGAGGTGGGACATTTAAATGCAGGTTTCTAATTAAGGCAGCGAGAAGTGCCTTGGCATGGGGATCGGTACTTCCCCGAAGGCCCTGAGTTGGGTCACCCGAAATGGCAGCAAGATTAAAGAGGATAAAGGTCGAACCTAGAAGAATGACTAGGAGGGCACTTATGCGACGACCAATATATGCCAGCAACGTTGACTCCCTTGAAATAAGTGAAAATTTTAACTACTTGGACTACTTGGACTATTTGGACTCACAAAAAGTGGTGCCGGATCAGATCCAGCACCACTTTGTTGCGAACTTACATCAACTTATTAGAACTTCCACTCCCAGAAGTTCCAGAAGAGTGATGGTGATAGTGGAGCTGGCTTGATGTTCTGCAAGCCAGTTGTGTAAGCAGTGACTTCTGGGTTCTGGAAGATACCCAAGAAGAATGCATCAGCATTGATCTGACGCTCTGCATCGATCTGCAAGCGGCGGATTGTGCCTGTTGGAAGTGTCTTTGCCTGCAACTGTGTGCAGTCTGCATCGACACGAGCGCTTGAGTAACCGGTGTAATTAGAACCACCAGTTGTCTGGAATGTTCCGCAAGCCTGCGCGTCCTGTGGGACTGCAGTCTGGTCGAAGATGAAGAAGTGAGCGTCATACTTCGAGCTTGCAAGCTTTCCGCCCCAACCTGATGTTGCAGGTGCGGTAACAGCAAAGCCAGCCTGCTTTTCAGCTGCGATGATCAACGCAGCTTCTGAAGTACGGCGAGTGTTTCCTGGTGAACCCCATAGGAGGTTGATAGAAACAGGTGTTGTTCCATTTCCAGCTGATGGGTACCACTTCTTGACGAGCTTGAGAGCTGCAGCTGTACGTGCTGCTTGAGTTCCAGCGTTGTAGACGCCAGAGGCGTTGTTCGCTGAGACATCTGCATAGCTTGGGTTACCTGGAAGTGTCCAAGTTGAACCGAGTACAACAGCATTTGGATTGATTGGCTTCATCAACTTCTCGACGATCTCTTGACGAGGGTAAGCAAGCAAGAATGCCTTACGGAGATCAGCTGCCTTCTGGCCGCCTGACTTCGCGAATGGACCTGTGTATGGAGTTCCATCGCTTGAGGCAACACGAAGTTCGATGTGCTCATATGCGAGTGATGATGTTGCAACAACAGTTGCTGAAGAGATTGCCTTCAACTGTGCAACTGTGTCAGCTGTTGGCTGACCCTGGTAGACGTCAATATCCTTATTAGCAAGTGCCTGCGCTGATGGTGACCCATCGGCGATTCCCTGCTTGATAACGATTGTGTCTAGACCTGAAGTTGCTGGACCTGAGTTGTACTTAGGGTTCAAGGTCAATTTGATCTGGTTAGCATCGATGCTGCTAACAAGGTATGCACCGTTGTTGACGAGCAACAATGGGTTAGTTGAAGATGAAGTTGCAGTCATGTCATAACCGGTGTTGTAAACAGCACCCATTGCCTTCAATGAAGCAGTGTTGTAGGTATTGACATCTGTGTAGAACTTATCTGTAGCAGCTTGTGCTTCAGCGACTGATGGAAGTGACTTCTTTCCAGCTGCGATGAGTTCGAGAGCGTGTACAGGGAATGGTGTATTGATTCCGCCGTTGAGTACATAGTCAGGAATCTGGGAGTCATAGCGAACAGTGATGCTCATCTTGTCAGCGCTCAAAGTTGGGAGACCCAAATTGTGTGTGTCATAGACGGCGCCATATGCACCAGAGTCAAATGCAGGAGTGACATCTGCGTTTGAAGGATCTGGCAATCCAGCCTTCTTCGCATAATCGGTGCTCTGCAATACGTGACTGAGAAGGTAGTCAACCGCAGTAATTGGAGCGCCATCTGACCAGACGCGACCTGGGTTCACTGTGTAAGTAACTTCGAAATCCTTGGCTGTGTTCTTGGTGACCTTGTAGCCGCCGAGAACAGTATTAGGAACGATGTTGAGCTTATCGTCGTAGTGGTAGAGACCCATGCCTGTGAGGTAACCGACGTCGCCATTGATAACGATGTTGTTTGCAGGGGTACCGCTGTTGAGCGATGTGAGGGTATTTGACTCAACAACAATTGCTGTCGTGCGAGTCGCTGCGTGTGCTGGTGCTACAAGAACACCAGTCACTGCGATCGCTGAGGCAGATGCCAAAGCGAGAACAGCGCGCGCGTTGATGCGTGCTTTCATTTATTCTCCTTATCGAGGGACCGATGAGGAAGTGGACCTAGCTAGTGACCACCCCTACTCATTGGTATTGGACGGAGTCTGCCCCATATGTCCGAAAATGGGCAACTGTTTTTCAGTATGTAACGGAAAATTTACTAAGTTCTCGACGATCCTGAGCCTGAGCCTGAGCCTGCGCCTGAGCCTAATCCTGCCCAGCCGCGTGAACCCTCGCTGCTTCGAGCCTCTCTGAGGTGAAGGATTTTCGGGCGAGAACCCAGGTGATGAGGCCAATGGCGCCGGCAACCAAGAATGGGATCCGCAGGGCGAGATTTCGAGAGATGTGGCCTTGGAGGATGTTGACCAAGAGACCCCCGGCAAGTGAGCCGAGTGGCATAGAACCCCAGCCAAAGAACCGATACCCACTATTCACTCGGCCCAGAATCTGCGTCGGAATAATCGTCTGTCTAAAGGAGACGGTGACGACGTTCCACATGACTGAGATAAAGGTCTCCATGAAGATTGCGAGATAGAGCAAGTACCACGAATGCATGAAGAAGGCGGAAGCGGTGACGGTGGGCATGCCGATGAGGGCAACAGTTAACGCCCTTCCCTCACCAATTCGTTTAATGATTTTTGGAGCTAACAATCCCCCAAGAAATCCCCCTGCTGCTCCAGCAGTTCCCAGCAAGGCGAAGATGAAGACGGAGACATGCAGAACCTCTTGAACAAAGAGAATGTAAGAGGCAAAGGCAATCTGACTGAAGAAGTTAAGAGCTCCGAGTGTGAAGGCCATCGGCCGAAGAATCTCGTGACCCATCAACCAGGCAAAACCCTCTTTTAACTCTGTAAAAAATGTTCCAGTTGCTGATTGATTTGCCCCGCGATCGGATTTCACAATCTTTCGAGCCTGCACTGAGATAAGTGAGATCAACGCTGCTGATGCAAAGAATGAACCAGCATCGACTAAGAATGGTAAATAGATCGCAACACCTAAGAGAAGTGAACCAAGTGCAGGTCCAATGAAACTATTGGTCAAATATTCAGCTGACCACATCTGGCCATTACCTTTCGCCAGATGTTCTTCGGATATTACTTCCGGCATGAAAGTTTGCGAGGAGTTATTTCCGAGCACTTCTGCAGATCCCAAGAGAAAACTCGCGACCATCATGGTGGCAAGGATGAGAGATTGCGACCCACCGTGATAAGCCCCAAGTGGATTCTTCACATGGACAAAGTCGTTTCGATGGAAAATAAGAACGAACGTAGCAAGGGCTGTTACCGCTCCCCGTAACAGATCTGTGGCGATAATGATCTTCTTGCGATCCAGTCGATCGGTAATCACACCAGCTGGCAAAGTGAACAGCAGCCAGGGTAATTGGCTCATTAAACCGACGATCGAGATGGTGAGCGGTGAGCGAGTCAGTGCTGAAGCAAGCCACGGAAAGGCAATCGCCGTGACTCCATTACCCGTATTCGAGATAAAGCTCGCGCCCCACAATTTCCAGTAATTGAGCGGAAGACGTTGCGAAGAATGAGTGGCGGGCATTTCGGTAGGATAACGCCAATGAGCGCCTTTTCATATGAGAAATCTGTGCAACTTGATGGCGCGCTCGGCCGCACTGGTGTGATCACAACACCTCATGGAGAAATTCAGACTCCTGCATTTATTCCAGTCGGAACGAAGGCGACTGTAAAAGCAGTTCTTCCAGAATCAATGGGAGACCTTGGCGCGCAAGCTCTCTTGGCGAATGCCTACCACCTCTACTTGCAACCCGGACCCGATATCGTCGATGAAGCTGGCGGTGTTGGAAAGTTTATGAATTGGTCAGGTCCGACCTTTACTGACAGTGGCGGATTCCAAGTTCTCTCACTTGGTGTTGGATTTAAAAAAGTTATTGCGATGAATGAAGATACCTTCCGCGACGATCAAGTAATCGCCGAAGGAAAAGATCGCCTTGCTCATGTCGATGACGATGGCGTCACTTTTAAATCTCATCTCGATGGATCAATGCATAGATTTACCCCCGAAGTATCCATCGGAATTCAGCATCAACTTGGCGCTGACATCATGTTTGCATTTGATGAATGCACGACTCTTCACAACACTCGTGGGTACCAACAAAAATCCTTAGAGCGGACTCGCTTATGGGCTAAGCGTTGTCTCGTTGAACATGGTCGCCTAACAGAAGCGCGATCAGATAAGCCTTACCAGGCGCTCTTTGGAGTTCTGCAAGGTGCTCAATACGAAGATCTACGTCGCAAGGCTGCGAAGGATCTCTCTGGATTAAATGAAGATGGCATCACCTTCGATGGCTTTGGCCTTGGTGGCGCACTCGATAAAGAAAAACTCGGCACCATCGTGAGTTGGCTCTGTGAAGAGTTGCCTGACAATAAGCCCCGACACCTTCTCGGAATCGGCGAACCCGATGACCTCTTTGTCGGAGTCGAAAATGGCGCAGATACCTTCGACTGTGTTGCGCCATCGCGCCAAGCCCGCACAAGTGCCGTCTTTACTACTTTTGGACGAGTAAACCTCACCAACTCGAAGTACCAACGCCAGTTCTCGCCTATTGATGAGAGTTGTGATTGCTACACCTGTACCCACTACACAGCCGCCTACCTCAACCACCTTTTCAAGGCGAAAGAGATGCTGGCATCAACCCTGGCCACGATTCACAACGAGAGATTTATTGTCAGGTTAGTCGATCAAATGCGTGAAGCAATAGCTACCGGCACCTTCTACGATTTGAAAGCCGATTTCTTAGGTAGGTTCTACGGCTCTAAGGCTTAAGTAATTTCTTAAGCAACTTGGAAGGAGCGCTTGCTAAGCCCCATCCAATAGCCATCAATTGTGGTATCTGGTGCGACATCAGCAACTGTTGCTGCTCCTAAGGTAATAAAGATCGGTGCAAAGTGCTCCACCGTTGGATGCGCATACGGCATACCTGGTGCGAGTGACTTGTAATTCATCAACTCATCGACAGCGCCGCGATCCAAGACTTCTTTCGCCCAGATATCAAACTCTTGGGACCAGCCAGGAGGCGTCGCATTGATGGAGAAATCTCGAAGGAATGGGAGCCCATGGGTCATGAATCCGCTTCCAATAATCATGACACCTTCGTCGCGAAGTGGAGCTAACTTCTGTCCAAGCTTAAAAAGTTTCTCGGGATCAAATGTCGGGATCGACATCTGAATCACGGGAACATCGGCTGCCGGATACATCTTCATTAATGGAACATAGGCGCCATGATCAAGACCTCGGCGATGCTCCACAACAGGTTCGCCGATGAGTGCCTTGATTCGTGCCGCTAGCTCAGGTGCAACCGGTGCTGGATATTGCAATTGGTAATACTTCGGAGCAAACCCACCAAAGTCATAGATCAATGGTGTTCCCGGCTCGGTGGAACTTAAAGAGAGCGGAGCAGATTCCCAGTGGGCGCTCACGATCAAGATCGCTTTTGGTTTTATGAGCTGAGAGCTCCAGGATTCAAGTTGGCCACTCCAGATTGGGTCATCAAGTAATGGTGGAGCGCCATGGCCAATGTAGAGCGCTGGTGCTTTGATTCCTGAATCTGTGGTCATGCGATGAGGATATTACAATTTAGTTGAATATTCAACTAAATCCATTAACCACCTATTCGTGCGATTCGACTACGCGCAACCTCTTGGCTCGGCGACTCTTTGCCGAGCGTCCAGGAGAGCGCTGCAAGGAGATACTTCGTTGTCGTTACCCAGGCTCGACTTACCTGCTTGAGTCCCAAAATGGAACGTTGCTGTGGGGTCAACGTGTAGACCGCGCTCTTTGCGAGGAATCGATAGAAGAGCAATGGCGCGCTACCGAGAGGTGGCTTCATAATAAATCGAACGACATCAGCAGTATGTTCCGATCGGGCCAACTCGTGAGCAGCAAATCCATCCATCGTTGCCGTTAATTCTGCACGGCTTAATGGCGCCTCTTTCAATCCGAGTCCAACGGCGCTCTTCGCCCACTGATTCACATATTCATCTCCATCTGCGAATTCTGGGTTGAATGCAAGGTGGGTCTCTAGGAACGAATCTGTGAAAGCACAATGAACCCATAATAAATATCGGGGATCAGATGCCTTGTATGGTGCACTCTCCCCTGATTTATTGGTGTAGTCACCAGTAACTCGCTTGTGCATCTCATTAACTCGCTGCGCTTCACGTTCAATTGCCTGGGTAGAACCAAAGGTTGTAATAGTTAACCAGCGCGATGTTCCAGCTAGGCGTCCTAGAGGATCACTCTCATATCGAGAATGTTCTGCCACACCAGTGAGAGCTGCCGGATGAGCCGCTTGTAATAAGAGCGCTCGAACTCCACCGACGAGAGTCGCGATATCCCCATGAACTTTCCATACTGGACTATCGGCGCCAAAGAGACCGGCATCATCACCAATCTCAATCTGCTTGACCCAATCAGGTCGGCCATCAGGAGAACCTGAAACGATCTGACGAAATCGATTAGCGATCCGACTCTTCACAAGGTGAACCTATTGCAAGAGTTAGAGCGTTGCGAATCCAGCTTCGAGAACATCAAGAGCGTCATGAAGAAGTTCTTCAGTGATCACGAGTGGTGGCAAGAAGCGGATGACATTTCCATATGTGCCAGCAGTCAGAATCAATACGCCATTTTGCTGGCAATATTTAATAACCTTCGCCATCGCATCAGGATTTGGCTCTTTCGATCCTGGCTTGATGAGTTCGATCGCCTGCATAGCGCCACGGCCACGCACTTCACCGATAACAGAGTACTTAGCCATCATCGCGTTGAGGCGAGTGCTCAAAATATCGCCAATGAGACGAGCGCGAGCGACGAGACCTTCTTCTTCAATCGTTTCAAAGACTCCAAGCGCTGCCGCGCAAGCAAGTGGATTTCCGCCGTACGTTCCACCAAGACCGGCAACGTGGCTTGAATCCATCACATCAGCACGTCCTGTGACTGCAGCTAATGGAAGACCTCCGCCAATTCCCTTTGCAGTTGTGATGAGATCTGGAACAACTCCCTCATCCTCGCTTGCGAAGAGGTGGCCAGTGCGAGCAAAACCAGCTTGTACTTCATCGGCAATAAAGAGGATGCCATTCTCTTGTGAATATTTCTGAAGTCCTGGGAGGAATCCCTTTGGTGGAACGATGAATCCACCTTCACCCAAAATAGGCTCGATCAAAATCGCTGCCACATTTTTTGCGCCGATCTCTTTCTCAATCTTATGAGTGACATGGTCGAGTGACTCGGCTGTGATATTCGCAAGATCGCCTTCATAACGATATGAATATGGCATTGGCATGCGATAAATCTCAGGGGCGAATGGTCCGAAGCCATCCTTGTAAGGCATGTTCTTTGCAGTGAGCGCCATCGTGAGGTTGGTGCGACCGTGATAAGCATGTTCAAAGACAACAATCGCCTGGCGCTTTGTGAAGTGACGAGCAATCTTGATTGCATTCTCGACCGCTTCTGCGCCGGAGTTCACGAGTACCGACTTCTTCGCGAAAGTTCCTGGTGTGTTCTTATTAAGCCATTCGCAGACTTCAATGTAATTCTCGTAAGGAGCGGTGGTGAAGTTCGTATGAGTAAATTCTTGAACCTGCTTGATCACGCGAGCAACGACGCGAGGTGCGCTATTGCCAACATTGGTTACGCCAATACCTGCACCAAGATCGATGATCTGATTTCCATCGATATCCAAGATAATCGCATCATGTGCTTTCTCAACAATGACCGGGATCGCCATACCGAGTCCGCCAGAAGTCGCCTCTGTGCGGCGCTTAAGCACCTCAGCTGACTTTGGTCCAGGAATAGCGGTAACTACTCGACGAACCTGCGGGACTGTATCTGTATCGATCATAGGTAAAGTCTAAAGCCACGGGGGCGGTGCAGCGCGCCGAGGAAAGTGAAGTTAGGCTTAACCTTATGAGCGAGTTACGAGCGAGCGCACCTCTCCTTGATGCCTACCTCTCCTACTTTGAGAGCCAGCGCACTCCATTCACCATTCCTGGACACAAGCAGAAGGCGGCCCGACTCGACGCTGGTCTCGGAGCAATCGTCGACTCAGACACTCCTCTCTACGGTGGCTTAGATGAAATCAAGCTGACGAATCAAGTGCTCCGCCACTCAGAAGGCTTAGCTGCAAAACTCTGGGGTGCTGATTACGCGCGATTTTCGACTGGCGGATCAACTCATGCCAATCAAGCGATCATCCTTGCTCTCGGAAAACCAGGCGACAAGATTGCGGTCACTCGAACTGCTCACCGGTCAGTTCTCTCAGCGCTAGTGCTTGCTGGTCTTGAACCACTCTGGCTCTCACCTGAGATCGACGAAGCGACTGGTGTTCCGACTGGAATCTCTCTCAACGAATTTAAAAAAGTTCTCGATCAAAAGCCGATTGCGCTGCTGCTGACCGAACCTGGGTACCTTGGAGCCATCTCCGATCTCCCCGCACTCATTCATGAGGCGCACCAACACAGTATTCCTGTCATCATCGATGCAGCATGGGGTGGACATTTTGGCTTCCATGAGAATCTCCCTCGCCATTGCATCCAGATGGGCGCTGATGCACTGATCACAAGTGTTCACAAAGCTCTCCCGGGCTATAGCGCGAGTGCATTACTCGTTGCACAGGGAAAGTTCCTCAACCTTGCCAGAGTTGAACAATCCTTTGAAACGACCCACACCACTTCTCCTGCAGGTGCGCCGCTGGCATCTATCGACGGCGTCCGGGCGCTTCTCGAAAGTCGCGGCGATGAACTGCTCGGCTCGATGCTCGCGCATATTGCAACCTTTAAGGCAACGGTGCAGAAAGAGTTTGATCTTCCGATTTTCCTCGATCCATCAGATTTTGCGGCTGGCCGTTTTGATCCAGCAAAGGTTGTGCTTCGAGCAAACCAACTCGGAGCCTCTGGCGTTGACATCGAAAAGGCCCTTGGAAACGCTGGGATCAGAGTTGAGATGGCCGATCGTGACACGGTCGTCTTCTTAGCGACCTTGGCCGATACGCACGAAGATTTCGACTATCTCGCTCAGACCCTCATTCCCATTCTTCAATCACTTCAGCAGGTAGCAAGACCTTCAGCGACTGCGCTGAGTTGGTCTGTAGTACCGACTCGCGGTATCTCAATGCGCGATGCTTACTTTGCCGATACCGAGATGGTCTCGGCTGCGAACGCTCGTGGCAGAGTTTCCGCCGATCTCATCGCTCCGTATCCCCCTGGCGTAGCAGTTGTCGCCCCTGGCGAACTCCTTACAGAACAGATCATCGATGGTCTTGCTAAATCAAAGGCGGCTGGCGTGCGCATCGCATATGCGACGGATTCGACTCTCGATAGTTATCGCGTCGTTAAGTAGGATCACCACATGGCATATATCGGAAATATGTATGGACCAGCATTTACCTTTCTTGGAGTTCCGTCCTGCGATCTAGACGTCCCTGAAAGTTATGCTGGCGCAGATGTCGTCATCATTGGTGCTCCGATTGATTCAGGCACATCATTTCGCTCTGGTGCCAAATTCGGTCCGCAGGCGATTCGTGGAACCGATTACCTTCCTCACGATGGTGAACGCCCTCATATGGCGCTCCGTACCGATGGGCTGAAGGATCTCAAGGTTGTCGATGCTGGCGACTTGCTTATGCCACCAGATGATTTGGTGAAGGCGCTCAAACTTCTCGAAGAGGCGACTCAGAAGATCACTGCAAGCGGTGCGATTCCATTAGTACTTGGCGGCGACCACTCAATCACTTCGGCCGATGTTGTTGGAATTGCAAATAAGTTTGGCTGGGGCAAAGTCTCGATGATCCACTTCGATGCTCACGCAGATACTGGTGATACTCAAAATGGATCACTTGTCGGTCACGGAACACCAATGCGTCGACTCATTGATTCTGGTGCAGTTCGCGGCGACCGTTTCCTTCAGCTCGGACTTCGAGGATATTGGCCTGAACCGGCCACACTTGATTGGATGAGCAATCAGAAGATGCGCTCATATGAGATGACCGAGATTCATCACCGGGGTTTAAAGGCTGTATTAGATGAATCCTTTGCAACACTCACGGACGAATGTGATGGCGTCTTCCTATCTGTCGACATCGATGTTGTTGATCCAGGTATGGCACCCGGCACCGGTACGCCAGAACCAGGCGGCAT
>CAJBLC010000010.1 GCA_903953805.1 uncultured Actinomycetes bacterium | reverse complement strand
TCAGCGACGATACGTGCGTAGTAACCAGCATTGGCAGCGGTGGGTACAGATGAAATAAGTGTGTGGAGATATGGCGCACCACCTGCGCGCGCGATATCACCACGCTTTGTTAACTCGGCAGCGACAGTTACTGGATCGGCAGGATCGCCGCGGCCATAGAGATCGAGAATTGCATCATAGATAAGTTCGTGTGCCGGGCGATAGAAGTCGCGCGCTTTAATAACTTCAACAACATCGGCAATTGCATCTTTACTCAGCAACATTCCGCCGAGTACGCCTTGTTCAGCAATGAGATCTTGTGGCGGGTTACGCTCAAACTCAATAGGACCAGCGTCGCGAATCGGACGTGGTGCGGAGTTATTTGCGGGAGGTACCTCTGCCAAGCTCATGGGGCAATCTTGGCGCCCACCACTGACAATCCCAAGGATCGCTTCACTGCGCTGTGTGTGGCTCTGTGCACTAAGTGCAGTTAGCAGTGGAAAAGGTGTGGGTAAGTTGGAGATATCTGTGGGTAAGTTGAGTAAATGAGGCTCATCTGAGCGGTAGCCCCTGTGGGTAAAGATTTCTCTAGCCTTCTCACTTAATGAGATTTAAGGGCTATAAGGATTCTTGATCCGATTGAGATTGGCCCGAGCGCGGCTCAAATACTCGCCGCTCTGCAATTGACCCCAGACCATTTTGGTTTGTTGTGGCCTGGATTCGTGAGATGTTGTTGGTAAAACTGCCATCACCATAAGAGTTATTAGAAGGAGCATCAGGAAGTGCGTGATCCTGGCTCTCCTGCATCTCTCTCTTTAAAATCATCTCTTCCCGCTCTGTAAGAGGTTGGCTCTTCGTAACTTTTTTTCTAAACGAAAAGACCCGCTTCAGTAAGAAGCGGGTCTTTTCGTTACGAGCCATTGTTTAAGCAGCGACAACGTTCAATGTGACGTTGGCAGTAACTGCGCTATGAAGGCTGACCTTAATTGCGTGGCTACCGAGCTTCTTAATGTGACCTACAGGCTTGATGCGGTGACGGTCGATATCGATACCTGTGGTGCTCTTAATTGCAACGACGATGTCCTTATCTGTAACAGATCCGAACATTGAACCAGTTGCGCCAACCTTGACCTTGACAACGATCTCGCTCTTTTCGAGTGATGCCTTGATCTCAGCAGCGTGATCGCGATCGCGGATCTCACGAGCAGTACGTGCGCGCTTAATGCCATCGATCTGCTTCTCGCCACCCTGGCTCCACGCAATTGCGCGGCCATTTGGTAGGAGGAAGTTACGTGCGTAACCATCTTTAACGGTAACTACATCACCAGCGTGACCTAGACCTGTGACTTCTTGAGTAAGGATGAGTTTCATTGTTATCTACCGATCCTTATCGTGCTGTCGAGGTGTAAGGCAAGAGAGCCATTTCGCGGCTGTTCTTGACTGCGGCTGCAATTGCGCGTTGGTGCTCGGTGCAGGCACCGGTCACACGACGAGCGCGGATCTTGCCGCGATCTGAGATGTACTTACGAAGTGTGGCAATGTCCTTGTAGTCGATGTAGCTGACCTTTTCACGGCAGAAAGAACATGGCTTCTTCTTAAACTTCTTGAGCGCTGCAGCAGAAAGTTTTGGTGCAACCTTCTTTGGCTTTAGCGTCTTATTACTTCTTGCTCCCACTGTGGTGCTCCTTATTGGATGCCTCGTTATTTTCGCTTTTAGCTAGTTAACGAGAATGGTTGTAATTGGTTAGTTATTAAATGTTTTCAGTACTAGAACGGAGGTTGATCATCTGCAGCTGTCGTTGCCCAACCGCCACCAACTGGTGAGGCTGACCAAGGATCATCTGATGATGAGCTTTCAGGAGCGGTAGAGAATCCACCGGCACCTTTACCTGATGTCTTAGTGACTTTGGCGGTTGCGTTGCGAAGTGATGGACCTACTTCATCAACTTCAACCTCAAAGACTGTGCGCTTTTCGCCTTCTTTAGTTTCGTAAGAGCGCTGCTTGAGACGACCAGAGACAATGACGCGCATTCCGCGGGTCAGTGATTCTGCAACGTTCTCAGCGGCTTGACGCCAGATCTGGCATTGAAGGAAGAGGCTGTCGCCATCTTTCCATTCATTTGTAGCCTTATCTAAATAACGGGGAGTTGATGCAACGGTGAACTTTGCGACTGCCGCACCTGATGGTGTGAATCGAAGTTCAGGATCGTTGACCAAGTTACCGATCATCGTGATATTTGTGTCTCCAGCTGCCATCTTCTTCTCTTATCTCTACTTATCGGGCTTATTCGGGGCGGACGACTTTGGTACGAAGCACTGCTTCGTTCAAATTGAGTTGGCGATCAAGTTCTTTGATCGCATCTGGACCACAGTGCAGATCTGCAACAGCGTAGATGCCTTCTGACTTCTTATTGATTTCGAAAGTCATACGACGACGGCCCCAAATATCGAGCTTGTCGACGGTGCCACCACTGTCTTTGATGATCTTGAGGTATGTCTCAAGACTCGGTGCGACTGTGCGTTCTTCTAATTCAGGATCGAGAATGACCATGATTTCATAATGACGCATGCGTTAACCCAACCTCCTCTGGACTAAAGCGGCCGCAGGATTTCTGCGGCAGGAGGGTTACTGCTCCCCAAACTACAGATCTGACGGGTGCCAGGCCTTGTAAGGGGAAGGCTAAGCGTA
>CAJBLC010000009.1 GCA_903953805.1 uncultured Actinomycetes bacterium | reverse complement strand
TTTGATGGCAGCATTCAAGGAGATGACCCTTGTTGAGCTTTCAGATTTCGTAAAGGCATTTGAGACAGAGTTCGACGTAACAGCAGCAGCTCCAGTAGCAGTTGCAGCAGCAGGTGGCGCAGCAGCCGCTGGCGGCGCAGCAGATGCACAGGACGAGTTCACACTCATCCTCGAAGATGCTGGTTCACAGAAGATCGCTGTGATCAAGGAAGTTCGCGGAATCAACTCTGCTCTTGGTCTCAAGGAAGCAAAGGATCTCGTCGATGCAACTCCTGCAACCCTCATCGAAAAGGGTTCAAAGGAAGCTGTCGACAAGGCAAAGGCTGCTCTCGAAGCTGCTGGCGCAAAGGTCTCAATCAAGTAATTACGTTTCACCAAGAACCCCGTCCAGAAATGGGCGGGGTTCTTTTTTATAACTGCTAGCACTCGCTCCGTGAGGATTTCGTGACTCAATCCTCAGTGAAAATAGATCTCCGCGGTTCATACTGCTTATGTAACTCCAGAAGGAGCTACCTAAGTATTAATGAGGCGAGACCATGAAACTCAACAATAGAAATTCCGCTCGAACTTCGATTGTGATCGCTGCAACCCTGATCACAGGGTCAATGATCGGAATCTCGTCGTCGCAGGCAGTGACTTCGACGCCAGCCAGAAACTTCGCATCTGCGACAACACAAGAGACATATAAATCTGACTATGCAGCATGGCTCGTATCGGTAAAGGCCTGGAATGCGGCTCGAGTTCAGCAGATCGCAGCCCACCTTGATGCTCGCAACGCATATGCAGCGTTGATGATCAGCAATCGTGGAGCACGGCTCGCAATTGATAGCGCTCGAGTTTCGGCCGTGACTTTGGCAAATAACATCTACGCATCAGCAATCCTTAAGGCGCCAACGAACGCTGCTAAGGCTTCGTTGCTCAAAGTTCGTACCGCTTCGATCGCAGCTGCGGTTGCGACGGCTACCGCTGCCCTTGCTGCTCTTCCTCCACTTGGCACAAAGCCAGTCTGGCCTGTGGCTAGCCCACGGCCGGTCAAGCCAGCAAAGCCGGAGGCGGTCGCTAAGGCTTAACGAGGGATAGGCCGAGGCAGTACCCGGGGGCTAGATCCATTGATGGATCCGGCCCCCTTCTCATGCCTGTCAGGCTTAGGGGCCAATATCACGAAATGGACATTTCGGGGGTCAACTGGGTACCCTAAGCGTTCACAATTTTCCACCTCTGGGGTTCAGACATATTGCGGTCGAGACCTGGCGGTAGCTGTGTCTTAAAAACAGTGCTCGTTAATATATCTGGAGGAACATTGGCCGCGAAGTCGAAATCGTTTGCCCCTGCTCGTACCTCATTCGCAAAGATCCGTGAACCACTCGAAGTTCCAAACCTGCTCTCGCTACAGCTCGACAGCGTTGACTGGCTCCTTGGAAACGAGTTGTGGCGTGCACGCCTTGCCGAAGCTGAGAAGAGCGGACGTGGCGAAGTCCCACAACAATCTGGTTTAGAAGAAATCTTTGAAGAGATCTCTCCAATCGAGGATTTCCAAGGAAAGATGTCGCTCTCATTCCACGACCACCGCTTCGAACCAGCTAAGTACACGATTGCAGAGTGCAAAGAGCGCGATATGACTTACAGCGCGCCACTCTTCGTCACAGCTGAATTTACAAATAACGAGACCGGCGAAATCAAGTCACAGACTGTCTTCATGGGTGACTTCCCATTGATGACACCACGTGGAACCTTCGTTATCAACGGAACAGAGCGCGTTGTTGTTTCACAGATCGTTCGCTCACCTGGTGTCTACTTCGAGCAGGCTATCGAGAAGGCTTCAGATAAAGATATCTTCACATCAAAGATCATCCCAAGCCGCGGTGCTTGGCTGGAATTTGAAATTGATAAGAAGGATCTCGTTGGCGTTCGTATCGATCGCAAGCGTAAGCAATCTGTCACAGTATTCCTCAAGGCACTTGGCTGGACTTCAGAGCAGATCCTTGAGCAGTTCGGTGAGTATGAATCAATCCGCCAGACTCTTGAAAAAGATAACGTCAATACTCAAGATGAAGCGCTCCTTGATATCTACCGCAAGCTCCGTCCAGGCGAGCCACCAACCAAGGAAGCTGCACAGAATCTCATTGAGAATCTTTACTTCAATCCAAAGCGTTATGACCTTGCAAAGGTTGGTCGCTTCAAGGTTAATAAGAAGCTCGGTCTAGAGCTCGATCTCAACAAGGGTCTCCTTACGATCGAAGATATCGTTGGAACCATTAAATACTTGGCTTCATTGCACAAGGGCGACGCGCTTCTCGAATACGGCAAGCAGGTTCGCGTAGAGAAGGACGATATCGATCACTTCGGTAACCGTCGTCTCCGTACCGTTGGCGAGCTTATTCAGAACCAGGTTCGTACCGGTCTTTCACGTATGGAGCGCGTTGTTCGCGAACGTATGACAACTCAAGATGTTGAGGCGATTACTCCTCAGACCTTGATCAACATCCGTCCTGTCGTTGCATCGATCAAGGAGTTCTTCGGGACTTCACAGCTCTCGCAGTTTATGGATCAGACCAACCCACTTTCAGGTATGACACACAAGCGTCGTCTATCTGCACTTGGACCTGGTGGTCTCTCACGTGAACGTGCTGGCTTCGAAGTCCGTGACGTTCACCCATCGCACTACGGTCGTATGTGTCCAATCGAAACTCCAGAAGGTCCAAACATTGGTCTTATTGGTTCGCTTGCAACATATGCACGCGTTACACCATTTGGATTTATCGAGACTCCTTATCGCAAGGTTTCTAAGGGCAAGGTCACTGATCAAATCGATTACCTCACCGCTGATGAAGAAGATGAGCACATCATTGCCCAGGCGAATGCGCCATTGACATCAGATAACCACTTCGCTGAAGAGCGCGTATTGGTTCGTCGTCGTGGTGGCGAAGTTGAATACATCTTGGCTGATGAAGTCGATTACATGGACGTCTCACCACGTCAGATGGTTTCTGTTGCAACAGCGATGATTCCATTCCTCGAGCACGATGATGCGAACCGTGCATTGATGGGCTCGAACATGATGCGTCAGGCAGTCCCACTTCTTCGTGCTGAAGCTCCATTTGTTGGAACTGGTATGGAGTTCCGTGCTGCTGTTGATGCTGGCGATGTGCTCCTTGCACGTAAGCCTGGTGTTGTCACAGTCGTACAGGCTGATGAAGTCACCGTCATGAACGATGATGGAACTACAGAGCATTACTTCATCGAGAAGTTCGTCCGCTCAAACCAGGGCACCAGCCGCAATATGAAGGTTGTTGTCTCAAAGGGAGATCGTGTTGAGCCTGGTCAGGTTATTGCTGACGGCCCATCAACCGATAAGGGTGAGATGGCTCTCGGAAAGAACCTCCTCGTGGCATTTATGTCATGGGAAGGTCACAACTACGAAGATGCGATCATCCTTTCGCAGCGTCTCGTACAGGACGATGTCCTTACTTCGATTCACATTGAAGAGTACGAAGTCGATGCTCGCGATACCAAGCTTGGACCTGAGGAGATCACTCGCGACATTCCTAATGTCAGCGAAGAAGTTCTTGCAGATCTCGACGATCGTGGAATTATCCGCGTCGGCGCAGATGTTGTCCCTGGCGATATTCTCGTAGGAAAGGTAACTCCAAAGGGAGAGACCGAACTTACCCCTGAAGAGCGTTTGCTCCGTGCGATCTTTGGTGAGAAGGCTCGCGAAGTTCGCGATACCTCGCTCAAGGTTCCACACGGTGAATCAGGCAAGGTCATCGGCTTATCCATCGCTGACTCAGAAGATTACGAACTCCCAGCTGGTGTAAACCAAGTTGTTCGTGTCTACGTTGCCCAGAAGCGCAAGATTCAAGATGGTGACAAGCTCGCTGGTCGCCACGGTAACAAGGGTGTTATCTCGAAGATTCTTCCTCAAGAAGATATGCCATTCCTCGAAGATGGAACTCCTGTTGATGTTGTCTTGAACCCACTTGGTGTTCCAGGTCGTATGAACGTCGGTCAGGTCCTTGAACTCCACCTCGGTTGGGTTGCAAAGGCTGGCTGGAAGCTCGAAGGTAATGAGCCATGGCAAGAGAATCTGCGTGCAATCGGCGCAGCTGAGCAAGCACCAAATGGCAAGGTAGCAACACCTGTCTTCGATGGTGCTCGTGAAGAAGAACTTATCGGTCTTCTCGGATCAACACTTCCTAACAAGGATGGCATGCAGTTGATCGGTGCAAACGGTAAGGCTCAACTCTTCGATGGTCGTACCGGTGAGCCTTATAAGGCCCCAATCTCAGTTGGTTACATGTATATCTTGAAGCTCCACCACTTGGTAGATGACAAGATCCACGCACGTTCAACTGGTCCTTACTCAATGATCACTCAGCAACCACTTGGCGGAAAAGCCCAGTTCGGTGGACAGCGCTTTGGTGAGATGGAAGTTTGGGCACTCGAAGCTTATGGAGCTGCATACACACTCCAAGAGTTGCTCACCATCAAGTCAGATGACGTCCTTGGCCGCGTAAAGGTTTACGAGGCGATCGTTAAGGGAGAGAACATCCCTGAGCCAGGTATTCCAGAGTCATTCAAGGTTCTCGTCAAAGAGATGCAATCTCTCTGCTTGAACGTTGAAGTTCTCTCATCCGAAGGTGTCGCAATTGAAATGCGCGATACCGACGAAGAAGTATTCCGTGCCGCCGAAGAGCTAGGTATCAACTTGTCACGAGTTGAGCCAAGCAGCGTAGAAGAAGTGTGAGGATAAACAACCATGTTGGATGTTAATTTCTTTGATGAACTACGTATCGGCCTAGCGTCGACCGACAATATTCGCGAGTGGTCTTTCGGTGAAGTCAAGAAGCCAGAGACCATTAACTACCGCACACTCAAGCCAGAGAAGGACGGACTCTTCGATGAGAAGATCTTCGGACCAACTCGCGACTGGGAATGTTATTGCGGTAAGTACAAGCGCGTTCGATTCAAGGGCATCATCTGCGAACGTTGCGGCGTAGAAGTAACACGCGCCAAGGTTCGTCGTGAGCGCATGGGTCATATCGAGCTTGCTGCTCCTGTCACTCACATCTGGTACTTCAAGGGCGTTCCAAGCCGCTTGGGTTACCTCCTTGATCTTGCTCCAAAGGATCTCGAGAAGGTCATCTACTTCGCTGCTTACATGATCACATCTGTTGATACTGAAGCTCGCGCAGAAGATCTCCCACAGCTTGAGAAGCGTCTCTCAAACGATAAGAAGAAGATCGAAACTCGTCGCGATACAGATCTTGACTCACGTCAGAAGAAGCTCGAAGCAGATCTTGCTGAGCTCGAAGCTGCCGGTGAGAAGGCTGATGTAAAGCGCAAGGTTCGCGAATCTGCAGAGCGTGAGCTCAAGGCAACTCGTGACCGTGCACAGCGCGAACTCGATCGTCTCGATGCCGTCTGGGCTCGCTTCAAGAACCTCAAGGTCCAAGACCTCGAAGGTGATGAGAGCCTCTACCGCGAGATGCGCGATCGTTATGGCGTTTACTTCGAAGGTTCAATGGGTGCTGCGGCAATCAAGGCTCGCCTTGAGACCTTTGATCTTCAAGCTGAGTTTGAGCTCCTCAACGAACTCTCACAAACAGGTAAGGGTCAGAAGAAGACTCGCGCTATCAAGCGCCTCAAGGTCGTCTCCTCATTCCTTAACACCAGCAACAAGCCAGCTTCAATGGTTCTTGATGCTGTCCCTGTTATTCCACCAGATCTTCGCCCAATGGTTCAGTTGGATGGCGGACGTTTTGCGACATCAGATCTCAACGATCTCTATCGCCGCGTTATCAACCGCAACAACCGTTTGAAGCGTCTCGCTGATCTTGGTGCACCAGAGATCATCGTCAACAACGAGAAGCGCATGCTTCAAGAAGCTGTTGACTCACTCTTCGATAACGGTCGTCGTGGTCGCCCAGTAACTGGCCCAGGAAACCGTCCACTGAAGTCACTCTCAGATATGTTGAAGGGTAAGCAGGGCCGCTTCCGTCAGAACTTGCTCGGAAAGCGCGTTGACTACTCTGGTCGTTCAGTAATTGTTGTTGGACCACAGTTGAAGCTCCACCAGTGCGGACTTCCAAAGCAGATGGCACTTGAACTCTTCAAGCCATTTGTCATGAAGCGCTTGGTCGATCTTAACCACGCTCAGAACATTAAATCTGCAAAGCGCATGGTTGAACGTGCTCGTCCAGTTGTGTGGGATGTTCTTGAAGAAGTTATTGCAGAACACCCAGTACTTCTGAACCGCGCACCAACTCTGCACCGTCTGGGTATCCAGGCCTTCGAACCACAGTTGGTTGAAGGTAAGGCTATTCAGATCCACCCACTCGTATGTACAGCGTTTAACGCTGACTTCGATGGTGATCAGATGGCTGTTCACTTGCCTCTTTCAGCAGAAGCACAAGCAGAAGCTCGTGTACTTATGCTTTCGAGCAACAACATCCTCTCACCAGCATCGGGTCGTCCGATCACATCTCCAACTCAGGATATGGTCCTTGGTCTCTACTTCTTGACCTCGCTCCGT
>CAJBLC010000008.1 GCA_903953805.1 uncultured Actinomycetes bacterium | reverse complement strand
CTGGTATCCGCGTACCTTCGCTTCGCTCGTCTCGGCAAAGAGAGCACGAATTTTGTCGAAGACACCGGTATAGGTCGCCGGATTTGAACGCGGTGTTCGGCCAATCGGCGACTGATCGACGTGAACGACTTTATCGAGCTGATCGAGCCCAGTTATCGAACGGTGTCTACCGGGAACAATACGTGCGCCATTAAGTTTGTTAGCTAATACTGAGTAAAGGATGTCATTAACGAGCGTTGATTTTCCAGAGCCACTGACACCCGTTACGGCAACAAAATTTCCCAGCGGGAAGGTTACCGAGATATTTTTAAGATTATTCTCTTTCGCTTCCTTGACCGTAATCGTGCGCGCCTTGTCGTACGGACGTCGCTCCTTGGGGATCTCAATCTTTGTACGGCCAGACATGTAAGCACCAGTTATAGATTTTGGTGCTGCAATGAGCTCAGCGTAGGTTCCAGATGAGACGACTTCACCACCATGCTCACCAGCTCCAGGGCCGATATCGACGATCCAGTCAGCCGCTCTGATTGTGTCCTCATCGTGTTCAACCACAATCAAGGTATTGCCCATATCCCGCAGACGAGTAAGCGTCTCGATCAGACGATGGTTATCCCTCTGATGCAATCCAATACTTGGCTCGTCAAGAACATAGAGGACCCCAACTAAACCGGAGCCAATCTGAGTCGCGAGGCGAATACGTTGTGCTTCGCCGCCTGAGAGAGTTCCCGCGGCACGTTCTAGTGAGAGATAGTCGAGTCCAACATCGAGCAAGAATCCGAGACGAGCGTGGACTTCCTTTAAGACTCGTTCAGCGATCTTCTTCTCACGGGCATTAAGTGAGATCTTCTTGAGAAATACCGCGCAATCAGCGATTGAGAGTTCGCAGATCTCTGCGATGCTCTTTCCACCGATTGTGACCGCTAAGACCTCAGGCTTGAGACGAGTTCCCTTACATGCTGGACATGGTGTCTCTCGCATATAAGCCTCGTACTTATCGCGGCCATATTCGCCTTCGCTCTCGGCGTGACGGCGAACAATAAAAGGAGCAACGCCTTCAAACCCAGTCGTATAAGCGCGCTCGCGACCATAACGATTCTTATATTTCACATGAACTTCGTAATCCCAGCCATTGATGATTGCACCCTTGGCCTTTTGAGGGAGCGCCTTCCAGGGTTTATCCAATGAGAAGGAGAGCTCTTTCGAAAGGCCCTCAAGGAGACGATCAAAGTATTCCGAATTTACCCAAGGAGTGATCGCTCCCTCATTGATTGAAATTGAGTCGTCGGGGATGATCAACTCTTCATCTACTTCCAGTTTGATTCCAAGACCGGTGCACTCTGGGCAGGCGCCAAAGGGAGAGTTAAATGAGAAGGAACGGGGTTCGAGTTCGCCAAATGAGAGTTCACAGTCATGGCAGGCCATGTGCTCACTGAAGGTCTTCTCTTTCTCTGGATCGCCATCTTTGAGATCAACGAAATCTAAGATCACTAAGCCACTCGCGAGTTTGAGCGCAGTCTCAATTGAATCTGTAAGTCGAGATTTTGCATCAGCTTTAACAGCCAAGCGATCGACGACGACTTCAATCGTATGTTTCTCTTGCTTCTTCAGTTTTGGTGCTTCAGCAAGCTGGTGAACCACTCCATCAACACGTGCTCGGGAAAAACCTTGAACAGTGAGATCTTTAAAGAGATCGACAAATTCACCCTTGCGGCCACGGATTACAGGCGCGAGAACTTGGAAGCGGGTTCCTTCATCAAGCCCCAAAATTTGATCGACAATATTTTGAGGTGTTTGCTTCGCAATAGCTTTCCCGCAATTCGGGCAATGAGGGCGCCCTGCTCGCGCGAAGAGGAGACGAAGGTAGTCATATACCTCGGTAATTGTTCCCACAGTCGAGCGTGGGTTTCTATTCGTGGATTTCTGATCAATAGAGACAGCCGGGGAAAGTCCCTCAATAAAATCAACATCGGGCTTGTCCATCTGACCCAAGAACTGTCTGGCGTATGCAGAGAGCGACTCGACATAACGGCGCTGGCCTTCCGCAAAGATCGTGTCAAAGGCAAGGGAAGACTTACCGGAACCTGAGAGTCCAGTGAAGACAATGAGTGCTTCTCGTGGCAGGTCGAGCGAGACGTTCTTCAGGTTGTGAGCGCGTGCTCCGCGCACTATTAAACGATCTGAACTCATCCGCCTGCCTCTTCCATGCCTCGTAACTCTCGTTTGAGTTCTCTGATTTCATCGCGAAGTCGTGCTGCAACCTCAAATTGGAGATCGGCGGCGGCAGATTTCATCTGATCTGTGAGGGATTCTATGAGAGCTAAGAGTTCCTGTCGCGGCAGAGAAGCTGGGAGTGTCGATCTCACACCAACGGCTATTCCCCCACCATTCTTCTTCTTGCCATTCTTCTGAGAGGTCAAATTTTCGGTGTCATCCGATTCTTGGACGATGAGATCAGTGATATCGGCAATCTTCTTTCGTAGCGCCGTTGGTTCAATGCCATTCGCCGTGTTGTAGGCAACCTGCTTCTCACGGCGTCTATTTGTCTCATCGATCGCCTGAACCATCGACTTCGTCATATTGTCGGCATACATATGAACTTCACCCGACACATTTCGAGCGGCACGGCCTATCGTCTGAATCAGTGAGGTTGTCGAGCGAAGGAAACCTTCCTTATCGGCATCGAGAAT
>CAJBLC010000007.1 GCA_903953805.1 uncultured Actinomycetes bacterium | reverse complement strand
GAAACCGTCTTTTACGTACCTGAAGGGGAATCTCAAAAGGATATTGCAATCGTTTCTCAGGTTTGGGATGTGCTTGGTCGTCTGCAACTCGGTCGTACCGATGCAATTATTGGTATTGGTGGGGGAGCAACTACGGATCTTGCCGGCTTTGTTGCAGCCACCTGGTTGCGTGGTGTTGATTGGTTCGCGATTCCAACGACACTTGCTGCGATGGTTGATGCATCTATAGGTGGAAAGACTGGGATCAATACATCTGCTGGGAAGAATCTGGTTGGCGCTTTTTACTCACCAAGCCATGTGATTATCGATACCGTCTTTCTTGATTCACTTTCAGACCGAGATTATGCGGCTGGTTTAGCGGAAGTGATTAAGTCCGGGCTGATTGCAGATGCATCAATTCTGAATCGATTAGAGGGACTCAACACAATTTCAGAAGTTCGTGAGTATTCAGCCGAGCTCATTGAGAAGTCGGCTCGAGTAAAGGCCGATGTCGTGAGTAAGGATTTCAAAGAGGGAAAACTTCGTGAGATTCTCAACTTCGGCCACACCTTCGGACATGCCGTAGAGAAATCCATGAATTATGAACTGAGACATGGCGAAGCGGTAGCGATCGGTCTCGTATATGCCCTCGCACTATCTGAGGACCTTGCTGGTTTCGATGCAAATCAGACCTCTAAAGTTGTGGCACTCCTTACAAAGTTTGGTCTACCGATAACGGTAACCGGACTCTCATTTGAGGAATTACTTCAACTGATGTTGGGTGACAAAAAGACCCGTGGCTCCCAACTTCGATTTATTGGCCTCGAAGATATTGGCCACCCTGTCTGGTTTGAGGGCGTGGCCATCGAACGAGCGCAGAGCGTCTATGAGAGAATTCGTTCATGAAGATCCTTGTTCTCAATGGACCGAATCTAGGTCGACTTGATCTGCGGAACTCAGCAATTTATGGGCAGATGGATTTTCCTGCGCTGAGCGCTTTCATTTCGAATGAAGCACAGAAGCTCGGGCTCGACGTTGATATTCGTCAATCGGATTCAGAGACTGAACTTATTACCTGGCTCCATGCAGCCGCGGATGAGAAATCTCCAGTGATCTTCAATCCGGCCGCATTCACCCATTACTCCTACGCAATTCGAGATGCGGTCGATATGTTGACCGCACCGGTGATCGAAGTCCATCTGAGCAATCCCTTAGCTCGCGAGGAGTTCCGCCACACCTCAGTAATTTCTGGTGTCGTGAACGGCACTATCGGGGGATTTGGCCCGGATTCATACCGGTTAGCGTTGATTGCGCTCAAGGCGATGATTTAGCGGGTATTCTTCAACCTTCTTATCCGCCCTTAAGACCCTAGGGGCATATTGATGAAATGGAACTCTGATGGCAACGACGAATGATCTTAAGAATGGTATGACCCTTGATATCGATGGTCAGCTCTGGACGGTAATCGAGTTCCAGCATGTGAAGCCGGGCAAGGGCCCAGCCTTCGTACGCACCAAGATGAAGCAAGTACTCACTGGAAAAGTCGTTGAAAAGACATTTAACGCAGGAATCAAGGTTGAGGTCGCAATCCTTGAAAAGCGCGATATGCAGTACCTTTACAAAGATGGCGAAGATTTCGTCTTCATGGATACCCAAAATTATGATCAGATGACTATCTCGGCTGCTGTTGTAGGCGACGCTGTTGATTACATGTTGGAGAATTGCGAAGCGATCGTTGCTGTCCACGAAGGAAATCCACTTTACGTCGAACTTCCAGCATCAGTGGAACTCATCGTTACCTACACTGAGCCTGGTTTACAAGGTGATCGTTCCTCTGGCGGAAATAAGCCAGCAACTGTCGAAACTGGTATTACTGTCCAAGTTCCACTCTTCATCAAGCAGGATGAGAAGATCCTTGTTGATACTCGTACCGGGGGATACCTCGGCCGCGCTAATTCGTGAGTGCTCGACGTAAAGCTCGTAAGCGCGCACTAGATTTCCTCTACGAAGCTGACCTGCGTGGAGCGTTAGCGCTCGAGCTCTATAGCTCGCGCCCATCAGAAGAGCTCTCTCAAGAACCTTATGTGCGAAGTCTTCTGGAAGGCGTTTCTGAACATAGGGATCGCTTGGATGAATTGATCATCACATATTCTGAAGGATGGGATATGGATCGCATGCCAGCGATTGATCGCAATCTTCTTCGCCTCAGTATTTATGAAATTCTCTGGGCTCATGATATTGATGAGAAGGTTGCTATCAACGAAGCGGTTGAAATAGCGGCAGAGTTATCTACTCAGGATTCGTCCCGCTATATCAATGGCGTCCTCGGGCGTATCGTCGCAATCAAAAGCACTCTCATCTAAGTAGTTGGAACACTCAGTAGTAGTTCATTCTCATTCAGCCAGCGATCAAGGCTCTCTTCGTTAATGTCGAGAATAATCGCCAAGAAGGCTCGATCACTTGTTCGAAGCGAGAGCATTTCCCCGTTCCAATCAGAACGGCGTCGACAAATCTCCTGAGCGAAGCGGGTAAGCGCCGCAGGTAACTGTGTACTGCTCCTTCGAAGGGCTACCAGATTGATTGAAAGAGCTCCAGATTGGCTGGATGAGGCTTGAGACAGGCCTAAAAGTTGATCGAGTGGAACGTTGTAATACCTGGCGAGCGCAACCGCCTTCTTCAGTGTTAAGGCTCGGTCACCACGTTCATATGAGCCAATAACCACAGCTTTCCAGCGGCCCTGTGAATCACTCTCGATATCTCGAAGGGTGAGCCCCTTCTGCTTACGGATACTCCGGAGAGATTGACCGAGGGCAAGCAACTCTGGCTCACTCCCCGCGAGGAGCTCACCCTTTTCACTCATAAGATCTGGATTTTCCATGTCCGGCAGGCTAGGGGAAAGGCGGAATTCTCGCTTTCACTATCCACAGGTGATACCCTCTCGCAGTAATCCTTTAACGAACCGTCCAGAGAGGCGGCGAAGGAGTTGTATGAGTCTTATCTTGGATCAGGCGGAGATCGCCCGCGCTCTTAAGCGCATCTCTCACGAAATCATCGAACGAAACCACGGGATCGATTCGATCTCTCTCATGGGTATCCCAACGCGGGGGAGATATTTAGCCTCCCGCTTGGCAGGCATTCTTGAAAGCATCGAAGGTCCGGTACCTGTCGGCTCATTAGATATCACGATGCATCGCGATGACCACCGGCTGCGAGCTCCAAGACCCTTGGCTGAGACAGTCATGCCCCAAGGCGGTGTTGAAGGTCGTGACATCGTACTGATTGATGACGTGCTCTTCTCCGGTCGAACGATACGCGCTGCTCTTGATGCGCTAGGTGAGTTAGGTCGACCGCGTTCGGTTCAATTGGCAGTACTCGTCGACAGAGGTCACCGTCAATTGCCGATAAGGCCCGATTACGTGGGAAAGAACATTCCTACCTCTCTCAAGGAGATCGTCAAGGTCAAACTCTCGGAGATTGATGGCGAGGACCTTGTGGAAATTTTTGAGGTGGAAGAGTGAAACACCTACTTTCAATAGCCGATCTCTCGGAACTCGAGATTGTGGGCATTCTCGATACTGCATCAGAGCTAGAGAAGTTGACCTCTGGATCGGTAAAGAAGCTACCCACGCTACGCGGCAGGACTGTTGTAAACCTCTTCTTTGAAGATTCCACCCGAACAAGACTCTCCTTTGAATCTGCTGCGAAGCGGTTGTCCGCTGATGTCACAAACTTCTCGGCCAAGGGATCAAGCGTCAGCAAGGGAGAGAGCCTAAAAGATACAGCGCAAACTCTTGAGGCTATGGGCGCAGATCTAATTGTTATACGTCACCCCGCATCTGGCGCGGCAAAACGATTGGCTGAATCAGGTTGGATTGAATCATCGGTAATTAATGCAGGTGACGGTACCCACGAACACCCTACCCAGGCGCTTCTCGATGCTTTCACGATTCGTAAGCATTTTGGGTCAACGTTAACAACTTTTAGTGGATTAAAGATAGCCATCGTTGGAGATATCCTCCATTCGCGAGTTGCTCGAAGCAATGTTCTCCTACTAAGAAAAATGGGTGCGGATGTTACGTTAATCGCTCCGCCAACCTTGCTACCGTCAACGATTGATTCTTGGGGAGTGAGATCTTCTTACGATTTCGATGAGAATCTCGAAGAGTTAGATGTTGTCATGATGCTCAGAGTTCAACTTGAACGCATGAATGATTCCTTCCTCCCAAATGGACGTGAGTACTCAAAGGGGTATGGTCTCGATGGAGATCGACTGAAGAGACTCAAGAGCAATGCCATCGTTATGCACCCAGGGCCAATGAATCGCGGCCTTGAGATCAGTGCCGCAAGTGCAGATTCCATTCGATCGGTAGTGATCGATCAAGTATCAAATGGGGTTGTAGTGCGAATGGCAGCCCTCTATCAACTTCTAGGAGGTCCGAACATTTCCTCCACTCACGAGACGCTAGGGGCGTAAAGCGATGGAAATTCTTTTGAAAAGCGGCCTCCTTCCGGATGGGTCAGTTGCCGATATTCGCATCGTTGGTGAAATCATCACTGAGATAGGCCAAGAGTTGTCGTCTTCGGGAGAGCTGATCAATTGCGCAGGACTCAGGATTCTTCCGGGATTTGTTGACCTTCATACACATCTGCGCGAGCCAGGACGAGAGAATGCCGAAACGGTCCTGACTGGCTCCAGAGCTGCTATTCGCGGAGGATTCACTGCGATATCTCCGATGGCGAACACATCTCCGGTGGCCGATTCTGCGGGAGTCGTGGAACAAGTATGGCGACTCGGTCGTGAAGCTGGTCTTTGCGACGTCTTTCCTATTGGAGCCGTCAGTGAAGGACTTGAGGGAAAGAAACTCTCCGAAATGAAGGCGATGGCCGACTCTGCGGCAAAGGTCAGAATTTTCAGCGACGATGGTAAGTGCGTAAGCGACTCTCTCCTTATGAGGAGAGCGCTCGAATATGTAAAAGGTTTCGGGGGAGTTATCGCTCAGCATGCCCAAGATCCACGCCTTACCGAAGGTGCACAAATGAACGAGGGCGTTGTATCAGCTCAGCTTGGCTTAGCTGGCTGGCCGGCGATCGCTGAAGAAGCGATTATTGCGAGAGATATCCTTCTTGCGCATTCGCTAGGAAGTCGTCTCCACATCTGCCACCTTTCAACCAAGGGCTCGGTAGAGATTATTCGCTGGGCAAAGGCTCAAGGCATGCAGGTAACAGCTGAGGTAACCCCTCACCACTTACTCCTTACCGATGAAACTGCCCGTACCTATGATCCGATCTACAAAGTAAATCCTCCACTACGAACAGATGAAGATGTGAAAGCGCTCCGCGCCGCACTGGCGGATGGAACGATCGATATCGTTGCAACGGATCATGCACCACACCCAGCGGAAGATAAGGATTGCGAGTGGGCTGCTGCGGCCTTCGGAATGGTTGGCCTAGAGACAGCTTTAGGAATCGTGATCACAACAATGATCGAAACTGGCCTTATGAGTTGGACTCGATTGATTGAGGTTATGTCCAAAAATCCTGCGAAAATCGGTGGTTATACAGCCCACGGTTTGGATCTCAAGAAAGGATCGATTGCGAATATCGCAATCGTAGATCCAGAAAAGAGATGGATTGTTGATCGCGAACTTCTCCTTTCAAAGAGTAGAAACACCCCATTCCATGGTTTTGAATTGACCGGTGATGTCATACATACGATTTTCAACGGCAGACTAGTAATGAAGAACCAGATTCTGATCGGAGCTGTACATGAGTAAGGCATACCTTGTTCTCGATGATGGAGCAATCTTTGAGGGGGAGTCATGGGCATGCCACGGAGAAACCTTTGGTGAAGCTGTCTTCTCAACGGGAATGACTGGGTATCAAGAGACTTTGACAGACCCTAGTTATCACAAGCAGATCGTCATTATGACCGCTCCGCATATCGGTAACACTGGTTTTAATGCAGAGGATATGGAGTCGACGAAGATCTGGGTTTCCGGTTTTGTCGCTCGGAATCCATCGCCACGAACTTCCAATTGGCGTTCTGATCAATCTCTGGAATCTGCCCTCATAGATGCAGGAATAGTCGGAATTCAAGGCGTTGATACTCGCGCGATTACCCGTCATCTGCGAGATCGCGGTTCTATGAGAGTCGGAATATTCTCCGGCGAAGAGCGTCCACGCGAGGAAATGGTCTTGAAGGTTCGTGAAATGCCATCTATGGCGGGGGCATTCCTTGCATCGGATGTATCAACTCCAGTCAAATATGTGGTGCCTACTCCAGTCGATGTTGAGAAAAAATTCACCGTTGCCGCAATTGACTTAGGTATCAAGTCGGCAACACCTCGCCACATGTCTGAAAGAGGAATGGAAGTTCACGTCTTTCCATTGAGTGCAACAAAGGAGGAGATTGAATCGATCTCCCCTGACGGAATCTTCCTATCGAATGGTCCGGGAGATCCATCAACTATGGATGAGATGGTTACCCTAGTGAGAGAATTTCTCTCAGAATCAATACCTCTTTTCGGTATCTGTTTTGGTCATCAGATTCTTGGTCGCGCCCTTGGGTTCACTACTTACAAGTTACCCTTTGGCCATAGAGGCATCAATCAGCCAGTAAAGAATCTGCGCGATGGAACAGTTGAAATCACCGCCCACAATCACGGATTCGCGGTTAATGCACCCGTTGACGCAAACTTCACAACGGTCTTTGGCGCAGGGTTTGTCTCCCATATCTGCCTCAATGACGGTGTTGTGGAAGGTCTGGAATTACTTGAACGGCCGGCCTTCAGTGTCCAGTACCACCCAGAATCTGCTGCTGGTCCGCATGATGCTGCATATCTCTTTGACCACTTCGCTGAACTCATGACCAGGAAGGTTGCGGTACACAATGCCTAGAGATCTATCCATTAAGAGTGTTCTTGTTATCGGTTCCGGACCAATCGTGATTGGCCAAGCCTGCGAATTCGATTACTCTGGAACTCAAGCGTGTCGAGTTCTTCGTGAAGAGGGAATTCGAGTCATCTTGATCAACTCAAATCCCGCAACGATCATGACCGACCCTGAGTTTGCCGATGCAACCTATATCGAGCCAATTACTCCAGAGATTATTGAGAAGATTCTCGAGAAGGAACGCCCAGATGCGGTGCTTGCGACCTTGGGCGGACAGACAGCTTTGAATGCTGCCATGCAACTGTATGAGCGTGGTTCCTTTGAAAAATATGGCACCAAACTGATCGGAGCAAATGTCGATGCGATTAACCGTGGTGAGGATCGCGAAACTTTTAAGGGAATTGTTGCGAAGGTTGGGGGAGACTCGGCTAAATCGATAATCGCGCATTCCATGCAAGAGTGTTTAGCCGGTGTAGAAGAGCTCAAATATCCGGTTGTTGTTCGCCCTTCATTCACAATGGGCGGATTAGGTTCCGGAATCGCGTACGACCAGGCCGAGTTGGAACTTATCGCTGGAGCTGGACTTCGCCATAGTCCGACAACTGAAGTTCTCCTTGAGGAATCCATCATTGGGTGGAAAGAGTACGAACTCGAGGTCATGCGGGATCATAAGGATAACGTCGTCATCGTATGTAGCATCGAAAATTTCGATCCGATGGGCGTCCATACGGGTGACTCAATCACGGTAGCACCAGCAATGACTCTCACAGATGTCGAATACCAGAAGTTGCGCGACCTCTCGATCGAGATTATTCGTGAAGTCGGAGTGGCCACTGGCGGATGTAATATTCAATTTGCGGTCAATCCCAAGGATGGCCGAATCATTGTCATCGAGATGAACCCACGAGTATCCCGCTCTTCTGCTCTCGCATCCAAGGCAACGGGTTTTCCAATCGCAAAAATCGCGACGAAATTGGCAATCGGGTACAGTCTTGATGAGATTCAGAACGATATTACGAAGTCAACACCCGCTTCCTTCGAACCGACTCTCGATTATGTGGTTGTTAAGGTTCCTCGGTTTGCCTTTGAAAAATTCCCGGAAGCTGATGAGCGCCTGACAACAACGATGAAATCCGTTGGTGAAGCAATGGCGATCGGTCGGAGTTTCCCAGAAGCGCTTCAAAAGGCACTTCGCTCGGTTGAGAAGAAGGGGATGAGTTTCTCGTGGGGAACAGATGCTGCTCTACGTGGTGAACTCATGGAGCAGATTAAGATTCCAACGGAATATCGCCTCCAACAGGTTCAAAAGGTGATGAGTCTGGGTGCAAGCGTCGATGAGGTATTTGCTCAGACAAAGATCGACCCATGGTTCCTCTCACAAATTCAGCTCATCAATGAGATGGCCGATTCGATCAAGAGTGCCGCTGAACTTTCTGAAGTGCTGATCCGCAGCGCAAAACGCCTTGGCTTCTCGGACGCACAACTTGCCTCACTCCGCAATATCTCCGAGTCTGAGATCAGATTGACCAGAGAACGACTCAATATTCGACCGGTCTACAAGACGGTAGATACATGTGCTGCAGAATTTGAAGCGCATACGCCGTACCACTACTCGTCATATGACCAAGAAACAGAAGTACGATCCCGCACCAAAACTGCCGTCTTTATTCTCGGCAGTGGTCCCAATCGAATCGGCCAAGGAGTGGAGTTCGATTACTCCTGCGTCCACGCTGCCTTCGCGCTTCGCGAGGCTGGGTATGAAACGATTATGGTGAATTGCAATCCAGAGACGGTTTCCACTGATTACGACACATCTGATCGACTCTACTTTGAGCCGCTCACGCTCGAGGATGTCCTTGAAGTAATCCATGCTGAAACCCAAGCTGGTCCAGTACTTGGAGTGATCGCCCAACTTGGCGGCCAGACTCCTCTTGGACTTGCTCGCGGACTTCTCGACGCCGGAGTGACAATCCTCGGTACATCCCCGCATGCAATTGATTTAGCTGAAGATCGCGGTGAATTCGGCAAGATTCTCGAAATCAGTAATCTAAAGGCGCCCGAATTTGGAATGGCTAATACCTTCGAAGAGGCGAAGAAGATTGCTAAAGAAATTACCTACCCAGTCTTAGTGCGCCCATCATTTGTCCTCGGTGGTCGCGGTATGGAGATCGTCTATGACGATGAATCGCTCGAAGAGTTCATCGTAAAGGCGACGGAGATTACTCCAAATCACCCTGTTTTGATCGATAGATTCCTCGATGATGCGATCGAGATTGACGTTGATGCGCTTTATGATGGGACAGAACTCTTCTTGGGTGGAGTCATGGAGCATATTGAAGAAGCAGGAATTCACTCAGGTGACTCAGCCTGCGTCCTTCCAAGTTTTACTCTTGACCTTTCCAAGATTGCGGAGATTCGAGAAGCAACCCACAAGATTGCTCTCAATGTCGGCGTACGTGGCCTCATCAATATCCAGTATGCGATCACGAGAGATGGCACGTTGTACGTTATCGAAGCAAATCCGCGAGCATCTCGAACAGTTCCCTTTGTCAGTAAAGCGACTGGAAACCCGCTGTCGAAGGCTGCGGCGCTCATCTCCACCGGAGTATCTATTCAGCAACTTCGCGATCAAGGCGTCCTTCCACTCTCTGGTGACGGTGTTGCTAATGGCGTCTCTGTTAAAGAGGCGGTCCTCCCATGGAATAGATTCCGTAGAGTCGATGGAACTGGAGTTGATTCAGTTCTTGGACCTGAGATGCGATCGACAGGTGAGGTGATGGGCATCGCGAACACTTTTGGACAGGCCTATGCCAAGAGTCAGATCTCATCTTTCGGGCCTCTTCCGATGTCTGGGTCTGTCTTTATCTCACTCTCCGATAGAGATAAGGCTGATGCACTTGAGCCTTCTCGTGCGCTCTCAGATCTGGGCTTCACGCTCTTTACGACAGCCGGAACCCACGATTACCTCTCTTCACATGGAGTTCAATCCCGCCAAGTCCGAAAGAACTCCGATTCCCAATCTGATGGACTTTCAGCTGTAGATATCATCACAACATCAATGGTTGACCTGGTGATTAATACACCACTCGGCAGGGGATCACGCCAAGATGGTTGGTTAATTCGAACTGCTTCCGTTCAGCGTTCGATTCCCATCATCACGACGATCGCTGGATTTAAGGCGGCGGTTGAGGGCATCCGCGAAATGCAAAGCAGAGAATTTGATATTGAATCGCTACAAGAGTGGCAGGCAGGAGCCGGGCGATGAACTCGAGAGCGGCTCAAATCTCCGCAGAACTTATAAGCAATAAAAAGGTTGGCGCCTATCACCATATGGTCTTCTCCGTTGGTGATTTAGCGGCTCAAGCCCGACCAGGAAACTTTGTCGCTATCGCTGTAGGTGGTGAAAGTTCAGCGATGGTTCTCCGAAGGGCCTTTGCGATCTACCGATCAACGGAGAAGGGACCCCAAGGAGGTCTCATCGAACTCGTTGTTGCACCTCATGGCCAAGGAAGTCGTTGGTTAACCGCACTCGAACCTCACGCGGTTGTCGATATGGTCGCACCTCTTGGAACGCATTTTGGTATCCCTACAGAACCGGTGCGAGCGCTCCTCGTTGGTGGCGGTTATGGAAGCGCACCACTCTTTGGTCTTGCAGAGCTCTTGAAGAGTCGGGGTTGTCGAGTAGATATGGTCCTTGGCGCAAGTACCGCCGCAAAGATCTATGCTCCACTCGACGGTAAACGTTCTGTTTCGAGTCTGACTCTCACAACCGATGACGGAAGCACTGGCATCAAGGGACAGATTACCGATGTTCTTCCTAAACTCATCGAAGAGAATGAGATTGAGATCATCTACTCATGTGGTCCAATGGGCATGCTTCAGGCAATCACTGCCATAAGCGATAATTATGGAATTTTGCATCAATGCGCTGTCGAAGAATCAATGGCCTGTGGAATCGGTGTCTGCATGACCTGTGTTCTTCCGGTGAAGGGAGATGATGGCGTTATCCGTATGCTCCGCTCCTGTATCGATGGACCGGTAATGGATGGGTCGCGCGTTATTTGGGATAGCAAACGACGTATTCCGGAAGGGACTTTCGGCGCATGAGCTTCTCATTTGCAGCATCACTCGGTAGCGCACAACTTCCAAATCCGATATTAACCGCCAGCGGTTGTGCGGGCTCTGGTAAAGAACTCTCTCAATTCTTCCCATTGACCGAGTTGGGTGCGATCGTCACCAAGTCGATCATGATCAAGCCACGAAGCGGTCGTGCCACTCCACGAATGGCCGAAACTCCAAGTGGAATGCTCAATTCGATCGGACTTCAAGGACCGGGAGTGGATTACTTCCTAGAGAATGACATTCCATGGCTCGCTGCACAAGGCGCACGAACCTTTGTCAGTATTGCGGGTGAAACCGTCGAAGATTACGCGGTACTTGCGAGAAAGATGCGCAATCTTCCCGGCGTAGTGGGAATCGAAGTAAATATTTCATGTCCCAATGTTGAAAATCGAGGAATGGTCTTCTCTTGCCATCCAGAGACAGCCCGTGCTGCTATTGAGGCGGTCCGAAGAAATATCGGGGGAGAGTTGCCAATCATTGCCAAACTTTCTCCTGATGTCACAGATATCGTGTCGATCGCTAAAGAGGTGTCACACGCCGGTGCAGATGGCGTCGCACTGATCAACACTCTTCTTGGGATGGTTATTGATACGAATTCAATGCTCCCTAAATTGGCGCAGAAGACCGGTGGACTTAGTGGTCCTGCGATTCGGCCTGTAGCAGTGAGAGCGGTCTATCAAGTGCACGCAGCCCTTCCACACTTACCAATCTTGGGAATGGGTGGCATTACATCTGGTCGCGATGCCTTCGAATTCATTTTGGCGGGAGCTCATGCTGTATCAGTTGGTACTGCCACGTTTGGAAATCCAACGGCTGTTATCAAGGTAAAGCAGGAATTAGAAGAGATCCTCATCGAAAAGGGTTTCAATTCCCTTAATGAAGCAATCGGTTTCGCCCATAGAGAGGTCCTTCCATGAATCCACTGATCCTTGCCCTAGATACCGACAATCTCGATACTGCTTGCTCATGGATTGAAGCGACCAATGAATCCATTAAGACGTATAAAGCCGGACTTGAATTCTTCTTAACTTTTGGCGATAAGGGGATCGAGAGGTTACGAAGTGCCGGTGAATTCGATCTCTTTTTGGATCTCAAATTGCACGATATTCCAAATACAGTGGCGAGTGCGACTAAAGCAATCTCGCATATCAAACCAAAGTTTCTTACCGTTCATGCCTCCGGTGGATCGGAGATGATCGCTGCCGCGGCTACCGCTGCTCCTTCGATTGATATCACCGCGGTAACAATCCTCACCTCGCTCACCGCTGAGAATGTCCGCGCGATTGGTTACTCTCAGCCTCCGCTCGAATCCGCCATCAACCTTGCTTCACTTGCTGTTGACTCTGGCGCGCGAGCGATCGTTTGCTCACCTTTAGAAGTTTCATCGATAAGAGAGCGAATCGGTAGAGAGACAACCATCATTACTCCCGGAGTTCGACCTGCAGGAAGTTCCCTCGGTGATCAAAATCGAGTCATGACTCCTCGAGATGCAATCAATGCCGGTTCAACCTATCTCGTGATAGGTCGTCCAATAACATCTCTTTACAGCGAAGGTCTCGGTGCGATGAGTGCAAAGGCTCGGGAGATTCTCGATGACGCCACTTCCGCCTAAACTCTCACCAGCAGAGCGAGCAGCAGCAAATAGTGCGGCAATAGCAGCTCGGCAAGTTCGAGCGGCAGCAAAGAAGTCACTGGGGAATGGGGAGATCAGCATTTTCGATCTCATCAACTCCGTAGATCCTGCGATACGGAAGATGCGAGTTCGTGAATTGCTTGAGTCCGTACCTGGTGTGGGTAAACTTCGAGCGGAAGCAATCATGGAGAGAGCGAAGATCTCTCCCACGAGACGGATTGCTGGTCTAGGTACTAATCAAGTGTCAGCGTTGAGAGGGGAGTTATCAGTGTCGAAGATCGATCCGGCTCGTGGAACTCTCATTGTGATGTCTGGGCCTGGTGGCGTAGGTAAGAGCACGATTACGCGAACCCTTCGAAATGATCCCCGATTCTGGATCTCAGTTTCAGCGACAACTCGCGACCCTCGTGAGGGGGAGCGAGACGGGATTGATTACTATTTTTATAACGATTCGAAGTTTGATCAATCGATCGCTGATGGCTCCTTCTTAGAGTGGGCAGAGTTTGCTGGGGCTCGCTATGGGACCCCACACGCACCTATCGAGAGTTGGCTCGCCCTGGGTAAGAATGTTCTGCTAGAGATTGAAATTGAGGGAGCCCGTCAGGTTCGAAAGAGCGATCCCAACGCCTTATTGGTCTTTATCGCGCCTCCCAGCTGGGATGAATTGAAGGCTCGACTCACAGGGCGAGGGACCGATTCGCCTGAACGCCAGGCAGCCCGATTGGCACTGGCTGAGCAAGAGATGGCTGCGGCAGGCGAGTTCGACCACGTACTGGTCAATGACTCCGTCGAACGGGTAATTGAGGAACTGGTATCCTTAGCGACTTAGCCCACGTGGCCGAAGCTTTATTTTTCAGGTTTTATCAAGATGAAAGAGGCAACTATGAGCTCAATGACTAACATGGATGGCATCACAAATCCACCGATCGATGAGCTTCTCGACAAGGCAGGTTCAAAATATAGCCTCGTGCTCTACGCAGCCAAGCGCGCCCGTCAGATCAATGCCTACTACTCACAGCTCGGCGAAGGACTCCTTGAATATGTTGGCCCACTTGTGGAGACATATGTTCATGAGAAGCCGCTCTCAATTGCGTTGCGCGAGATCAATGAAGGTCTCCTAACCATTGAAAACCTCGAGCCTAAAGCTCAAGAAGCTACCGCTTAAAAACTCACTCTCATGACTCTTCGTGGTCGCGAGATCATTCTTGGCGTTGGTGGCGGGATCTCTGCTTATAAGAGCGCCGATCTCATCCGTCGCCTTCAGGATCATGGCTTTCTTGTCACCGTCGTTCCAACTCGTTCATCCCAAAATTTTGTTGGAAATGCAACGTGGGCGGCACTGAGTGGTCGAGAAGTGCATGACGACTTATGGAGCAACGTCCATAGCGTTCCCCATATCGATTTAGCGAAAAAGTGCGATGCAATAGTCATTGCACCAACCACCGCTGATCTTCTCTCGCGGATCGCCACCGGACGAGCCGATGATCTACTCACAAATATCATTCTTGCTTCAACGGCGCCGCTCATTCTTGTACCTGCAATGCACCCAGAGATGTGGCTCAATGCGGCAGTTCAGGCGAACGTTGGATTACTTCGTTCACGTGGCGTTGTGGTCGTTGAACCTGATGAGGGCCGCATGACAGGGTCTGATGTAGGAGTTGGAAGATATCCCGAGAGTTCGCGGATTATTCAAACTCTCTCTGAGACGCTCGATATCAAGGCAGACCTAAAAGGATTTAATGTACTTGTAACTGCCGGAGGAACCCGAGAAGCGATCGATCCTGTTCGTTATATTGGTAATCATTCATCAGGGAAACAAGGGTTTGCTACCGCTTTTGCCGCAGCGAAACGTGGAGCGAAGGTAACTCTTATTGCGGCTAACTCTGACCAACCAGACATTGAAGGAGTAGAAATGCTCCGAGTTTCAACCGCAGATCAGATGCACCGCGCTGTTACGGATCACTTTGAAGAGGCTAATGTCGTCATAATGACCGCGGCGGTTGCAGATGCGAAACCCTTGCAGGTGAACGATGGGAAGTTGGATAAGAACTCGTATCATTCAATTGAATTGACTCCAACAGTAGATATCCTCAAAGAGATCGGCCAGAGAAAGGGTGATCGCGTCCTGATCGGTTTCGCGGCCCAGACTGGGGAAGATGGACTGGCAAAGGCGATCGAGAAGTATGCGCAGAAGAATCTTGACCTTATCTATCTCAACGATGTCACCGGGGGAGCGATCTTCGGCTCTGATCAGACGAGCGGGATGATTGTGAGAAGCGGAGAGGTCGTTGAAGAACTTCACGGGGTCTCAAAACTGACACTCGCCGATAAACTTCTAGATTTCGCTGCCCATAAGTTAGGTTTAGCCCATGACTAAGCGCTTATTTACCTCTGAATCCGTGACTGAAGGCCATCCAGATAAGATGGCTGACCAGATCTCAGATGCAATCCTCGATTCACTACTAGGGCAAGATTCAAAATCTCGAGTTGCTGTTGAAACGCTTATTACCACCGGACAGGTTCACGTAGCCGGTGAGGTGACTACAAACGGTTATGCCGATGTCATGAGCATCGTTCGAGATACCGTACTTGCAATTGGATATGACTCTTCCGACAAGGGCTTTGATGGAAATTCTTGCGGAGTCTCACTGAGCATCGGACAACAGTCACAAGATATTGCACAAGGTGTTGACTCTGCCTTCGAGAAGCGCGTTAGCTCTTCAGTAGATCCGCTCGATCTACAAGGTGCTGGCGATCAAGGTTTGATGTTCGGTTATGCCTGTGAAGACACGCCTGAACTTATGCCACTACCAATCGCACTGGCGCACAAGCTTTCACTCCAACTTTCTCAGGTTCGAAAGTCAGGCGAACTTGCTTACCTTCGTCCGGATGGTAAAACCCAGGTTACGATTGAATATGATGGCGACAAGGCTGTTGCACTCAACACGATCGTTGTGAGCTCCCAACATGCAGCTTCCGTTAGTTTAGAAGATCAGCTTGCCCCTGAGGTACAAAAATATGTGATTGATCCGGTAATAGCCGATCTGGCAATCGACACATCCAATGTTCGTTCTCTTATCAACCCAACTGGTCGCTTTGTTATCGGTGGACCAATGGGTGACGCCGGGCTAACCGGTCGCAAAATTATTGTTGATACCTACGGCGGCATGGCTCGCCACGGTGGGGGAGCATTCTCCGGAAAGGACCCATCGAAGGTGGATCGATCCGCTGCTTATGCAATGCGTTGGGTAGCGAAGAATGTAGTTGCAGCTGGACTTGCAACCCGTTGTGAAGTTCAGGTTGCTTATGCCATCGGTAAAGCTCAACCTGTTGGACTCTTTGTCGAGTGCTTCGGAACTGAGAAAGTTCCAGTACTTCAGATCGAAGCAGCCATTGAACACGTATTTGACCTTCGTCCAGCGGCTATCATCCGCGATCTCGAACTACTTCGCCCAATCTATTCCGCGACCAGCTCTTATGGCCACTTCGGTCGCGAGCTTCCTAACTTCACGTGGGAACGCACCAATCGAGCCGCTGCATTAAATAACGCAGTAAAGGGATAGTCCAAAGTGGCGAAGGTAAAGCCACTCACATTGAAGTCTGAGAAGAGTTCTCCTCGGCCGGTCATGATTGAGGATCGGCCTTACGTTGATGTTCTCGTTAATCTCCCGTACCTATCCTCGGAAGAGATATATACCTACTTCCTTCCTCAAGGGTGCGAAGGCAGCGATGTTGGCCACCTTGTGGCCGTCTCCTTTGGTAGCCATCAGACCGATGGTCTCATCGTTCGTCGTTATTCGGATCGGCCCGACCACGGGTCAATAAAGCCAATTTCATTACTCATCTCCGAAATGCGAATCTTCTCTGATCAACAAATCGCGCTAGCTCGGGAATTGGCTATGAGGTATGTGACCTCCACCTGGTCATTTCTCTCCGCTTTTTCGCCTGCCTATTCAAAGCTCGGATTAACAAAGTTTTCAAGGTTTTCACAGTCCGAAACAGTCGCCGGACCCAGCGAAGAGGACATAGCACTTTTCGGATTGATACTTCCTGACGCACTCAATCGTCGCCTTCGGAGCAAGCACCATCTCAGGGATCTTCTGATTTTGCCTACCCTGCAACCGAGCTATTCAATAATCGCCGCTATTGCGATGTCTCGATCGAGTGTTGGCAAAGTGGTAGTCGCACTGCCAGATATCAAGGATTTGGAAGCATTGAGTGTTGCTCTCTCTGAAGCAGGTGCTTCTTTCTCTGTACTCTCATCACATCAGACCAAGAGCGAACGCTTTGCGAAGTACCTTTCAGCCAACTTCTCCCAATCTGGAATCTTTCTCACCTTGCGGTCGGGAGTGTTCCTCCATCTGGAGCAGAGCGATACTTTGATGATTATCAATGATGTAGAACGCCACAATTATGAGGTGCACAGCCCAACATGGAACTCCCGCGATGTCGCCCTCACACGCAGCGCAGACTCGTCAATAATCTTTATCTCTCGTTCGCCTTCGGTAGAAATGGTTCGCCAAGTAGAACTTGGTTGGTTCACACAATTTGACTTCACGCAATCATCAATTAAGCGCATGAAATTCTCCGCAAACGAAGGGGAGAATAGTGCATCACATCGAATCATTTCCGAGGGGTTAAAAAGGGGACACGTTCTCGTCTCTGTCGGACGTGCCGGTTACATCAATGGCATCGTCTGTCGAAAGTGTCGGAATATTGCAGAATGCGAATGTGGCGGACGCTTAGTTATTCCTCAGGCAGGTAAAGCGCCTCACTGCGCCTTGTGCTTAAAGGATTTCCTATCGTGGAGTTGCGCGTGGTGTAGTTCAGAGGAAATGTATGCGATCTCCCGTGGTGCAGAACGCACTGCTGCCGAATTTGGAAGAGCATTTCCTGGTTACACGGTTATTTCCTCATCTGCAGATCAGCAAATTCGCGAGCTTGGAACGTCTCCCACACTTGTCGTAGCGACGCCTGGATCTGAACCTATCGCTCACTATTCCGCGATTGTCGTGTTAGATGCAGAACGAGCATATGGTCAGATTGAACTTCGCAGCCAAGAGGAAGTCCGTGCTCATTGGTTTACCTTGCTCACACTTCTTGAAAATGATGGAGAGATCTTCTTCGCCATGCCATCCTCACTTGAGGTCTCTCAGGGGCTGATGAGGTCAAACGCATATGACCTCGCGCTTCGCGAGATGCATGAACGAAATCGAGTCAATCTTCCACCATTCACACGTCTACTTTCATTAGGAGGCTCCTTCTCCGAGCTCACTCTTTTGAGAGACCTCCTTGAGGAGAGGGGGGTGAGCGCGTACGGACTTCAAGCTGGTAGAGATGGCAAGGGTCGTCTTCTCGTGAAAATACCAGTAGAACGCAATCAAGAGATAGTTGAGCTATTCGCAGCCCTCACGCGAATTAAGATCGCGAAGAAGGAAGAAGCGTTCTCGTATCGATTTGATCCCTACACCATCGATTAGGCCAGATTGAGATATCGAGCCCACTGATGAACGGTTAGAATAGAACTATGGCCATTCAATCAATACGACTCTTCGGGGATCCAGTTCTCACCACCCCGGCGAGCGAGGTCCTTGATTTTGATAAAGAGCTTCGAACCTTGGTCAAAGACCTCACCGACACGATGCATGACGCTCCAGGTGCGGGCTTGGCGGCTCCTCAAATTGGAGTCTCCCTTCGCGTCTTCGTGTGGGATGTTGATGACGAAGTGGGGCACCTCGTAAACCCAACCCTTGATTTGAGTGATGAAATGCAGGATGGCGAGGAAGGTTGCCTCTCATTTCCTGGGGTCTATTACGAGACGCCACGCGCCCTTCGGGCAGTGGCCAAAGGATTTAACATGCACGGAGAACCAATTGTCGTCGAAGGAACTGAATTTCTTGCACGAGCCTTGCAGCATGAGACCGATCATCTCAACGGAATTCTCTTCGTTGATCGCATGACTACAGATCTGCGCAAGGATGCGATGAAGGAGATTCGCGAGAGCGAATGGTTCTCGTTAGCTCAGGAGAGTGGCACGACACCTACGATCAAGGTCTCACCGCATTTCACGCGCGGACTGGGTAATTAGGTGCAACTATCAGTCGCGTCTTCATCGCTTATAAGTGTTCCCATTATCGAGGCGATCAATAGATCTCAACATCATCTCTCTTCTCTGATCACTCTGCCAGATCGGAAGGTTGGCCGTGGTCAAGATCTCACTGAAAATGAGATCGCATCTTGGGCTTCTAAACAGGGGATACTCGTTGCTAAACCTCAAGACATCTCTCAGATAAATCAACATCTTTTAGAGGTTCAACCTCAACTGGTAATTACCGCCTCTTACGGGAAATTGATTCCACCAGAGCTTTTGCACGGCCCTCGTTTTGGTTGGCTCAATCTTCATTTTTCACTCTTGCCGCGTTGGCGTGGGGCTGCTCCTGTCCAATGGTCAATCCTTGAGGGGGATGAGAAGACGGGTATCTCGATTTTCAAACTCGATAAGGGAATGGATACCGGACCGGTCTACCTGCAAGAAGAAGTTGAATTGAACGACGAAGTTACGACTCCTGAGTTGCTTGATCAGCTCTCCGTTCTGGGTGGAGATCGGATTCTTGACGTTGTAGAGATGATTACCAAAGGAATTAAACCGAAGGCGCAGAGCCAATCGAATATTTCCTTGGCTCCCAAAATCTCGAAAGAGATGGGCCTCGTAAATTGGAACCATTCCGGAGTAGCCATCTCACGCTTAGTCCGGGCAATCGGTGATCGTCCCGGAACATATACATTTTTCCGAGGTGCAAAGCTGAGTATTCACGGAGTCAGGATCGTCACTAGCGATGGCGAAGAGCGTTCCTGTGGAGCGCTGTGGAACGAAGGCGATCGTCTCCTCGTCAAAGCTCATGATTGCACCCTTGAAATATCGGAAGTAACACCAGCAGGTAAGAAGCGAATGAAATCGGCCGATTTCGCTAGAGGTGCCCGCCTATCGGCTGATGAGCGGTTCGAACTCCTTGGCTAAGAGCACATTTAAACGACCTCAACCAGAGGAGAGTCGTCTTATCGCCTACAAACTGGTAAGTCAGGTCAATCGAGAAGGGGCTTACGCAAATATTCGCCTACCCGAACTTCTCTCACAATCTCGTTGTGATGAGAGGGATCGAGCATTCGCGACTGAACTTTCATATGGAACCCTGCGGATGCAAGGAAAACACGATTACGCGATCTCCACAAAGATTGATCGACCATTTAGCGATCTTGATCCGGCGGTCGTAGATCTCCTCCGGATTGGTCTCCATCAGATCTTCGAGATGCGAGTTCCTGATCATGCAGCTGTCGATGCTACGGTGGAAGTTGCGCGAGCAGTTGCTGGTGAAGGTAAGGCTTCATATGTCAACGCAATTTTGAGATCTATTCTTCGTGATCCACCTCGTTTCGATGAAGTTGAGGATCTCTCCATCCGGTTCTCGCATCCTTCGTGGATTGTCTCGGCTCTCTCTGATCAACTCGGTTCAGAAGAACGTCTCGTAAACCTACTTCAAGCCCATAATTCACCGGTAGCTCCTCATCTGGTTGCATGGCCAGGAAAGTCAACGAGAGAGGAACTTCTCGCTCAAGGCGGGGAGCTCATTACGGAAAATTCTTACGCGGTTCGCGCTTCCCAGATGCCTGGTTCCTATACGGCCGTTCATGAGAGACGGGCCGGCGTTCAAGATCTGGGCTCACAGTTAATCAGTGAGATCTTCTTCAATACTGCTGGGGATCGAGAGTACCTCGGGTGGCTCGATATGTGCGCCGGCCCTGGTGGAAAAGCCGCGATGCTTAACAATCTTCTGAGTGAATTCAGACCGAAAGATAACCTCACTGCTAATGAACCAACACCTCACCGCGCCGAACTGGTGAGTCATGTTGTTCCAAGGAGCCAGGTAATTTCACATAAAGGGGAGGATCTTCCTGCTCTGCCCACCAGATACGACCGTATTCTTATCGATGCACCATGTAGTGGATTAGGTGCTCTTCGTAGACGCCCGGAATCACGTTGGAATAAGAGCCTCGCCGACTTGAAAAACTTAGTATCTCTACAACGGAAGTTGCTTGACGCTGGAGTGGAACTCCTCAATAGGGAGGGCATCCTCGCCTACGTAACGTGTTCGCCGCATAAAAGTGAGACGCGCGCTCAGGTTGCCGACTTTCTCTATCGTCATAAGGATTTTGAGGTTCTCTCTACAGAGCGATTCATTCCAGAGAGTGCTCGATCGATGAACTTTCTCCAAGACGACGGTTCGATCCAAATGTGGTCTGACTTGCATGGCACTGATTCCATGTTCATGGTGCTCTTTTCCCGGAAGCCAGCGGTATTCTAAAGTATGTCTCTTTCAAGAAGGATTCGACTCTGTCCTAGTATTTTGAATGCGAATCGAGACGATCTCTCACATGAAATTTTGAGAGTGGCACCAGAATCAGATCTCCTGCATCTTGATGTGATGGATAATATTTTTGTTCCCAATCTGACATTCTCATTAAATGAGTCTCGGTCGATCATTGAGAGTTCGCCAATTCCCGTCGATGCCCATCTGATGATTATCAATCCCGATGATGATGCGTATCAATATGCGAAAGCTGGCGCAAAGAGCGTGACCTTCCATCTTGAGGCGAGCGAGAATCCGCTACGAACTATTTCCGCAATCAAGGATCATGGTGCTCGCGCCTCAATCGCTGTGAAACCAGCAACTCCTTTTGAACGCCTAGAGCCCTACCTTGAACACCTCGACATGGTGCTCGTTATGACAGTCGAACCGGGTTTCGGTGGGCAGAGCTTCATGTCAGAGATGATGCCTAAAGTTTCAGAGGCTAGGACTCGTATCGATGCAATGGGCAAAGATATATGGCTTCAGGTCGACGGCGGCATCAGTGTCGAAACCATCATGGTCGCAGCCAAAGCTGGAGCGGATGCCTTCGTCGCCGGCAGTGCGGTCTATAAGGCTCAATCACCTGCAGATATGTTGAGAGAACTGAAGAAATTGGCAGTGAGCGCGTCAGGTCTCGAGTAAAATTTGAGGGTGAAGAACTTCGATCAGCTCTACAAAGAACTTCTGCAGAAATCTCAGGATCGACCAGCAGGATCGGCAACTGTTGAGGCCCTTGATGGTGGAATCCATTCCATGGGTAAGAAGATCATCGAAGAAGCAGGAGAAGTTTGGCTTGCTGGAGAGCACGAAGATGACGAGGCGCTATCGCTTGAAATTTCGCAATTGCTCTTCCGTCTACAAATATTGATGATCGCACGCGGCATCACTCCAGATGATGTATACAAAGTTCTTTAAAACGGGGGAGCAGAAGTGTTAAAGATCGCCGTACCGAATAAGGGCTCACTCTCTGAGAGCGCTACGCTCATGCTAAAAGAGGCGGGCTATCGCCAGCGATCTGACGTACGAGACCTTGTTCTCATCGATCCTCAGAACGATATCGAGTTCTATTACCTGCGCCCGAGAGATATCGCAATTTATGTCGGATCGGGCGAGCTCGAATTAGGAATCACTGGTAGAGATTTACTGATCGATTCTGGTGTTAATGCCAAAGAGATTTTGGCCCTGGATTTTGGCCATTCTACTTTTAGGTTTGCTGCTCCATCGGGGAAGGATCTCACCGAGACTGACCTCAGTGGACTTCGAATTGCGACTGCCTATCCAGGACTCTTAGAGAAGTATCTCTCTGACAAGAAAATCGCGGCAACTGTTGTGCGATTGGATGGAGCAGTTGAGAGTGCTATTCGCCTCGGAGTCGCGGATGCGATTGCAGATGTCGTATCAACAGGTGGCACGCTACGCCAAGCTGGGTTGAGTGTCTTCGGTGATCCACTACTTCAGAGTGAAGCCATCGTTATCGAAGGTCAAAAAACAATCCGCAACGAGGCCATAGAGACTTTTATCAGACGACTCAATGGTGTGGTTATCGCTAGCCAATATGTGCTGGTGGATTACGACGTCTCTCACGAATTCCTTGAAGCGGCTTGCGCAATGACTCCTGGAATTGAATCTCCAACAGTATCCCCGCTTCAGAAGAGTGGCTGGTCGGCGGTTCGCGCAATGGTCAAGAAGAAGGATGTAAACCGTATTTTGGATGACCTTTGGCGAGTCGGTGCGCGGGGAATTCTCGTGACAGATATCCACGCCTGTCGTCTTTAATCGGAATTAATAGCCCAGGAGAGGCAATATCGCCCGTAAATCTCTCACGAAGAGAGCTGTATCTGCGGCTTCAATCAGCATTGGCTTAGCCATGAAGGCAATACCAAAGTCAGCGCTTTCAATCATCTCGATATCGTTGGCACCATCGCCGATTGCGAATGTTCGGGTCGCGTCTGCTCCAAAAGATTGAAGGACCATTCGCTTCGCAGCGCGATCAACAACATCTCCTTGGACTTCTCCTGTGAGCTTGCCATCGACAATCTCAAACCGATTTGCTTGGACGAGCTCAAGATCTAAGGGCTTAAGAAATTCATCGATCACATCATGGAAGCCACCGGAAACTATCCCGACCTTTGCTCCTCGCTTATGGAGCGCATTTACGAATTCAACAGCGCCTGTTGTGAAGGAGATCTGGGAGCGAGCTTCCTCGATGATCGAAATCGGTTGATCTTTTAACAAAGCAACTCGGGCTCTGAGGGACTGTTCGAAGTCAAGTTCACCCTTCATCGCCCTCTCTGTTATATCGGCAACCTGATCGCCAACACCAGCAATCTTCGCGAGCACATCGATTACTTCCTCATTGATAAATGTTGAATCCATATCAAAGAGACAGGCTTCGTTGCCAACCGTCAGCGCATCCGACTCTAAGATCGAAGCAGAGATCTTCTCTTCTTTTGCTATGGGAGAGATGGCTTCCCGCAATATTTCTACGGCGCCCTCCGATGTGAATGTGATCTTTGAAACGATGAAATTCTCTTCATGATTTGTCTTGAGTTCAGAGATCACACCAACCTTTGATATCTCTTTAGTGAAGCGCAAGAGGGTTGACGGGTTTATCTCCGAGGAGGCGAGCACAAGAGTGAAAGGTCTTCCGATTCTTGGAGTTAATGCGAAGGCGGTGAAATCGTAAGCGACATCGACCTTCCCTAGAGCGGTGAGCGCGTCAAGATCGGATGCTATGGCCTCCTGATGATCAGGGCTGAGCTCGATCAAAAGCGAGAAGATAAATCTGTCGCGGATTGTTAAGAGCGAGGAGTCAAGAATGCGAATCTTGAAGGGGGAGAGCACTTCAAGAAGAGAGTCTGTGGGATCTCCGTCCAGAGCGCCTGAGGCGAGGATTAATCCAGTGTATTTTGTAGCGAGGCTCACTGGGTGAGGTTAGCGCCTCTGAGGCGGGCTAGGCGGTATCTTTCACTTCTGTGAGCCCCGTAATCGAATTCAAAGATGTATCGGTGATACGCGAGGGCAAAAATATCCTGGGTCCAATCTCGCTTTCCATCCAACCAACTGAACGTTGGGTGATCGTTGGTCCTAATGGAGCAGGCAAGACCACCTCTCTCAATCTCATGGCTACTTACATCCATCCATCTCATGGTGACGTCTTTATTCTCGATGAGAAACTCGGTAACGTCGATGTATTCGAACTTCGTACACGAATAGGACTCACCACAAATAGTCTCTTGGCCTCGATCCCAGACGATGAAAAGGTGTTGGATCTCGTTATGAGTTCAGCCTATGCAATCATCGGTCGTTGGACAGAGAGTTACGATCTATGGGACGAATCCAGAGCGATGGGCTTATTGACGACATTGGGTATCCGAGAATTGAAAGATCGAACTTTCTCAACACTCAGCGAAGGCGAGAAGAAGCGAGCCCTCATTGCGCGCTCGATGATGTCTAATCCAGAGTTGCTACTTCTTGATGAACCTGCGGCTGGACTCGATCTTGCGGGTCGCGAGGATCTCCTTAAACGCCTCGATGTCCTTGCTCTTGACCCTGCAGCACCAGCAACAGTGATCGTTACTCACCATCTTGAAGAGATCCCTCATGGAACAACTCATGCTCTCTTGCTTCGAAATGGTCTACCTGTTTCCATGGGACCGATCGACTCGGTCATAACAGAAGAACATCTGACGCTGGCATATGGTGTCGAGATCTCACTACATAAGGCAGATGGTCGATACTTCGCTCGCGCTAGGTAACTGATTGCATGGATCTCTTTAGTTATGTTCCCGAGCCATGGCAGGGGATATTAGGGGAGATAAAACCGACTCTTGCGACGATCTCCCGTCACGTGGACAAGGAATCAATAAATCCGAAGATTGAAAATGTCTTTGCGGCTCTCAATATTCCACCCGAAAAAGTGAAGGTGGTCATCCTTGGACAAGATCCTTATCCAGATCCACGTCACGCTACCGGTGTAGCTTTCTCAATTCCTCAAGAGATATCTGTCAGACCGCCTACGTTAAGAAATATCTTAAAAGAATACGTCGACGATTTGGGGTTTCCAGAACCGCCATCAGGGGATCTTTCACGATGGATGGAGGAAGGCGTTCTCCTTCTTAACCCAATCCTCACATGTAAAAGTGGGGTATCGCTCACTCATCAGGGAATTGGTTGGGAAGAAGTTTCGCATCACCTCCTTGCTTCACTCTCATCTCCGAAGATTGTGGGGGTACTTTGGGGAAAGAAAGCGCTTGATTATCAAAAATTCTTTGGTAAAGAGATGACGGTTGCATCACCACACCCAAGCCCCTTGAGCGCCTATCGAGGATTCTTCGGAAGTAAACCTTTCTCCACCACTAATGAAAGGCTGATCGGCGCGGGAATCTCGCCCATAAATTGGAGGTTGTAGAGTCAGCGCATGTTCCATTTCACATATCTGCAATCAATAGTTATTGGCCTCCTTCAGGGGATTACAGAACTATTTCCCGTTTCCAGCCTGGGTCATGCGGTACTCGTACCGGCCTGGCTAGGAGGTTCCTGGAAGACCTTTGCTGCGGATCCGCAATATTTGCTGGTAGCGGTGGCATTTCACCTTGCAAGTGCGATTGCTCTCTTTATTGTCTTTGGAAGTCGATGGATCACTATCCTTCAATCAGCCATTCAAGGACTCCGCAAATCTACGAATCCAGGATCAGGGCTCCCACTATTAACCCGCCTTGTTGTTGGAACAATTCCAGTTGCCATCATTGGCCTCCTCCTCAACAAGTTATTTGAGCGAAATTTTGGAAAGCCGGTTCTCGCCGCGATATTTCTTGCGGTCAACGGCCTCATACTTTTCAGTGTTGAGCGCCTTACCGAACGCCGCCACCCACATGTGCATGCCAAGGACTCGGATGCGGCAATCGTTGAGCGGGTCTCCATAGGTCAAGCTTTCGTCGTTGGAGTAGGAGAGAGCACTGCGCTCTTCGCTGGTATTTCCCGGTTCGGTGTATCTATCAGCTTTGGAATGCTCAGAGGATTGTCACGTTCAATTGCTGCAGACTTTGCCTTCCTTTTGGCCTTTCCAGCAATTCTCGGTGCTTCCATTGTGAAGCTTCCCAAGCTTCTCCATCATGGAGCGATCGCCTCAGCATCGCAAGGACCACTTTTGGCGGGAACTCTTGCTGCCTTTATCGCCACATTCATCTCCGTAAAATTCTTAGTTCGATACTTCAAGAGCAATTCACTCCGCCCCTTTGCTCTCTACTGCCTAGCAGTTGGCCTGATCTCCATCATTAGATTTGGGCTCTTTGGCTGATGTTTGTGGGTTTTGGAACGCTCCTCAATATTCTCGGAATCGCAGGTGGCAGTGCGCTCGGCGTTCTCTTTGGAAATCGCATCCCTGAGAAAACTCGTCGTTTAATCACCGATGCATTGGGATGCGTCACGATGCTTGCCGCTGTTGATGCTCTGAGAGAGATTTGGAATCCAAGTTTCATCTCATCTCTACCTAAGGGCTGGACGATTCTTACAGTTCTCGCCTCACTTCTTCTTGGAGCACTATGCGGCTCCATCTTGCAGATTGAAGATCGCCTTGAGCGATTCGGAATTCGCTTGCGAACTCGATTCTCGCGAGGTGAACAAGGTTCATTCTTAGATGGTTTCATGGCAGCCTCACTTCTCTTTGCCATTGGACCTCTCGCGATTTTGGGTTCTATCTCTGATGGCATGGGAAATGGCCATCAACAACTTATTCTCAAGAGCACACTCGACTGCATAACCTCCATCGCCTTTGGGGCAACATTCGGCTGGGGCGTGGCCTTCTCTTTCATTCCAGTCGGCATCTATCAAGGAATCTGGACTGTCGCAGGGCTAGGCCTTGGAAATGTCATGAACGCCTATCAAGTGGGAGCGATGACGGCAGTTGGCGGAGTTCTCTTGGTGGGAATCAGTCTTCGAGTGTTGGAAATTAAAGTGATCTCTGTTGGGGATCTTTTGCCCGCCATCTTCTTTGCGCCAGTAATCGCTACAGCGGCCCATTACTGGTTTTAAAGAAAGCTACTCAATTCCCTGAAAGGGGAGTGGTTCGGCTCGTGCTGCGCGGGCTGATCGACTCGTAACCTGACGCATATGGTGGCGACGACAAAGAACTTCGTAACCGATCGCATCAGGATCCTCGGTGTCACCAACGACAACTTGTTCGCCTTCAGTAATCATCTGCCCATAGGCAACGCGGGCATTGTGGGTAGCTCGTTCGCCACACCAACAGAGCGCTTCCACTTGAAGAGGGAGGACTCGATCAGCTAATTCCACAAGTCGTGCGGATCCAGGAAACATCTTCGTTCGAAAATCTGTAAGGATGCCAAAGGCATAAACATCGATCCCTAAGCCATCGACAATTCGAGCCAATTGTTCAATCTGCTCTGCCTCAAAGAATTGAGTCTCATCGCTGATAATGAAATCAACACGCTCGCCCCGGCTCAACATATCGACCACAAATTTGTGAAGATCGAATCCTTGGCTGACTTCTATTGCCTCACTCTTGAGACCTAGGCGGCTGGTGATCATTCCTGGACCGCCGCGATCCTTATTGGTGAAGATGACGCCGCTGCGACCGCGACTTTGGTGATTGTGGGCTGTCTGGAGGGCAAGCGTGGACTTTCCGCTATCCATGGTGCCGCAGTAGTAGGTCAATTCAGCCATGGCCGTATCCTGCCCTATCGCTCACGTACTTGTGTCCGAACGGGGACTTGAACCCCGAATCCCTTGCGAGAACTAGCACCTCAAGCTAGCGCGTCTGCCAATTCCGCCACCCGGACGAGTGTGGTTCCTGCGAATCACTTCGCTGGCCAGTGGTGAAATATAGCAATCTCTTTGATTCGTGGGAAATGGAGAGCTTTTGAGGCAAGATTGAGCCATGAGCACAGCCCCATCAGCAGCGAATGAATACAACCTCACTTCCGATCAGATGGCCGAGATGGAATCTGATGTGGTGACCCTCCTGCAGGAACTTATCCAGATTCCAAGTGTGAACCACGGCGAGGGCAAGGGCGATGAGAAAGCAGTAGCTGAGTATGTTGCAGCTAAGTTGGCTGAAGTTGGTATCGAATCCGAGATCATCGAGACGGCACCTAATCGTCTCAATGTTGTCGCTCGCATTCCTGGTGTAGACCAAACTCGCGGAGGGCTCGTTGTGCACGGCCATCTCGATGTGGTTCCTGCCAATGCCGCAGACTGGAGTGTTGATCCTTTTGGTGGGGTCATCAAGGATGGATATATCTGGGGACGCGGCGCTGTAGATATGAAGGATGGCGATGCTATGTTCTTGGCTGTCGTCCGCGCGTGGGCCAGGGCTGGTTACACACCACCACGCAATATTCTCTTAATCTTCTTCGCTGACGAGGAGGCCGGAAGCGTCTACGGCTCCCGCTGGTTAGTAAAGAATCGACCAGAGATCTTCGAGGGATATACAGAGGCGATCTCTGAAGTTGGCGGATTTTCCGTAACAATAACTGGTGGACATCGTCTCTATTTTGTTGAGACAGCAGAGAAGGGCATCCAATGGATGCAACTCACTGCAACGGGGGATGCGGGACATGGATCCTTCATCAATCCTGCAAATGCGATTACCAAACTTGCCCGCGCTGTTTCTCGTATCGGCGAGTATCAATGGCCTGCGCGCGAAACCAAGACTGGTTCAAAATTCTTCTCCAAAATCGCAGAACTCGTCGGAGAGAAATACGATCCAGCAAATCCTCGTCCGCTCCTCAAACACATTGGTGGCGCCGCTCGCATGATGGGGGCCACAGTTCAAAATACTGCCAATCCAACGATGCTGGAGGGTGGCTACAAGGCGAATGTAATTCCAGGATCGGCATCGGCAGTAATCGATGGAAGATTCCTACCTGGTTTTGAGCACGAGCTCGAAGAGACGCTTCGGGAGTTAACCGGCACCGATGCATCTATTGAAGTATTGGTTCGAGATAAGGCACTCGAAGTTGACTTTGAAGGTCCGCTCGTTGAGGCGATGTGTGCTGCCATTCTCGCTGAAGATCCTGATGGAGTACCAGTTCCATATTTGATGAGTGGTGGAACAGATAATAAAGCGCTCTCAGACCTTGGGATCATTGGTTATGGCTATAGCCCAGTTCGACTCCCTCAAGAATTGGATTTCTTCGCGCTCTTTCATGGCGTTGATGAACGTATTCCTATTGATGGTTTGATCTTTGGCGTGCGAACTCTCGCCAGGTTCCTATCGAACTCATAAAAAAATTAGGCTGAGATCTCATCCAAAGCTTGGCGCACCGGATCAGGGAGTGAGATTTCTTCTGCTGTGAGGGCGCCTCGTAATTGAGCACCAGTTCTAGCGCCCACAATGCAGCTAGCGATATTTCCACCATCTCGAACCCACGCTAGCGCCACCTCTAAGGGCGCGTAACCCAACCCCTCTGCAGCAACCGAAACTGCTTCGACAATCGAACGACTTCGATCATCGAGGTAAGGGGAGATGAACTCGGCAAAGTGTGGGCTTGCGCCACGAGAGTCTGAAGGTGTTCCATTCCGATACTTTCCAGTCAGGACGCCACGTCCTAATGGAGACCAAGCAAGTACTCCTACTCCTAATTCAAAGCTCGCTGGAAGAACTTCATCCTCGATCGAGCGATTGAGAAGTGAATACTCGGATTGAATAGATGTTATTGGAGACTTGCCAAAGAGCGGATTCTGAAGAGTTGCGGTCCGTGCCAATTGCCAACCGTTGATATTGGAAAATCCAACGTATCTCACCTTGCCAGATGCCACTGCATGATCCATCGCTGAGAGAGTCTCTTCTAAGGGAGTCTCTTCATCCCACCCTTGCACCTGCCATAAATCAATGTGATCCACTCCGAGTCGAGAGAGGGATCCATCGAGTTCCGAGAGAAGATTTGAACGCGAGTTGTTATATCGACGCCCTGGCTCCCGAAATGAGAGACCGGCCTTCGTCGCAATGACGAGCTCAGAGCGATCGATCAGAGTGCCAAGAAATCCACCAAGAACTCGTTCGCTATCGCCATCGCCGTATGAGGCTGCAGTATCGAGGAAATTGCCACCAGCCTCACGAAAGGTGCGAAGTTGATCAGCCGCCTCGTGCTCATCGGTATCGCGACCCCAGGTCATCGTGCCAAGTCCAAGTCGTGAAACTTCTAGACCCGAATTACCTAGCCGGCGCATCTCCATGGCTGGAAGGCTACCAACGCAACCCCAGTTTTCTCGGTAGCCTAGAGATATGACGCGTCCTACCCAGATACTCCTGATTCGACATGCGCATTCCACTGCCAATCTCAAAGCAATATTGGCTGGTCGCGACAAGACAGTTGGATTATCTGAACGGGGAGTTAGAGAAGCCCAACTTCTCGCCACATACCTTGATTCACTCAAGCAAGATGGGTTTGCGGTCAATCGCGTTGTTACGAGCCCGTTGTTACGAGCCCGCCAAACAATTGCGCCATTCCTTGCTTCGCATAAGGGGATTGAACTTATTCGTGATTCCGGAATTATTGAGATGGATTACGGAAGTTGGAGTGGCAAAAAAATCGGTAGCCTCTCTAAACGACCACTCTGGCGAGAGATCCAACGCCGACCTTCTACTGTCAGATTCCCTGATGGCGAAAGTTTCTTGGAGATGGCATCCAGAAGTTCAGAATCCATCGCAGATCTGGCGCTCCCAGGAAAGACCACGATCTTTGTCTCTCATGGCGATGTTATTAAATCTATTGTTGCGGGATATTTGGGACTTCATCTCGATCAATTCCAACGTATTGCGATCGAGCCGGCTTCAATAACTAAGATCTCTATTAACGATGGATCACCTGTCGTGAATTTTGTGAATTCGACATCTCATCTCAACAGCTCACTCGCAGCCCACATTGACTCCACATTGGGTGGGGGAGCCGGAGCTATCTCGAATACTTCAACTAAGGGAAACCGCAAGAGATGAGTCGGATTACCGTTATTCACGACCCAGTAGATCGATTTACAACCGGAACAGTTGGCGTTCCCGGGGAACGAACTTTCTTTCTCCAAGCACGAAGCGCCTCTGGACTCTCATCGGTGGTTGTTGAGAAGAATCAAGTCCAAGCGCTTGCTGAACGCTTAAAGACTTTGATCCGAGAAGTGAAGGCATCTGGCTCGGCAAGCATTGATGAACTTTCGGTCCCGTTTAAGCGCGATAACGAACCACTGGAATTTCCCATTGATGAAGATTTTCGTGTTGGAATCATCGGAATTAGTTGGGATGAAGATAGTCAACGAATTGGGATTCAAATCCAAGCAATTGGGAATGAAGAGATAGTCGACTTACTCGATGATGATGAGGCCGCCCAGATTGAGGATGCTCCAGACCTCATCATCGTCTCATTGCGCATCTATCAAGCAAAATCCTTTGTAGAACGTAGCGAGGCTGTGGTCTCAGCAGGAAGACAGGTCTGCCCATTTTGTGGTCTGCCCATCAATATGGATGGCCATCTCTGCCCAAGAGCAAATGGTTACCGTCGTTGATCCCTTCACTCATAAACGGAGAACTCTCGATTATTGGGCGACTCGTTGATGCATCCAATGCCACGCTGCTCTGCGAATTGACCACCGGCGATGATCAACCTTTCAAGGTCATCTATAAACCAGGCGCTGGAGAGAGACCATTGTGGGATTTCCCCGAAGGTAATCTCGCCGGTCGAGAGGTAGCGGCATTCCAACTCTCAGAAGATTTAGGGCTATCCGTTATTCCGGAGACTGTCCTACGAGAGGGGCCATTCGGGATTGGCTCAGTCCAACGATGGATTGAGATTGATGAATCAATTGATCTCTCAACTCTTGCATCATCAACATCGCCAGAGATAAGAGATATCGCTTTTTTGGATATTCTGTTAAATAATACTGATCGTAAATTTGGCCATCTTCTTCCATTAGAAGATGGGCGTATTCTCGGTTGCGACCATGGACTAACTTTTCATACCGAAGATAAATTGAGGACAGTGCTCTGGCAATTCGCCAATGAGCCGATCACCCCTCAGGAAGAGAAGTCGCTGAGAACGCTGGGAGAGACCCTCGATCCAGAGAGATATATCGGATTGATCTCGGAAGAGGAGTTCGCTGCCTTTTTGATGAGGGCCGAGCGGCTATTAAGTACTGGACTATTTCCAATGCCTTCAGAAGATTGGCCCGCGGTTCCTTGGCCACCCTTCTAGGAGTTGCTCGGGCTCAACGCCGTTTACCCGTATAGACTCGACCTCTATGAATTCGTGGCCGAGTTTTTATATTCCTCCGATTGAGAGCGACCTCCCGTCTCTGACACTGAAGACGACTTCTGGCGTTCAAAGCCTGGAGAAGAAGAGTGATTTCTCGATGTATGTATGTGGGATCACCCCCTATGACGCTACCCATCTAGGGCATGCGGCTACTTATCTAGCCTTCGATTTGATTCATCGTTACCGGAAAATCCAAGGTGCGAGCGTTTCGTTTGTTGAAAATATTACGGACATTGATGAGCCACTTTTGGAGCGAGCGACCAGAGATAGCGTTGATTGGCGAACTTTGGCCTCTGACCAGATTGATCTCTACCGATCGGATATGACTGCACTCCACGTCTTACCGCCTCAAGATTTTGTTCCAGCTACATCAGTGATGGATCTGATTGATGATGCGATTACGGTCATGGATAGGAATGGATTTGTTTATCAATTAGATGGCGATCTCTACTTCGACATCACCACCTTTCTCTCTGACCTACCACTCCCACTGCCTGATGCAATCACAGCATTTTCTGAGAAGGGCGGAGACCCTGGGCGTGTAGGGAAGAAGCATCCACTCGATCCCATTCTCTGGCTATCTCATCGCGACGGTGAACCGGGATGGGAGAGTTCCCACGGTTTTGGTCGACCAGGTTGGCATATTGAATGCTGTGTGATTGCTCTTCGATATCTGCTCGGTGAGCACTATCTTGAATCAACAGGGACTGGACCATCTATCGATCTGCAAGGCGGAGGTTCAGATCTAGTCTTTCCACATCACTTCATGAGTGCCGCTCAGGGCGCCGCCCTGTTAGGTCGCCCCTTTGCTAAAGATTATGTTCATAGCGGCATGGTTGGTCTTGACGGTGAAAAGATGAGCAAGAGCAAAGGGAATTTGGTCTTTGTCTCAACTCTCTTAAGTGATGGAGTCGATCCGGTTCTGATTAGGTATGCCCTGCTTAGAGATCACTACCAATCGGATCGTATGTGGTCAGCCGATAAGTTGAGTCGCGCAACGGAAGCCGTAACGAAGATCCGTACCGCTTTAGCTCGGGAAGAGGTTGTTGCAGTTCAATCAACATCTCAAGCCATAGTTAATGCTGTTGCCAATAATCTCGATACTCCTGCGGCTCTCAAAGCGCTGGAGACATGGGCCCAAGAGACTCTCGATGGCAACTCGCTCGTTGCAGGGGGAGCAGGCGAGCTATCTCGACTCATCGATGCCTTGCTTGGTCTCGCTTTATAGTTTGAGGCCTGACTCCTATAACCTTGCCTCATATGAATAACCAATCTTCGACACTGCGCACTGCCCTTGCTCAGAGGACTGTGATCGCCGATGGCGCCATGGGAACGATGCTCCAGGCCGAGAATCCCACTCTCGATGATTTCCAAAGCCACGAAGGTTGCAATGAGATTCTTAATGTCTCACGTCCAGATATCGTCTCCAAGGTACATGATGCTTACTTGGCGGTTGGTGTGGATGCCATCGAGACAAATACCTTTGGAGCAAACTGGGCGAATCTCGCCGAGTATGGAATTGAAGATCGCATTTATGAATTGGCAATCGCAGGAGCCAAGATCGCACGCGACTGCGCCGATCGATTCTCAACTCCCGACAAGCCACGATGGGTCCTAGGTTCATTAGGTCCAGGCACCAAACTTCCTACATTGCTGCATGTTGAATATGAGAAGCTCCGAGAGAGTTATGAAGTCGCATCGCAGGGGCTCATCGATGGCGGAGTTGATGCACTCTTAATCGAGACCACTCAAGATCTGCTCCAAGCGAAGGCGGCAGTAAATGGTGCACGACGCGCCATTGATAAATCCGGGCGAGATATCGTTCTTATCGCTCAGGTTACGGTCGAAACGACAGGAACAATGCTCCTAGGTTCTGAGATCGGGGCAGCGCTTAATGCACTCGAACCATTGGGCATTGATTTAATCGGTCTCAATTGCGCGACGGGGCCGGCGGAGATGTCAGAACATTTGCGTGTTCTCAGTAAGAACTCCACTGCAAAGATTTCGGTCATGCCAAATGCTGGCCTACCAATCCTTGGTGCGACGGGAGCGATCTACCCATTATCTCCAAGCGAACTTGCGGAATACCTTTCAAATTTTGTGAACGAGTTTGGAATCTCGCTGATCGGCGGCTGTTGTGGAACTACGCCAGATCATCTGAAAGCGGTCGTAGATCGTGTCGGAGCCCGTTCAACCCCAGCGAGAGCGCCGCAACGAGAGATTGGTGCTTCCTCGCTCTATCAGTTCGTCGCCTTTCGACAAGATAATGCGTATTTAGCAATCGGTGAGAAGACGAATGCAAACGGTTCTCGAGCTTTCCGCGATGCTCTGATCTCTGAGGATTGGCAGACCTGCCTTGAGATAGCTCGTGACCAGATTCGCGATGGTGCGCACATGCTGGATCTCTCCGTTGACTATGTAGGTCGCGATGGCGTAAAAGATATGACCGAGCTAGCCTCTCGTTTGGCGACAACATCAACTCTTCCAATCATGCTTGATTCAACTGAACCAGCGGTTCTCAAGGCTGGATTAGAACATTTAGGCGGACGCAGCCTGATCAATTCTGTTAACTATGAAGATGGTGATGGGCCAACGAGTCGTTTCGCTCGAATAATGCCTCTTGTGAGAGAACATGGTGCGGCGGTCGTGGCACTCACAATTGATGAGGAAGGCCAGGCACGAACTGCAGAGTGGAAGGTACGAGTTGCGACGCGCCTCATTGAAGATCTCACGAAGAACTGGGGAATGGCAGTTGAGGATATTTTGATTGACTGTCTTACATTCCCAATTGCCACTGGCCAGGAAGAGACTCGTCGCGATGGTATTGAGACGTTGAATGCGATCGCCGAACTAAAGAAGCTTTACCCATCCGTTCAGACAACACTTGGTGTTTCTAATGTCTCATTTGGATTGAATCCGGCCGCCCGCATCGTCCTCAACTCAGTCTTCCTCGCCGAAGCAGTGCGGGCTGGATTAGATTCCGCGATCGTCCATCCATCAAAGATCACACCGATGGCGAGAATCGAAGAAGAAGTTAAGTCAGTGGCTCTTGATCTCATCTACGATCGCCGTGCCTATGACACCGACGGAAATCTTTCATACGATCCCCTCTCCAAATTCTTGGAATTGTTTGATGGTGTAGAAGTGCGCTCAAGTAAGTTGAGTAGAGCTGCAGAACTTGCCGCCTTGCCTCTTGCCGAACGATTGGAACGACGAATCATCGACGGAGAGAAGGTTGGTCTCGAGGCTGATCTCTTCGAAGCGATGGAGACAGGCATTAAGCCGTTAGCAATCATCAATGATCATCTTCTCTCGGGTATGAAGGTCGTCGGCGAACTCTTTGGTAAAGGGGAGATGCAACTTCCATTCGTGCTACAAAGCGCCGAAGTCATGAAATCAGCGGTCGCGATCCTTGAGCCTCATATGGAGAAGACCGATGACGAAGGCCGGGGTTCAATTCTCCTTGCAACCGTAAAGGGTGACGTCCACGATATAGGTAAGAATCTCGTAGATATAATTTTAAGTAACAATGGTTATACGACGGTCAATATCGGAATTAAGCAGACCGTGAATCAAATTATCGATGCCGCTGAGCAGAACAACGTAGATGTCATTGGCATGTCCGGCCTACTCGTGAAGTCAACAGTGATCATGAAAGAGAATCTTGAAGAGCTGACGAGCAGAGGTCTGGATCAAAAGTGGCCAGTGATTCTTGGAGGCGCCGCCCTCACTCGTAGTTTTGTCGAAGATGATCTCGCAAATGCCTTCCCAGGGACGGTTCGATATGCGAAGGATGCCTTCGAAGGCCTGCGTCTCATGGATGCGATGATCGCAATGAAGCGCGGGGATAGCTCGGTCTCCCTTCCGCCACTTCGCGAGCGCCGTACTCCCAACACTCGACTCAATCGGGAACCGAACCTCGATACTACTCGCTCTGATGTGGCATCGAATAATCCCGTTCCGAAGGCGCCATTCTTCGGTTCGCGAATCGTTAAAGGTATAGCTCTTCAGGAGTATCTCGGCATGCTCGATGAGCGCGCACTCTTCGTCGGCCAATGGGGGCTAAAGGGCAACCGCGGTGAATATGAGCGGATGGTTGAGGATGAGGGTAGGCCTCGACTTCGTGCATTGCTCAACGAAGTTCAATCCCAGGGTTGGCTCAATGCCGCAGTCGTTTATGGATATTTCTCTTGTTATAGCGAAGGCAATGACCTCGTCATCTTGCACCACGAAGGTCCAGACCAAGGTAAAGAGCGAGTGAGATTTTCCTTCCCTCGCCAGAGTCGAGATCGCCGCCTCTGTCTCAGTGATTTCTTTAGAAGCAAGGAGAGTGGGGAGATTGATGTTGTCTCTTTCCACGTTGTCACCATGGGGCAGTCTGTGAGCGAAGCAACTGCGAAGCTCTTTGAGGCAAACAATTATCGAGAATACCTAGAACTCCACGGACTCTCTGTTCAATTAACAGAGGCACTTGCTGAACATTGGCACGCCCGTATTCGTGATGAGATTGGCTTCTCTTCCGAAGATTCGAAGGATCTGCCTGAGATTCTCGATCAAGGGTATCGAGGCTCCCGTTATTCATTTGGTTATCCGGCCTGTCCAGATCTTGAACAACAAGTTCAACTCTGTGAATTGCTCAATCCGGAACGGATCGGTGTCGAACTCTCGGATGAGTTCCAACTCCATCCTGAACAATCTACATCTGCCATTATCGTTCATCATCCCGAGGCGAAATATTTCAACGCAAACTGATGGATACCTCTTTACAAAATTTTCAAGCAGTCTTCTTCGATATGGATGGAACCCTGGTCGACACCGAACCATATTGGCTTGAATCTGAGACAGAGCTCATGGCCCGTTATGGATACGCCTGGACATCGGATGATCAACGTCATTGTCTTGGGGGACCACTCCCACGAGTTGGGCGATACATGCATGAACTGGCCCAAGCTGAAGATCCGGAGTTCTTCGTTGAAGAACTTGTATCTCTCGTTTCTTCAAAATTCTCACACTCACTTAATTTCATGCCAGGAGCTCGAGAGTTACTGAATGAGATCAAGTCGCTTGGAGTTCCAATGGGCTTAGTCTCGGCAAGTCCACGAGTTCTTGTCGATGCAACTCTCTCCAATATTGGATCGGATGTTTTCTCCGTGAGTATCTCTTCAAATGATGTCCGCAATAGCAAACCGGATCCAGAGTCTTACCTCACTGCAGCGACACAACTTAACGTTGATATCTCGAAATCATTGATCCTTGAGGATTCGCTCACCGGAATTTCCTCCGCTCGAGCCTCCGGTGCTTGGGTCTTAGCTATTCCGCACATTGTTGAGGTCGAAGCAGGCCCTCGGACTCGAGTGGTGGACTCTTTAGTAGACTTGAGCCTTGCGGAGATCTCTTCGCTCTTTACTGAACGGATGGATGCATGAGCGCGAGCGAGAAAGCCCTCTTTCACTATGGAGATCGTGTTCAACTCACGGATGCCAAGGGTAAATTGCACACCATCACCCTCAAAGAGGCGGGCGAGTGGCACACTCACCGTGGCTGGTTAATTCACGACCAGATTGTTGGTCTCCCAGAAGGAAGCGTTGTAGAGACGACTGCGGGACTGAAGTTTCTCGCATTTCGCCCACTGCTCTCTGATTATGTTCTATCAATGCCACGTGGCGCGACGATTGTCTACCCAAAAGATGCCGCAATGATTGTTGGTGTTGCTGATATCGCACCCGGGTCAAGAGTTCTTGAAGCAGGAGTCGGCTCTGGTGCACTTACTATCACCCTGCTTCGCGCAGTAGGTAACGATGGAAAAGTTGATTCCTTTGAACGACGCGTTGAGTTCGCCGATATTGCAACAAAGAATGTCACAGATTACTTCCGGGGCAAGCCTGCCAATTGGTCCCTTACGGTCGGATCACTTCAAGATGAGGTCAATCGTCAAGAGAAGTACGATCGAATTGTTCTCGATATGTTGGCACCGTGGGAGTGCGTCGATATGGCACAAGAAGTTCTAGAGCCGGGCGGAGTTCTTCTGGCATATGTCGCGACAACGACTCAGCTTTCCGAGATGGCTGAAACAATCAAGAACTCAGCCTGCTTCACTGAACCCGAGAGCACCGAGACAATTATCCG
>CAJBLC010000006.1 GCA_903953805.1 uncultured Actinomycetes bacterium | reverse complement strand
TGGCGACAGATTTCTCTATCCATCCACCCTGGAATACGGGGCTTTCACAGACGAGTGGAGTGGATATCTCACAAATATTCTCCCTACAACTCTTTACGTCGTCTCCGTAAATTTCCTCGCAGAGTGCGGTCGAATATCTGAAGTCTCCACATCGATTCTCAATGAAGCGAAGGCGATTGAGCCAACTCCTGAGCCATCACCCTCTCTCCTTCCAAGTATTTCTCCAACTCCAACTCCAACTCCAACTCAGACTGCGGATTCACCTCCCGTTTCACCAACTACCCCAACACCAACTCCTTCACCAACACATTCAGTGAAGCGGCCACGTCCAAGCCATACCGCAACGCCACAACCATCAGCATCGTCATTGCCCACCTATGAAGATTTCGCCATCGCCCCAGATGCTCCATACGGGGACTCCCTCAATATCGTGCTTCACAACCTGATCCCTGGGCAATCAATAACTATCACTCTGAAAGCGGTGAAGCCATGATCCGCAAAATACTGATTGCATCATTCCTCTTCTTAAATTTTGCAACGCTCGCGTCAGCCTCGCAAACTACTGATCAGACTCTCTACCAAACAATCACTGAATCAGAAGCCCTGAGCCTCAATATCGTCATTCCAGCGGAAACAACTACTGGATATAAGAGCTTAGAAATCAACGTTGCAGGAATGGGAAAAGCACCAACGATAAAAGAGATCTTCTTTTGTAAGGACCTCAAGGGAATTATTCATTGGGACAATATCTGTACCGATCTCGCATCGCACTCAACATTGCAGACTGTGACACCACTAGCGCCATACGATCCACTTGCTCATCCCAAGCGCACCACCGATACCGCAGTTATTGCCTTTGCGGCTCTCACGGCGGTTGCGGGCGCTGGAATGATGAGATCGAATGTAGCGGGCAAGTCAACGAGCAATCAGCAGGGATATTTGGCACAGCTCTCACGAGGAGGCGTTCTTGTTGCCGGCACGCAGTTAGGTCGCGGCGATAAGGGAAGCATTTGGAAACGTCCCGTCAATCAGAAGATGGATCGATTCGTTACCCGATCAGGTGCAGCAATTTCAGGATTCTCACCACTTGCCACTCGAATACTCTCAGATGGGAATTATCAGCGCTCGTTGATCGGGCCATTCTCCCTAATCATCTATCCATCCTCGATCGCCCTCGGAGTTTTGGCAAGCAGGAGCCTGCACCAACAAGCACTCCCTCCGAGTCTTACTTATGTCCTATTGATGATGGCTTTCGGTGTCATTGATGCACTTGCTGGCATATTGATTTCGGTTGCTTTTACTTTCTCGGTCTTGATTGGTGGTCACTTAACTAGCCTGAGTTCGGTGCTCACTGTTGCTGGCGTATCCATGCTGGCCTTCACGCCAACCCTTTTGGCCGGCGCATTTCGCCCCTATCGTCGAGCTGTTTGGGACTTCACCTCGCTGTGGGAGCGAGCCACAGATTATTTACTGGCAAGCATCCTCACAGGCTGGGTTGTTCAGCAGATTGTCTTAGGGCTTCCTGGCCTCTCTGGATTACAGCTGCCGATAGCTAATCATGCGCGTGCAATCGCGCTATTTGCCGCGGGCTTGATCATTCTTCGCTTTGCAATGGAGGATTTCTCGGCCCGGCTATTTCCCCAACGGTTGATTCTCTTAGAACCGGAGTATCGAGAACGCTCTATTTCCCAACAGATAATCAGTTCACTCTTCAGAGTCGCGATCTTTGGTCTCATTGCAGGCAAGTTCATCGGAGTATCCGCACAACTCTTCATTGGAATTGGGCTCTTTGCCATCCCATTATTCATGGGTGTATTCGAAGATCGATATCCAAAGTCGACCAAGGTTCAGAAATGGATGCCCACTGGAATTATCGAAATGCTCTTCATGACCCTTGTTGGGTACTTTCTCGCAATGAGCGTTCAGGCCCGTTATCCCAACGCTCGCACATATGTCCTAATTAGTTTCATTGCGCTAAGCATTCCAGGGCTCATCCTGAAACTACTCGCGCTCTTTGGGAAAGATGGAGCAGAGGATTGGAAAGTATCTAGATTTGGAAAGATCGCTTATCGAGTACTGGGAATTGTCGCATTAGGAACGTTGATCTACATCATCCTCAGTGGAATCTTGGTTTCCAATAATGTCTAACTCGACAGTAATTAATGGACCAATCCTTCCTATCTCTGATCATTGGAGCTGGCAGCAAGATGGAGCATGCTCCACAATGCCGAGTGAGCT
>CAJBLC010000005.1 GCA_903953805.1 uncultured Actinomycetes bacterium | reverse complement strand
GATCTCGCGCCTCTAGCGGTATGACTATTGCTCCCACTACCGTTTACTCATGGATGAATTCTCAACCCCCGCCATTGTTCCGGCCGCAACGGCTGGCAACCTCACCAATTTGGTTGCAGAGCGAGCCTGGTTTGAACCGCAACGCATCATGCTCTCCCGCCCACTCGGCGAGGGATGGCAAGGGGTAAGCGCCCGGGAATTTGAGGAAGAAGTTCGCACCACCGCCAAAGGGTTAATCGCATCTGGTATCTCTATCGGCGATCGCGTCGCGATTATGGCGAAGACCCGATACGAATGGACTGTTCTCGATTTCGCAATCTGGTTTGCTGGCGCCATCGTCGTCCCGATCTACGAAACATCGAGCGCTGAACAAGTTCAATGGATTCTTGAAGACTCTGGTGCAGTTGCTATCGTTGTTGAAACTCCTGCACTCGCTGAAGTTGTCAAGCCGGTCATGGGTACTACCTGCAGATTGATCTGGACCATTACTGAAGATGCCATCCCTACTCTCATTCAGAGCGGAACAGGTGTCACCGATGATGAGATCAACCACCGTCGTAATTCGCTGAATCCAGATTCACTTGCAACCTTGATTTACACATCTGGTACGACCGGCAAACCAAAGGGCGTCCAACTCACTCACGGCAACTTCCTCGCTGAATGTGGAAATGTTGTTCAAGGTGCAGCCGATCTCTTCCTGAAGCCCGATGGCTCGACCCTTCTCTTCCTCCCGATTGCACACGTCTTCGGACGTATGGTTCAGATCGGTGCAATCACCGCTGGTCTTCACCTTGCACACTGCGGTGATATCAATCGCCTTCCTCAAGATCTCGCCTCATTTAAGCCAACATTCGTCTTAGCAGTTCCTCGTATCTTTGAAAAGATTTACAACGGTGCGGAAGCGCGAGCAGAAGCGGCTGGCAAGGGAAAGATCTTTAGAGCGGCGGCGGAGACTGCGATTCGTTATTCAGAAGGTCTCGATAGCGGCAAGATCAGTGCCTCATTGCGATTCAAACACCAACTCTTCGATCGCTTGGTCTACTCCAAGATTCGAGCAGGTATGGGCGGTGCCGTTGAAGCTGCCATCTCTGGTGGTGCACCACTAGGAGCCCGCCTCGGCCACTTCTATCGCGGCGCTGGCGTGCGCGTTCTTGAAGGCTATGGACTTACTGAAACAACTGCCGGCGCAACACTCAATCTCACTCAGGCTCAGAAAGTCGGCTCTGTCGGTAAGCCATTGCCGAGCACAACAGTTCGCATCGCTGAAGATGGTGAGATTCTCATCCGCGGCCCAATCATTATGCGCGGATATTGGCAGAATGATGCGGCTAATGCCGAAGTATTTACTTCAGATGGCTTCTTTAGATCTGGTGACCTTGGTGCGATTGATGCCGATGGCTTCCTCACTATCACCGGACGTAAGAAGGAGTTAATCGTTACCGCAGGTGGCAAGAATGTTGCTCCCGCAGTCCTTGAAGACCGAGTCCGTGCGCATCCGCTCGTGAGCCAGTGCATGGTTGTCGGCGACAATAAGCCATTTATCGCAGCACTCGTCACCCTGGATGCCGAGGCAATCAAGGGTTGGTCTGCCGCAAATAAGAAGGCTGGCACTTCCATTGCAGATCTCGCCAAAGATCCAGCGCTGATTGCCGTTATTCAGACTGCCATTGATGATGCCAATAAAGCGGTAAGTCGCGCCGAATCCATTCGTAAATTTACGATCCTTCCAATTGATTTCACCATCGCAGACGGTCAATTGACTGCAAAGATGTCGGTGAAGCGCCACGTCGTTGCTAATCAATTTATGCGCGAAATTAACGAGCTCTTCCTCTAAGACGTAATGTGAAATACGCATGTCAGATCAACTCTCTCGAACCCATCAGAAGACAATCAATGCTGATATCTCAGCAGTTATTGTGAAGGTTGATGAAGCGATAGGTCGGAATTCAACCAATTCCTATACTCGTTCTGCACTTCGCGAGATCCGTGAGGAATTAGCGGAACTCAAAGGTAAAGTAGAAGAGTTGAGTAAAAGTACATCTGTGCTCTCGCCTCGTGAACGGGAGATCTTGTTGGCGCTCCAGAGTGGCGCAACTGCTGCAGCGATCGCCCGTTCCTTCTCCGTGACAGAACCAACGGTGAAGAGCCATATGGCTGCTATCTACCGAAAATTAGGAGTGAACAATAAAACCAGTGCGCTCTCTGAGGCAGTCAAGCGCGGCTTACTCTCCAAATAGAACAGCTTTAAATCGCTCTCCCCATATCTGCCAACTCCACGTCTCGAGTGCCCATGAACGACCCCGTTCGCCCATGCGGGCACGTAGGGCAGGATCGTGAAGCAGAGTAAGTGCGCTCTCTGCAATCGCGGTTACATCAGTTCCATCAACGACAAGTCCAGTCTCCCCCGGTAGAACTGCATCTGGCGCACCGCCTGATGCTCCGCCAAGAACGGGAAGACCAGCAGAACTCGCTTCGAGATAAACGATTCCAAGACCCTCAACTTCTAAGCCAAAGAAGCGAGAACGTGATGGCATCGCAAAAATATCGCCGACTCTCAGATAGCGCGGAAGATCCTGATATTGCAGGCGACCAACAAAGCGGACGGATTCTTCAATCTTCAAAGTGTGTACAAGTTTCGCGAGATGCTCTTTGTATGGACCTTCACCAACCAAGAGGAGAATCGCCTCAGGTTCAGATTTCAAAATGAGCGGCATCGCCTCTATCAACTTATCTTGACCCTTACGGTGCACCAGGCGTCCAACAGAAACGATGACTTTCTTATTCTCCAGTTTGAGCGCACTTACTAGATCAGCGGGTTTTGGACCTGGAGTGAAATGATCAACGGCAATTCCTGGTGCGATTCGCACGGTTTGCAGATCCTTGCGGAGTACTGGCTTCATCGCTTGTAATGTGAAATTGCCAAGATATGTCAGAACATCGAGATTGCGTGAGATTGCTTTCATTACTAACGAGAATGGCCAGAGTTTTGACCACCAGACTTCATGGCCATGAGTGAGTGCAACCTGACGCTTCGCACCTGCTCGTTTTAAGTATCCCGACATCCAACCCAAAGGCGCAGCAGCTCCGTACCAAATAATCTCGGATGAGTAAGAGTTCATCACCTTCTTGACTGCTCGATTGACGCGAGGAGTTGGCAAGAGAACCTTGGCTCGATCGCGATGAACGATCACTCCATATTTTTCATTGAGCTCCTGATCGAATGCGCGATCCCCATCTTGAGATGAGGTGAAGATGGCGATCTGTGATCCATCAAGCTCACCCAATAGACCCAAGATAAAGCTCTCAATTCCACCGGCACGTGGCCCTAAATCATTTGTCACGAGAAGGACAGGGCGTTGGCTCACTTCAGAAGGCTATCGTTCTCCTATGCAAATAGTGGCGAACATCGTTGTGGGTAAAGATGGAGCCACAACTCGAGATGGTCGCTCTTCGCCACTGAGTAGCGGAGCCGACCGAGAGCGCTTTCATCTCCTCCGCGATAGCGCGGATTGCATCCTGATTGGCGGAGCAACGTCTCGCTCCGAACCATATGGAAAGACGCCCCTCCCACTTATTGTCATCTCTCACTCGGAAAAAATTCCCGGGTCAGCGGCGGAGAATCCCAAGGCGACCCTCTCTCGGAAAAGCCTTGCAGATACCTTGTTGGATCTGCGCGGGAAGTACGAGAAAGTCCTCATAGAAGCTGGCGCACATCTCCTTACTGAAGCACTGAGATTAAATCTGGTCGATGACCTCTATCTGACTCAAACCACGATCTCAGGAGATGGCCCTTATTTTCACTGCGATCTGCACGAGATGGGGCTAGTACTTATAAGTGAGGAGACTTCCGCAGATAATGAGGAACTCTTCCTGCACTATGCGCGCCTCCCCGTGAAGTAGTCGTCTAGAAATTATCCTTGCGCAGTGCCTACAGTGAATCCAGCAACAGTGAAGTCCTGGGAGGCAATCGTCGCCGAGATTCGGGCAATTACCGTTCGCAATGAGGTCGTTGTCGAAGAAGTGCCCGCACCTCAAAAACTCGCACCACATGCCCTCGCTCTCACCGCAGATGTCGATATCGATGTGGGAACTGGCAGATTTGTTCTCCTTCATGATCCTGCTGGTCAAGAAGGTTGGTCGGGAGAATTTCGCTGCGTCACCTTCGCTCGAGCGGCGATCGAGGAAGAGTTGGCAAATGATCCTTCACTCTGTGATGTGAGTTGGGCTTGGCTCTTAGAAGCGCTCGCCTCACATTCGGCGGAGTATGCACATCCAAGTGGCACCGTCACTCGAGTCGCCAGCTCCTCCTATGGTGAACTCGATGGTCGTGAAGAAGATTCTGAAGTTGAAGTCCGAGCATCATGGACGCCGATCGATGGGAACTCTCTGACATCGCATGTGAAGGCGTGGATCACCCTCCTTGAGCGAGTCTCGGGCTTAGAACCTCTCGCCGAGGGCATCACTCAACTTCCACGTAGCAAGTAGATTCTTCATACTATGGCCGAACCTTTACTCACTCCTCGAAACGGTATGCCCTCGCTCATTGAGGATGACATCGCTCTTCGCTTAGCGATTGAAGAGCTTGCACAAGGTGAAGGTCCAATAGCTGTCGATGCAGAACGTGCATCTGGATTTCGCTATAGCCAACGTGCTTATCTGATTCAAATTTTCAGGCGCAATGGCGGGCTCCACTTGATTGATCCCATCGCGGCAAATAACTCAGCAACCTGGTCGCTCATGGATCAGACCTTTAAAGAGTGCGAATGGGTTATTCATGCGAGCACCCAAGATCTGCCATGTCTTCGGGAGCTGGGTATACACCCCACACAACTCTTTGATACCGAACTCGGAGGACGGATCGCAGGTTGCGAACGTGTGGGCCTCGGCGCCCTCTCTGAATCACTTCTTGAACTTCAGCTCGCTAAAGAACATAGCGCTGTCGATTGGTCGCTGCGACCGTTGAAAGATGAGTGGCTTACTTACGCCGCCCTCGATGTCGATGTACTCATCGATCTTCGTGATGAGGTAGAGAAACTTCTCGAAGCTCGCGGCTATCTTGAATATGCTCGTGAAGATTTTGCAGCAATACTGAGCGCTCCTGCGCATCCAAGTAAACGCGATCCATGGCGAAAGACTTCAGGGATGCATAAGATCAAAGATCGAATGACGCTCGCCATTGTTCGTGAATTGTGGAGTGCGAGGGATCGTTATGCGCACTCAGTCGATATTGCCCCAGGCCGTATCTTCAATGATGATGCATTGGTCGAGATTGCAACAAAACGTCCATTAACTTTCGATCTCTTCAAAAAAATTATCACTCGTCGCTCACGTGCCAACGATCAACCAGTTGCAGAGTGGTTCGATCTCTATCGACGAACTCTCGAACTTCCCAAGGATGAACTTCCAGAGTTGCGACTTCCAGCAACAGGATTGCCACCACAAAAATTGTGGCGAGATCGAAATCCACAAGGTTATGCTCGATTGACTCATGCGCGAGCTGCAGTTGTAGAGCGAGCGCAGGAACTTGGAATGCCAGCTGAGAACCTCATCTCTCCCGATGCGGTGAGACAGGCGATGTGGCACAACCCGAAGCCGGACGATGGAGTTGAGTACCTCGCAGATAAATTGCGAGATGCCGGAGCGCGTTCGTGGCAGATTGAACTCATCGCTTCTCATCTCGTTACGCCACTTCACGAGACCGTCCCATTGCCTCCCCCTCCTACGCCAGAGAGTGCTGAGGCTGGCCCAGGCTCTTCGTCCGAGGAGTAATTACGCAACATTCAAGTTGCGTAATTCGATACCTTCGCCTTAGGCTTATGGGGTGTTGAGCACCCTATTGATCGCCTTGCGCGAGGGCCTTGAAGCCTCGTTGATCATCTCGATCCTGCTCGCTTACCTCGTACGGACTGGAAAGGCTTCACTAGCCCGCTTCATCTGGGTTGGCGTTGCCCTTGCAGTAGCGCTCAGCTTGGGCCTCGGTGCCGCCCTCTCCTTTACCTCCCGCCACCTATCAACCAGAGGTGAGGAGCTCTTCGCAGGCACTACTTCGCTCCTCTCTGTCGCCTTTGTGACTGCCATGGTCTTCTGGATGCGCCGTACTGCCCGTGGACTTGGAAAAGAACTCCAGGGCCGCGTTGATGGCGCTCTAGCCCTTGGATCACTCGCTCTTATCTCTACCGCATTCTTTGCCGTGGCCCGTGAAGGCCTTGAGACTGCACTCTTTATCTATGCCAATTTCCGCACTGTTCGCTCCAATACCGCTCCATCACTCGGGCTGATTCTGGGATTAGCGTCAGCGATCACCCTCGGCGTTCTCCTCTACCGCAAGACGGTGAAGATTAATCTCGGAAAATTCTTTACAACCACCGGCTACGGCCTGATAGTCGTCGCGGGTGGAGTCCTCTCCCATGGAATTACTGAGTTCCAGAACCGGGGCAACCTTCCTGGCGCTAACGCTCTTGCCTGGAGCGCTAAGAATGGCAGCGGAGTCATCTGGACCATCATCGATGGCAGCATTGGAATCGCCCCTAGCACTACCTGGCTCTCGCTCGCAGTCTGGGCGATCTACCTCCTCGTTACGATCAGCATCTATCGCCGCCCGGCGAAGGTCGTCGCAGCTCCAGCTCCGCTCGCAGCTGCCAAGTAGTTCCCAAATAACCTACTGACGAGTAACCTCGTCTCCATGAATAACGTCGTTCTTGTTGATGCAGTCCGATCCCCCTTTGGTAAAGCTGGCAGCCTCTATCACGGCACCCGGGCAGATGACATCATCGTTCGCGTGATGCGCGGCCTGCTCGAGCGCAACCCATCGCTACCGCTCTCTGCCATTGATGAAGTTGCGATCGCAGCTGCAACGCAGACCGGTGACCAAGGTATGAATATTGGACGAAGCGCCTCACTCTTAGCGGGAATTCCGAATACCGTTCCGGGCTACTCCATCGATCGCTGGTGTGCAGGCGCGATGACTGCAGTAACCACACTCTCTGGTGCAATCGCCATGGGTCAATATGATCTGGCGATCGCTGGTGGCGTTGAACATATGGGCAATCATCCGATGGGTGAATTAATGGATCCCAATCCACGCTATTTAGCAGAGCGACTCGTTGAAAGTGATGCGCTCGCTATGGGAAATACTGCAGAGCGACTCCACGATAAATTTCCTCATCTAACGAAGGAACGCGCAGATCGTTATGCGCTCGCTTCTCAGATGAAGACCGCCCGCGCATATGAAGCGGGAGAGATTCAGCGCGATCTCATTCCAGTTGCGATTCGCAATCCAGAACTTGGTTATGGTGTTGCGACAGTTGATGAACCGCCACGACCATCAACAACGATGGAGGCGCTCGCCGGCTTGAAGACACCATTCCGAGCAGGTGGTCGAGTTACTCCCGGAAATGCTGCGGGACTTAACGATGGTGCAACGGCAGCGATTCTCGCCAGCGAAGCGAAGGCGAGAGAGTTAGGGCTACCTGTTAAAGCTCGCCTGGTGAGTTTTGCCTTTGCTGGAGTTGAACCCGAGATCATGGGTTACGGTCCAGTTCCATCGACGATTAAGGCGCTCGCTAAAGCGGGCTTGTCGATTAACGATATCGGCCTCTTCGAAGTCAATGAAGCCTTTGCGATTCAAGTGCTCTCCTTCCTTGATCACTTCGGTATCGCTGATGACGATCCACGAGTCAATATTCATGGTGGCGCTATCGCTGTTGGCCATCCCCTCGCATCATCGGGTATCCGCTTAATGCTCAACCTAGCTCGCGGATTTGAACTCCATCCAGAAGTTCGTTATGGCATCACAACGATGTGTATCGGGCTGGGAATGGGCGGAACAGTGATCTGGGAGAACCCACACTTCACTGGAAAGGTTGCATAATGGCTATTGATACAACGATCGCCCTTCCAGATGGCGCACCTGAAGAGGTCATCACTCACTCATTTTTACGAGAGGTTGATCTTCGTCCCTTTGGATTCGAAGGCACCTTAGCTCTCATCACTCTTGATAATGGGATGGACCATAACCGTCCAAATACCCTAGGACCAAAGACGCTTGTTGAATTTAATGAACGCATTACTGAGGCCGAGAACTCATCTGCCGCAGGAATTGCCATCATTGGTAAGCCATTTATCTTTGCAGCAGGTGCAGATCTCTCCGCACTCTCATTCCTCTCTGATCGTGGCCAAGCACTTGCTATCGGAAAACTTGGACATGATGTCCTTCGACGTATGAATGAGGGCAAGAAGCCAACTTTTGCCTTTATCAATGGCTTAGCGCTGGGCGGCGGATTAGAAATTGGTCTCCATTGCGATTACCGGACGATTTCATCAACCGCTTTCACCGCTCTCCCTGAAGTATTTCTCGGTTTAGTTCCCGGTTGGGGCGGGGCCACGATCCTTCCGCAACTGATCGGCCCGGAGAAGGCTGTTCAGATCATCATGGTTAATGCGCTGAACAACAATACGATGCTCAAAGCGAAGGAAGCACTTGCCCTTGGTGTAGTTGATGCCTTGTATGAGCCCGCTGACTTTCTTGAGAAATCCGTCGGATTCGCTGCACAGATCTTGAGTGGCGCGAAGAAAATTGATCGAGTCGACCACACCTCTGATCTCGAAGCTTGGGATCGTGCAATTGCCACCGGTAAAGCTGCAATCGCAAAGAAGTATCCTGGCGCGCAGATTGCGTCGCCGATCAAGGCTCTTGAACTGATTGCTGCCGCGCGAACTTCTACCAGAGCTCAAGGTTTCGATGCGGAAGATATTGCTCTCACTGATCTTGTAATGGGCGATCCACTCCGTGCATCTCTCTACGCCTTTAACCTGATTCAAAAGAAGCGCAAGAAGGTAGAAGGCGCACCAAAGCCTGCCCTCGCCCGCAAAGTGGCCAAGGTTGGTGTTGTGGGTGCTGGTCTCATGGCATCACAGTTAGCGCTCACTATTTTGCGCAATCTCAAAGTGCCGGTCGTAATCTCAGATCTTGATCAAGCTCGAGTTGATAAGGGGCTTGCTTACATTAATGGTGAGATTGCCAAGCTCGTTGAGAAGAAGCGAATCTCCCCCGAGATGGCGACCAGACTTTCCTCCCTCGTCACGGGTTCAGTAGATAAGAGTGCATATGTCGGCTGCGATTTCATTATCGAGGCGATCTTTGAAGAACTCTCACTCAAGCAGACTCTCTTCAAGGAGCTCGAGCAGATCGTCTCGCCAGAGTGCATTCTCGCAACCAATACCTCTTCACTCTCTGTTACGGCGATGTCAGATGG
>CAJBLC010000004.1 GCA_903953805.1 uncultured Actinomycetes bacterium | reverse complement strand
TGAGTTGTGCGTGTGATCTCTTCGAAATCAGGAACGCTCGCACCGCGTTGACCAGGTGTCGTTGGCTTGAGTTTACGTAATGCCATTTTTTATTATCCCTTTTCTTCTTCTAGTCCTGATTCCCTTAGGAAACAGGTCCTCCGAAGATGTCGATACGGTCACCAGCAGCAACGTGCACGATCGCACGCTTTGTGTCATTGCGCTTTCCAAAACCGACCTTGGCGCGCTTGCGCTTACCTTCGCGGTTATGGGTATTAACGCTGAGCACCTTCACACCAAAGACCTTCTCAACCGCGATCTTGATCTCGGTCTTGTTAGCATCTGGAGCAACGATGAATGTGTACTTGTTCTCGTCGAGAAGTGAATATGACTTCTCTGAGACAACTGGGCTTAGAAGAACGTCGCGATGGTCTCTCATTATGCTGAAACCTCTACTTCACTCTCGCGAGCAACAGCAGATGCTGCCTTCGCTGGGCCGGCTAGGAATTCGCGGATCGCGCTCTCTGAGAAGACAACATCATCTGAGACGAGGATGTCGTAAGCATTGAGCTGATCGTTGACGATTAAGTGTGTGTTCTCAGCGTTGCGAAGTGCGCGCCATGCGAGATCCTCAGAGCGTGAAAGAACAACGAGCACGTTCTTACGATCAGAGAACTGACGCACTGCAGCGATCGCAGCCTGAGTTGAAGGAGTCGAAGTGATTGAATCAACGACGTGAATACGATCTTCGCGCTGACGATCTGAGAGGCAACCCTTAAGAGCTGCAGCGATCATCTTCTTTGGTGTGCGCTGGTCATACTTACGTGGAACTGGTCCATGTGAGACACCACCGTGACGCTGAAGTGGAGCACGGACAGAACCCTGACGAGCACGACCTGTTCCCTTCTGCTTGAAAGGCTTCTTACCTGTACCACTTACTTCTGCGCGGGTCTTTGCCTTTGCAGTACCGGCACGTGCAGCAGCGAGCTGTGCAACAACTACCTGGTGAATAAGTGGGACATTAGCTTGAACGTCGAAGATCTCTGAAGGAAGATCGATAGATCCAACCTTCTTACCTTCTGCGCTCTTAATGTCGACTGTTAGAGCCATGGTTTATGCACCTGCCTTAGTAGCGTGCTCAGAGACTGCCTTCTTAGCAGCAGAGCGAATGAAAACGATTGAGTTAGTTGCACCTGGAACAGCGCCCTTGATCAAGATCAATGACTTTGCTGCATCAACAGAGTGAACTGTGAGGTTCTGTGTTGTTACGCGCTCAACACCCATGCGACCCATCATGCGCTTACCCTTGAAGACGCGGCCTGGTGTTGTGCGGTTACCGATAGAACCTGACATACGGTGCTTACGGTCTACACCGTGAGATGCACCAATACCTGAGAAGCCGTGGCGCTTCATAACACCAGCAGAACCTTTACCGCGTGAGGTACCGGTTGCATCGACGATCTCACCTGGTGCAAAGACATCTGCACGAAGTTCCTGACCAACTGTGTATGAAGAAGTATCTGCAATGCGAAGTTCTGCAACTTCAAGGCGAGGTGTAACTCCAGCCTTCTCGAAGTGGCCAGCAACTGGCTTTGTGACCTTACGTGGATCAACTGCACCAAAGGCAAGCTGGATAGCTGTATAGCCATCGCGCTCTTGGGTGCGAATATCAGTGACGATGCATGGACCAGCTTCGATAACTGTTACTGGAACAATCTTGTTGTTCGCATCGAAGACCTGAGTCATGCCGAGCTTCTTGCCAAGGAGACCCTTGATAGCAGCGCCCTGTGATTGAGTAGTAGACATAATTTTTCCTATTCGACCTTTCCCATTCGCCTTAGAGCTTGATCTCAATGTCAACGCCGGCAGGGAGATCGAGGCGCATCAATGAGTCAACTGTCTTAGGAGTTGGATCGATGATGTCGATGAGGCGCTTATGTGTGCGCATCTCGAAATGTTCGCGGCTGTCCTTGTACTTGTGAGGAGAGCGGATTACACAGAAGGTGTTCTTCTCTGTAGGCAGCGGTACTGGACCTGCGACAGTGGCACCGGTGCGCTCGACAGTCTC
>CAJBLC010000003.1 GCA_903953805.1 uncultured Actinomycetes bacterium | reverse complement strand
TTCATCGTCACCTATATCTTGGCTCAGATCCTCGATAAGACAATCGGCCTTCGCGTGAGCGAAGAAGCTGAACAGTCTGGTCTCGATCTCTCTCAGCACGCTGAGACTGCATACGAGAACTCGTCATATTCCGACGGTTCCCGTTTCCTCTCTAACTTCACCCAGACTAAGTAAGGAGCGGTATCCATGAAACTCATTACAGCAATCATCAAGCCATTCAAGTTGGATGATGTGAAGAATGCGCTCCACGCAGTAGGTATCACCGGAATGACGGTCTCTGAGGCGAGCGGTTTTGGACGCCAGCGCGGCCATACCGAGGTCTATCGTGGTGCTGAATACACTGTCGATCTCGTACCCAAGGTTCGCCTTGAAGTACTCGTCGATTCAAATGAGGCAGAGACTGTGATCAGCGCGATCGTCAAAGCGGCATCAACTGGCGCGATTGGCGATGGCAAGGTCTGGTCGACTCCGGTCGATGATGTCGTACGTGTTCGCACCGGCGAACGTGGAAGCGATGCCATCTAGGTTAAATAGCTAACCAACTAAGTAGGCTACCCCTCGTGGGTACACGAGAGCGTCGAGAGCGATCTGATCAGATCGATAGAGAGATTACTTCTCTCTTCCTCGACGCTCTTCGTGCTTCTCAAATGCCGTCGGAATCGGTCGCACTTGGCGCAGTTGGTGGATATGGCCGAGGCGAACTCTCACCAGGATCAGATATCGATCTCCTCATTCTCCATGATGGAAATCAAAGCGAATCAAAGCTCTCCGAATTTGTTAATGCGATTCTCTATCCACTGTGGAATCAGTCGCGCTCTGTTGATCATTCGGTAAGAACTCGATTTGAAACCCTTGAAAATGCCAAGAATGACCTTCGCGTTCAGCTAGGTCTCCTTGATCTGCGTTATCTCTGCGGTGAAGAGCTTTTAGTTGAGGGTGTTGCGCGTGATGCATCCGAGAATTGGATAAGGAATTTTTCGAAGTACCACGATCTCATGCGTCAATCGATTGATGAACGTGCGAAGGTCTCGGGGGAGCTGGCTTATCTCTTAGAACCTGATCTCAAAGAGTCACGAGGTGGACTCCGCGATATCAATACTTTGCGTTCGATCTCGCGTAGCCAATCTGTTGATGTTGCCTTTGAACGGGTAGCGGCTGCTGAAGCTCTCTTGTTAAGCGTTCGTGATTCGCTACATGAAGTTTCCAAGCGCAACCGCGATCAACTCTTACTCACTGAACAAGATGCAGTTGCGGCTGATCTTGGGTATGCCGATGCAGATGTACTGATGTTTGAGGTAGCAAAGGCAGCGCGAGCAGTGGATTACGTCATGGATCTCACCTGGCATCGCATTGACCACGCCGAATCTCATAAGTGGTGGCGACGACCAAAGCCACATGCAGTTGGTAGAGGCTTGCAAGCGATTGCAGATGAAATTGTCATCGATCCAGATTTCGATATCTCTGCTGATCCCACAATTGGATTACGAGCCGCAGCGATCTCGGCACAACGAGGCCTCCCACTCTCGATTGAGGCCTGTATCGCGCTCGCAGAGAATTTTGTAGATCTCCCAACCCCGTGGCCGCGCCAATCGCGTGAAGACTTAGTCGCCTTAATTGGTTCGGGAAATCAGATGATTCGAGTATTTGAGGCGCTCGATCAAGAGGGAATCATTGGACGTTGGATTCCGGAGTGGGAGCATGTTCGCTTCTTGCCGCAGCGGAACGTTCTCCATCACCATACAGTTGATCGCCATATGCTGGAGACGGCGGTAAAGGCGGCAGCCCTCACTCGTCAGGTGCGCAGACCAGATCTCTTACTCGTTGGCGCACTCTTCCACGATATTGGTAAGGGGTATCTCGGAAAGGATCACTCCGATTTTGGGGCAGAACTTATTATTCCGCTCGCCCAACGCCTTGGGTTTTCATCCTCAGATACCGCGACACTTGCCCTCATGGTGAAGCAGCATCTGCTTCTTCCTTCGATCGCTACTCGTAGAGATCTTGATGATCCGCAGACAATAGCCTCCGTTTTGGCCTTGATTCCCGACCTTGACTCGCTGCAATTACTTCATGCATTAAGCATCGCCGATGGTGAGGCAACAGGAAGAACTGCATGGACCGAATGGAAGGCACGTCTTGTCCAAGATCTTGTGAACAAATGTGCCGACGCTATGCAAGGAGTGACACCCGCTCCAACGCTGGAACTTACTGAAGCACAATTGCGCAAACATAGAAGTAGAGAATTATCTGTTGAAGTGCGAACTCGCGAAGAGGGATATGAGATTGAAATCGTCTCCCCGGATCGCGTAGGTCTGCTCTCTATTGTCGCAGGAGTTCTCTCTATCTCTCGTATGGATCTACGTTCAGCGCGAACGAGAACTATCGATGATGTCGCAGTAATGACCTGGCTCGTGGCTCTTGATGTCCACGCACCTATTCCGCAATCTGAACAGATAGCAGAGATGCTGCAACGGGCACTTGATGGCGAGATTGATATCAGTGCAAAGATTGAGGAGCGAGTCCGCAATTATCGGAAGTTCCCAGGAATTCCCGTGCCGCCTCCGGTTGTCACTGCTACTAATGACATGGCAACGGATGCAACGATTGTAGAAGTCCGAATGCATGACCGACCAGGAGTCCTCTACGACACGACGAAATCAATCTCGCGATTTGGTGTCGATATCCGCGCCGCGATTGTTGCGACTCTAGGGGCTGAGGCCTTCGACACCCTGTATGTAACGGATGTGAACGGTGGCGCCTTGAGCGAAGAGCGGGCGAAGACACTGGCCTCCCAAATCGAACGGCAGATGCTCACGCGCTAGCGGGTAATCGGAAGGCGGTAGGCTCGCCCTGTGTTCGACAATCTGACCTCTAAATTCTCAAGTGCATTCTCATCTCTGCGCGCTAAGGGTCGACTTAAGAGTGGCGATATTGAAGAGATCGCTAATGAGATTCGGACTGCCCTCCTTGATTCAGATGTTGCTCTTGATGTCGCACAATCCTTTGTAGCAGCGATAACCACCCGCTCATTAGAGAAGCTCGAAGAAGTCAATAAGGGGATTAACCCCTCTCAAGCAATCTTCACCATTGTTAATGAAGAACTCACAGCGATCCTCGGCGGGAATACCCGTCGCATCACAATGGCGAAGAAGCCACCGACGGTCATCATGCTCACCGGTCTGCAAGGTGCCGGAAAGACATCTCTTGCTGGAAAACTTGCTCTGCACTTAAAGAAGGCTGGAAATACTCCACTCCTCGTTGCTTCAGATTTACAACGACCAAATGCAGTGACCCAACTTCAAACGGTTGGTGAATCCATCAAGGTTCCGGTCTTTGCACCCGAGCCTGGAAATGGTGTTGGTGATCCCGTAGCCGTTGCGAGAGCCGGCGTGAAATTCGCCGAAGATAAACTCCACAATATTGTCATTGTTGATACCGCTGGTCGGTTGGGTGTCGATCAAGAGTTGATGCAACAGGCGGTAAAGATCCGCGAGGCGGTCAATCCAGATGAAGTCCTCTTTGTTGTGGATGCGATGGTCGGTCAAGATGCGGTGCGAACTGCACAAGCATTTCAAGAGGGAGTTGGCTTTGATGGCGTAGTCCTCACAAAGCTTGATGGCGATGCTCGTGGTGGCGCAGCCCTCTCGATCTTGGCAAAGACTGGAAAACCCATTCTCTTTGCATCAAATGGTGAGAAGGTTGAAGATTTCGATATCTTCTATCCCGACCGTATGGCCTCTCGAATTTTGGGCATGGGTGATATTCAAACCTTGGCCGAGCAGGCAAAGCGAGCGATGGATTCGACGACAACGTCACGGTTGGAAGAGAAGTTTGCAAAGGGTGAAGAGTTCACATTGACCGATTTTCTCGCTCAGTTAGAGGCGATGAAAAATATGGGTTCGATGTCGAAGATGCTTGGAATGCTTCCCGGTGCAGGTGCGATCAAGAAGCAGATCGAGAACTTTGACGATAATGAATTAATCCGGACACAAGCAATTGTGCAATCAATGACCCCGGCCGAGCGCAATGATCCAAAGGTCTTGAATGGATCTCGTCGCGCGCGAATCGCCAAGGGGAGTGGGCGCCAAGTTTCAGAGGTCAATAATCTCGTCGATCGATTTGCCGCTGCTCAGAAGATGATGAAGCAGATGCGCAGCGGTAAGGGGATGCCAAATATCCCAGGATTAGGTGGCATGGCCGGAATGGGTGGGATGCCAGCAGGGATGGGTCTCCCAGCTCCTCGAACAGGGCAGAATCCGCCGAAGAAGAAGTCGAAATCGGGCAATCCAGCGAAGCGTGCCGCCGAGCAGGGCTAAATCCGAGATCTCAATTTGGGTATCGATACCCAAGATGGCAAGATTGGCCCCCTGCGGGAGGGCCCTCTACCCCTATCGCAACCGAAATCCATTATGGATCTTCTCCATGCTCTCGCTCCCACTGAGAGATAAGAGATCGATCCGAATCATTCAAGGAGTACCACCTACGTGGCTGTAAAAATTAAGTTGATGCGTCTCGGAAAGATTCGCACCCCCCATTACCGAATTGTTGTTGCAGATGCTCGTGCCGCTCGTAATTCACGTGCGATTGAAGAGATTGGCCGTTACACACCTGGTCAAGAGCCTTCATTCATTCAGGTGGATTCAGCTCGCGCACAGTACTGGCTCGGAGTTGGCGCTCAGCCAACTGAAGCAGTAGAGGCAATTCTTAAGGTCACCGGCGATTGGCAGAAGCACAAGGGTCTTCCTGGACAAGAAGGAACTCTTCGCGTTGCCGCTGAGAAGCCACACAAGCGCATTGCATATGAAGCAGCAGTAAAGGAAGCAATGGCTGAGCCAGCAGATGGCGCAACTACTGCGAAGAAGAAGGCTGCAGATAAGTTGGCTGCAAAGAGCGCACCTGTTGAAGCCGCTGTTGAAGCTCCTGCTGAGGCAGTAGTTGAGACACCTGCTGAAGAAGTTGCAGAAGCTCCTGGTGAGGCAGTAGTTGAAGCACCAGTTGAAGAGACACCAGCCGAATAATGATCGACGAAGCTCTCGAGCATCTCGTTAAGGGGATCGTCGATAATCCTGAAGAAGTTGTTATTACCGAGAAGACTCATCGTCGCGGTACAACACTTGAGGTTCGCGTCCACCCTGAAGATATTGGCAAGGTAATTGGTCGTAACGGTCGTACTGCGCGTGCGCTTCGTACCGTTATTAGCGCAATTGCTGGTCGTTCTGTCCGCGTCGACCTTATCGAGGCTGACGAGGCACGTTAATAATGCTCCTAGTCGTTGGCCGAATAGGTCGCGCACACGGGGTGCTAGGCGAAGCAACTATTGAAGTTCGCACCGATGTACCGGATGAACGGTTCTACATCGGTGCGAAACTATTTACAGACCCGGAGAGCGCGGGTCCACTGACGATCACCGCAGCCCGTGACCACAATGGCATATTGCTACTTAAATTTGCTGAAGCAAATAATCGCAACGAGATTGAGAAGTTACGCGATACCTTGCTCAAGGCAGAGGTCGATATGTCGCAAGAGAATCTCCACGAGGATGAATTCCATGTTCAACAACTTATTGGTCTAAAAGTCGAAACCGATGAGGGTATCCATGTCGGCACACTTACTGATGTTTTGAACTTACCTGGCCAAGATTTGCTAGCCGTCGAGACTGATAATGGTGAGGTATTAATCCCATTTGTCTACGAAATTGTTCCCGAGATCGACCTAGAGACTGGAATAGTGACGATCATTCCACCTCCTGGATTGCTCAACGCAGATGAAGCTGAAGTTGCAGGGAGCCGAGATGAATAGTCCTCGCTTCGATGTTATCTCCATCTTCCCTGAATATATGCAACCGCTTTCACTCTCCTTGGTTGGCAAGGCGCAAGAGAAGTCATTGATTGAGATCAACGTGACTGATCTGCGAGATTTTGCTGAGGGACTGCACAAATCGGTCGATGACACACCATATGGCGGCGGAGCGGGAATGGTGATGTCTCCAGAGCCATGGGCGCAAGCGATCGATTCATTGAGTGATGATCCTGAGGGAAACTACGAACTGATTGTTCTGACGCCGGCAGGTAAGAAATTTGATCAAGCGATGGCTTACGAACTTGCAACGAAGGAGCACCTGATCTTTGCCTGCGGGAGATACGAGGGAATCGATTACCGCGTGACGGAGCATTTCCGTTCAAAGCGCAATTTCACAGTGCGAGAGATCTCCATTGGCGATTACGTCCTCAATGGTGGAGAGGTAGCTGCCCTGGTTATTCTCGAGGCGATCATTCGTTTGATTCCTGGAGTCATCGGTAACCCGGCCTCATTAGAAGAAGAGTCACATTCACTCTCTGATGAAAGCGCTGAACAACTCGTGGAGTACCCAAGCTATACAAAGCCAGCCATGTGGCGAGAGTTAGAAGTGCCATCGGTTCTCTTATCAGGCAACCATGGCGAGATCGCTCGCTGGCGTATGGAGCAATCGAAGGCTCGCACAAAGAAATTGAGCGAGTAACTCGCTAGTAACCACCTATTTAACGGTACCTTCCTCCCATGAAAGAGTTAGATCCAGAGATTCAATCCCGCTTGATCCGTGATCTGGAGCCAGCGGTAGCGATCGAACTCGAACGACATATCAAGACCACAAAGAACTGGTACCCGCACGAGTATGTCCCATGGTCTGAAGGTCGAACATATGCCGGACCGCTCAATGGCGATGCCTGGGAAGCGAAAGATTCTCGGCTAACAACGGTTGCCCAAGATTCACTCATCCTTAATTTAATGACAGAAGATAATCTTCCTTCGTACCACACTGAGATCGCCAATGCGATGTCTCGAGATGGTGCGTGGAATACCTGGATTAATCGTTGGACAGCAGAAGAAGCTCGCCACGGAATTGTTCTCCGCGACTACCTCATGGCTACTCGTGGTGTTGATCCAATTGAACTTGAAGATCTTCGTATGGCTCACATGCAGGTCGGTTATCAGACGCCATTTCCAAACGATATGTTACACACTGTTGCTTACGTAACATTCCAAGAACTTGCCACTCGAATCTCTCACCGAAATACTGGTCGAATCTCGGATGACGAGATTTGCGAAGGTATGTTGGCTCGCGTTGCACTTGATGAGAATCTCCACATGCTCTTCTATCGCAACCTACTCGCCGAGGCGATTAAACTTGAACCAAATCATGCGATGCGCGCGATCACTGATGTACTCCTGAACTTCCAAATGCCTGGCGCAGGAATGCCTGGCTGGGGACGAAAATCTGTTCAGATTGCCCTTGCTGGTATCTACGACCTTCAGCTCCATCTTGAGGATGTTGTTATGCCAGTACTCCGAGCATGGGGTGTCTTTGAATTAACCACGCTTACTGGTGATGGCGCTGCAGCTCGTGATGAACTTGCCGCATTCCTCGAAAAAGCTCAGGTCGATGTCGCTACCTTTAACGATAAGCGCGAAGTTCACTTCGAGCGTCTTGCTGCTCGAGGCATTGAGGCTCTACGTCTCTCTCGCTAACGCACCTCGCCGAGCGGAAATCTAGGGAATATTTCCAACACGCCGAGCGTTCATTGGCATAAGGCGCAGTTATAAGACACTATCCGCCCTGTACGGGAGTTTGGCCACTTGGCCACCTTTGGCCAGCTGGCTAGAACGTTGAATGTGAAGATGTAGGAGGAGGTGCGATGGCTACCGATTACGACACCCCGAGAAAGACTGATGAAGAGCTCCACGAAGAGTCGCTCGAAGAACTTAAGGCCCGAAGAGCTGATGCTCAATCAGGTCAGGTAGATATTGATGAAGAAGAAGCCGCTGAGAGTCTTGAACTTCCAGGCGCTGATCTCTCTGGCGAAGAACTAACGGTTCGTGTTGTTCCCAAGCAGGAGAATGAATTCACTTGCTCGCGTTGTTTCTTAGTTCACCACGTTTCACAACTTGCAAAGGGTGAAGGCGCAAAGGCAGTCTGTAAGGATTGCGCGTAACTTCTCTCTATTAATTCTTGCCATTTAAGGCGGCTGCTAACGCAGTCGCCTTTTTTGCACTCACCAACCAATAAGGAGTCGGGTCCTTTGGATCGTTAATCTCAATTTTTATGCCAGTCGATACCCAGAAGCGCAGGGCCATCCAACAGCGAGTATCGACATCTCGTCCACGAAGGAGTGCCATCTCATGAGATGTGAGAGGCGTGGCCTCACCGATGAACTCTCTCAAAATTGTTGCACTACCTACTTTTACGTGGAGCTCATCGATTGCAATTTCGAGCGGCGTCTTCAGTGCTGCCCAGAGAAGAAGAAGAAACTGGATCAAAAGGGTTATCCAAGCGAGACGATTTCCAAGCGCCGCCTCCACAGCGATTGCGAGCGAACCGGCCAGAAAGAGGAGGAAGAGCCAGAGCCAGATCGGCCAGCTATCTCTGGAACTGAAGGTCGACTCATCCATAAGAAGAACTTACCGCTCTTTCAACTCGAGTACCCTAGATCTGTGAGCAGAATTCCCAGCACCCAACCTCCTGCAGATGCACAAATCCCAGATCG
>CAJBLC010000002.1 GCA_903953805.1 uncultured Actinomycetes bacterium | reverse complement strand
TCATTGGGACCAAATGATCCACCGAAATGGTTCTCAGGAGTATGTGACCCTGATGCCGACACTGGCGCTCCGATTCTTTGAGAGTTGCTGGTGAACTTTTTCGAGCAATTCTTCGTTTTTCAAGTATTTCAAGCGAAGTCTAATCAAAAAAGGAGGGCGCTCCGAAAGCGGAAGGTGGGAATATCCTCAGAAGTGGTGTGACCTGCGCGACTTGAGCCCTATCTCTCGATGGCCGGGCGATACCCAAGGAGGGTGGCGAAGAGAGTTGCTGAGGCGAGGAGAAGGAGTGGGATGGCGCTGATATAGAGGTGGCTACCAAACATAAAGTAGGAGACCCCAAGGGCGATCAGGTTCGCCAGAACGGCAGGGGATCGTCCCCAGGAGGTTCCGCGGGAGTAGGAGATCGAACAGAGGAAGAGACCAGCTGCCCCGAAGATGGCGAAGGCGATCTCGCCACCGAGCGCTCCTGGATGGGTTACCTTCTTAAAGGTTGCGGCACTCGCAAGGTAGAAGGCGAGCGCGATCAAGATCGCAGCTTCAATCCGAAGCAGCGGGGTAGCAAGTGCTCGAGCCCGACGATAGATGCGATCAGAATTTTCAGCCATGCCGTAATTCTAGGCCCACCCATTGGCGGGCTGGCTCAAAGGGCTTTTCTCTCACCAGATGCGAGAGTAATTTGAGTGCGGAGTCAGAAGTGCCATTGGGCCAGAGTGGTAGGCAGCAAGGGCGCAAGAGAGGAATCGCGGGGCCAGAGTGAAGAACGGGGCGAAGGCTGAGATCGAATTCTCAAGTGATGGAGTTTCTGATTCACTGACAGATGCGCTCGCTCCCGCTCGTTTTCATGAGTACCTGACCGGCGAGTTATCGATGGCGAACCGGGAGAAACGCACGATCACACTCATCTCGTTGCGGATATCGATGAGTTCGATAAGGCCGGAAGATCCGAAGTTGGCAGAGGCAATCGAATCGATCCATCAGAATTTAAAGCTGCTCTCGACCAGTATTCGCCACCTGCTTCGTGGCGGGGATCAGATTTGTCGCATCTCCGAGGATGGATTCTGGATTCTGATTCGCGGCAATGAGAGTGCAGCCGAGATTGCCTGTGAGCGATTTATGCACGCGGTGGGGGAGAGCACGTGGCGCGAGATGTGGCAGATACGTTATTGCGAGAGTGAAGTGGGCGAAGAGATAAGAAACCTACTTCGTAGAATGGATCAGATTCACTTTACGAAGTAGGTACTTTGAGAATTCGGTACTTTTAAAAAAGTATTGCGTTAATTCCCAGGTGCTTGGACAACTCGCTTTGCGCGACAAGCAGCAAGAGCCGCAGCAATCTTTGGAGATTGTCGATCAAGTCCTTGTAGATCTGAGAGTGCAGAGACATTGACGCCATTTGTATTTAAGCAGGCGATATATGCAGCGACATTCGCTGGTGTATTTGCAACACCGCCACCGGCTCCGAAGCCACCCATGCCAGATCCACCCATGCCAGATCCACCCATGCCACCGCGGCCAAAACCACCACGACCAAATGCTGGGCGAAGTGATGCGCACTTTGTCATAGCTGCTTGTTGTTTAGCAGAGAGAGTTGGACGAGGAGCAGGCGAGGCAATGTTCTGGCCGTTGCTTGCTGAATTATTATCATCGGGTCCACCGAAGCCGCGACGTCCTCCGAATGCAGGGAGGGATACACCCTGTGCCTTGAGGCACGCTGTGTACTTTGCCATTGCGGCGGCAAAGGCTGGATTAGCAGCTGGACCACCATTGGGTCCGCCACCTAGAGATGGAGCTCCACTTGTCGATGCACCCCAGACCAACTTCCCGTTGAGTGCTTTAGAGCAGGTCAAAGATTTGCCGGCAACCGTTGTTGTTGCACCAGCGGTAGAGCAAGCACCACCAATTTTTGCTGCCGTTGCAGATCCCTTAACGGCGGTAGCGCCTTTAAGGGTTGTTGCTTGGGCGGCGGAAAAACCTGAGGCGGTGACCGCGACGAGGAGAGCCACTGAGGCGAGGCCACGCACGAGAATCGAATTCTTGGAATAGAAAGATGTCATGCCAGAAGGGTATGTGGGAAATGGAGCAGGCAAAGCGAGATCTACAGGATTTTTGATCAAGATTTCCTGAGAATTTTGGCCCGCACTCTCGCGTTAGACTTGGTGGATGAGCACCTCGACGACACATGCCAAAGTCCTCGCATCCCTGCCAGTCGGGGAGCGCGTGGGTATTGCATTCTCAGGTGGACTTGATACCTCGGTCGCCGTTGCATGGATGCGCTCAAAGGGCGCAGTCCCATTCACCTATACCGCCGACCTTGGCCAATATGACGAACCAGATATTGATTCTGTTCCATCTCGCGCAAAGGCATATGGCGCGGAAGGTGCCCGACTTGTTGATTGCAAATTAGCACTCGTTGAAGAAGGCCTTGCTGCAATCGCCTGCGGTGCATTCCATATTCGTTCAGGTGGAAAGCAATACTTCAATACAACTCCACTTGGAAGAGCAGTCACGGGAACACTCCTTGTTCGTGCCATGTTGGAAGATCAAGTCTCCATTTGGGGCGATGGCTCGACATATAAAGGCAATGACATTGAACGTTTCTATCGTTATGGATTGCTCGCCAATCCATCACTTCGCATCTACAAGCCGTGGCTTGATAATGATTTCGTCAATGAACTCGGCGGACGTAAAGAGATGTCTGAGTGGTTGGTCGCGAACAACTTGCCGTATCGCGATAGCACTGAGAAGGCCTATTCAACAGATGCCAATATTTTAGGTGCGACCCATGAGGCGAAGAAGTTAGAAGAGCTCGATGCATCACTTGAAATCGTTGAGCCAATTATGGGCGTGAAGTTCTGGGATCCAGCTGTTGCAATTGCCACCGAGGATGTCCGCATTGAATTTGCTCAAGGTCGTCCGGTCGCAATTAATGGTGTGGCTTTTACAGATTCCGTTGCATTGATGCAGGAAGCAAATGCAATTGGTGGCCGCCACGGTCTCGGCATGGCTGACCAAATTGAGAACCGAATTATTGAAGCGAAGAGCCGCGGTATTTATGAAGCGCCAGGAATGGCTCTGCTCTTTATTGCATATGAGCGTTTAATTAGCGCTATCCATAATGAAGACACCATTGCGAATTACCATGCTGAGGGACGCCGTCTTGGCCGCCTTCTCTACGAAGGTCGTTGGTTTGATCCACAGGCGCTTATGCTCCGTGAATCACTGACCCGTTGGGTTGCATCTGCGATTACCGGTGAGGTCACTCTTCGCCTTCGTCGCGGAGATGACTACTCGGTCATCAATACAACGGGACCAGCGCTGAGCTACCACCCAGAGAAGCTCTCGATGGAGCGCACGGAAGATGCCGCCTTTGGACCGACTGATCGCATTGGCCAGCTCACAATGAGAAATCTAGATATCGCCGATACTCGTGCGAAGTTAGAGCTCTATAGCCGCCAAGGCCAGTTAACTGGAGAAGGTCAATTTAAATTGATTGGTGAGCTCGAGTAATTACGCGGGTATTAAAAGTTCTGCTGCTGTTCGAGCATACGAGCGCGGTTACGCGCAGCGCGACGCTTCATAGCGCGACGTTCATCCTCAGATAGACCGCCCCAGACTCCAGCATCCTGTCCAGATTCGAGCGCCCAGGCCAAGCAGGCATCTTTTACGACGCAGCGATTACAGACCTTCTTCGCCTCTTCAATTTGAGCAAGGGCGGGGCCGGTATTTCCAATGGGAAAGAAGAGCTCAGGGTCTTCTTCGCGGCAAGCTGATTCGTGACGCCAATCCATGCGTGGTCAGCTCCTTTATGTTGGGGAAGATGGATAGTGGTTGAGAGAACCCATTCACTATCGGTCAGGAGAGTATTCTCGCAGTGCTCACCTCAGTTCACAAGGATATTTGCTGAGACTTTGCTCATTTGTTCATGAAATGGGGCGTGCCCCTCATCACCAAAGTGCCCCCGACAGGATTCGAACCTGTGCACCCGCCTCCGGAGGGCGGTGCTCTATCCCCTGAGCTACGGGGGCTCGGGTTGTAAAGAGTATTGCGCGAGATCAAGGGTATCAGTGCAAGAATTGGCAGATGAGCACAGAGATCGCCTACTTCGCCACCGGATGTTTCTGGGGCGCCGAACGTCGTTTTTGGAAGTTAGCAGGCGTCAGCGAGACCTCAGTTGGCTATATGGGTGGAGCTCGTCCGTCGCCAAATTACGAACAGGTCTGCACGGGGGTCACAGGTCATGCTGAAACTGTTGCCGTGACCTTTGATTCAGAGCTCATCACCTATGAGCGCCTGCTCGAAGAGTTTTGGACCATGCACGATCCAACCTCGCTCAATCAGCAAGGTGGCGATATCGGCACTCAATATCGCAGCGCAATCTTCACAACATCTGACCAACAGATGGCGAAGGCGATGAAGAGTCGTGATCTCTATCAGATCGCGCTCCATGCGCAAGGTATCGGCGAGATCGTCTCGGAGATTACTCCCGCAGATGGACATCCTTATTGGTTAGCAGAGGAGTATCACCAGAAGTATTTGGCGAAGAATCCGAATGGCTATGACTGCCACTCATCAACCGGTGTGCCTTTCCCATCCAGTCCCATCCAGCAATGACATCGTCACTCGTTAATCTGCACCGATGAACTCAAGCGCTTCTGTCAGTACTACCGCATGGGTAGTCACTCTCGCCGGTCTCGGGCTCTTCCTCACCTTCGATTTTTTCATGGCGTATAAAGATCGTCATAAAGAGACAACGCTGAAGAAGGCGACAATCTGGGTCCTTCTCTATATTGCACTGGCCATTGCATTTGGATTTACTCTTGGAATCTGGGCAACCGAACAAGCGCGATCTGAATATTTTGCTGGTTGGGTCACCGAGTACTCACTCTCCTTCGACAATCTCTTTATCTTTATTTTGATTCTCGGTCGGTTAAAGGTGCAGAAGGAGAAAGAAGAGCTCGTTCTGCTCATTGGAATAGTCTCATCACTCTTCTTGCGAGGAATCTTTATTGCCGCAGGATCTGCAATCGTCAATCGCTTTCAAGCCATCTTCTTCCTCTTCGGCGGATTTCTGATCTACACCGCGGTACAACTCTTTCGCGAGAGCGAAGAAGAGGAGTGGCATGAGGGTCGCGCCATCACATTTATTAAAAATAAGGGAGCATCTACCTTCGTTGTAGCGCTCTCTGCAATTGCTATCACGAATGTACTTTTCGCCTTTGACTCTATTCCAGCCATCTTTGGTCTGACTCGCAACCCTTATGTCATCGTTACTGCCAATGTCTTCGCCTTAATGGGATTGCGCCAGCTCTACTTCCTCATCGGGGGACTCATGTCCCGGTTGATCTACCTGACTGAAGGTCTCTCGATCATTCTCGCCTTCATTGGTATCAAATTGATCTTTGAGGCAGCGATCGCAACGGGCCATCCGAAGGTCCTTGGTATCCATATCCCAGAGATATCCCTTGGTTTGAGCCTTGCTGTCATTATTGGGACGCTCGCCATTACCGCTGCCCTTAGCCTCTATAAGAGCAGGGAGAACTCTGCTTCGTAGCGTCGTGCCCTCATTTACAGAGCACGCATTCCCATGCAGACTACTCAGATGAATTCCAGCGCGCCATTCCTCTCTGTCGCACCACTTGCAAAACTCCAAGGACGGACAAGCGCAAAGTGGCGTGACTTTTCACATGATGTGCTTCCGCTTCCTGTTGCAGAGATGGATTATGAGATCGCGCTACCTATTCGCGAGAAGTTGATCGAGATGATCGCAGAATCGGATACCGGGTATCTCGGTGGGATGCCCGAACTCGCAGAATCTCTGGCTTACTTTGCTCAATCTCGTTGGAATTGGGAGATCGAGAGCGATTCAGTATTTCCTGCTACTGATGTCGGTGTTGGCGTCGTTGAAATGATGCGCACCTTTGTGCAACCAGGAGATGGGATTGTTCTTAACTCTCCGGTCTATCATAATATTGGGAATTGGATTGATGAACTCCAATGCCGTCGCGTAGATGCGCCTATGAAGCGGGATGGCCTCGCCTACTCACTTGACTTTGATGCTATCGAGAAGGCTTATGCATCTGGTGCAAAGGCCCACATTTTATGTAACCCAGCTAATCCAGTAGGGGCGATTTTTAGTCGCGAAGATCTCTCAACTTTGGCTGAACTCGCCAAAAAATATAACGTCATCATCGTCAGCGACGAGATCCACGCACCGTTGGTCTACTCAGAACATACCTTTGTGCCATTCCTTGCTGTGAGTGAGACCGCACGTGAAGTTGGATTCTGCGTGATATCGGCGAGCAAGAGTTGGAACTTGGCAGGACTCAAATGCGCCCAGATTGTTACTGGTTCTGAGAGATTCAAAGGTATTGCTCGATCGATGCCGCCAGCAGTTCTCTGGCGTGCCTCACTCTTTGGAGCCGTTGCCGCCTCCGTCGCATATCGGTGCACTGATTGGTTGGACGCAGCAAATGCGACCAATGATCGAAATCGACGTTATCTCAAAGAGCTCCTTGATAGCCAGTTGCCTCAGGTGGGCTATCAAATTCCTGATTGCAGTTATTTAGCGTGGCTTGATCTCAGCGCCCTCAACTTAGGAGTAAATCCAAGCGAGCGCTTACTCAATGAGGCGAAGGTAGCCTTCAATAGCGGCGCCTCCTTCGGCCCTGGCCACGATCAATTTGTTCGATTGAACTTCGCGACGAGCGAAGAGATCATCGCTGAAGCAGTCAGGCGCATCGCTTCACTAGCGTGACCCGACTAGTAGGCTTTCCTCATGAGCAATGAGCAGAAGTGGCAGCCAGATTCTTTGGTAGTTGCTGCCGGTCGACCTGATTTAGTACCTGGTTCAGCGGTGAATGTTCCAGTCTCCTTCACCTCAACCTATGTCGCTCCAACTGGGATTGGCTATGGCCGCTCTGGAAATGAGACCTGGAGTGCTCTCGAGGGCGCCATTGAATCTCTTGAAGGTGGGAAGACACTTCTCTTCTCATCAGGAATGGCCGCGATATCAGCAGTCTTTGAATTACTCCCACATCGTTCAATTATTGTCGCATCACGTAATGGTTACACCGGAACGATGTATTGGCTTAAGCGCTTGGAATCTGAACGTTCGTGCGAAGTTCGTTATGTCGATATATCAGATACAGCCGAAGTATTAGCTGCACTACCTGGCGCAAACTTTTTATGGATTGAATCTCCAACAAATCCTGCTTTGGAAGTGGCAGACCTGCCAAAGATTATTCCTGCTGCTAAAGCGCTAGGAATTGGCGTTGGCGTTGACAATACCTTTGCGACAGCGCTCCTTCAGCAACCTCTTGCCATGGGTGCAGATATCTCCATGAATTCAGTAACAAAATTTATTGCCGGACATAGTGACCTGATTATGGGTGCGCTCTCGATGAATGATGATGCGCTCTTTAATCGTCTTACATTGCATCGCAAGCAAGCAGGGGCTATTCCTGGAGCGATGGAAGTCTTTCTCGCTCTTCGGGGAATTCGTACTCTCGATGTTCGACTTGAGCGCGCCCAAAAGAATGCGATGGAACTGGCGGTGCGGTTAAGTTCTCACCCCGCTGTTCAGAACGTTCGCTACCCGGGACTGCCTACTGATAAGCACCATGCTGTTGCGGCATCATTTATGAAGGGTTTTGGCGCCATCATCTCCTTTGAGGTGAAGGCGGGGGCAGATGCCGCTGATAAAGCCTGCTCATCATCGCGCTTACTCACTCATGCCACCTCATTGGGTG
>CAJBLC010000001.1 GCA_903953805.1 uncultured Actinomycetes bacterium | reverse complement strand
GAAGGTCAAACTATTCAAGCGCACATCTGGTCTTCATTGGAGCGTCAACCAAATGAGTAATAACACCGGTGAACTCCTTGCCGAACTTGTTCGCAGCGGAGTTGTTGAATCCATACATAACGGTCATCTTGTTGAGATCGGAGCAGATGGAACTGTTCTTCGCACTCGCGGATCGGTGAACCATCCCATCTTTCCGCGCTCTTCCGTAAAGGTCTTTCAAGCATCGGGCATGGTCCGTGCCGGATTGAAACTCACACCGAAGCAATTAGCAGTTGTCTGTTCATCACATAGTGGCTCAGCCGAACACTTTGAAACCATTCTCTCGATCTTGGCCTCAGTCGGTCTTGATGAGCGAGCGCTGCGCTGCGCAACTGGCTTGCCATTCGGAGAGAGCGAACGGATCGCTTGGGGCGATAAGCCTGCTACACCACTTTCGATGAACTGCTCTGGCAAGCACTCAGGCATGATCGCTGCATCAGCTGCTGCCGGTTGGGATCTAGAGAGTTACACAAACCCAGATCATCCATTGCAGCAATTAATTGCAAACGAGATCGTCACACTTACTGGTGAACCACTACAACATGTCGCTGCTGATGGTTGCGGTGCACCACTCTTTGCCGTTTCTACACTTGGACTTGCACGCGCTATTCATAACTTCACACTCTCAACTGATCCAGTACATCAAGAGGTCATGGCAGCTTGTCGTGCATTCCCTGAGATGACCGGTGGCGTTGGTCGTCTCCACTCGAAATTGATGAAGGCGATTCCTGGCTTCTTTATGAAAGATGGTGCAGAAGGCGTCAATGTCTTCTCGATGGCTGATGGCCGCACATGTGCAATCAAGTTTGCTGATGGTTCCTACCGCGCAAGTGGTCCGGTAGTAACTGCAGTACTTCGCGGCTGGGGCGTTGATGCTCCCGATGAGCGTGTAGATGTGGTCGGCGGCGGAAAAGTGGTGGGGGAGATCAGAGCAGTTCTAGACTAAGGCTTACGATGAAGAATCAAGCCCGCGTCGCGACGCTCATGCTTCACACCAGTCCCCTGGAACAAGCGGGTACCGGTGATGCTGGCGGCATGAATATTTATGTTGTTGAGAACGCTGTGCAGATGGCAAAGGCCGGCGTACAAGTCGATATCTTCACTCGTGCAACTCGTTCCGGGCTCACCGATGTTGAGATCGCAGATGGCGTCACCGTTAAACATCTTGAAGCTGGCCCCTACGAAGGTATTTCAAAGGAAGAACTACCTTCGCAACTCTGCGCGCTGACTTCATCGATGATGCACAACGTCTCACAATTTCCTTCAGATTATTACGATGTTATTCACTCGCATTATTGGATCTCTGGCCAACTTGGCTGGATGGTCTCAGAGCGCACTGGAATTCCATTAGTTCATACGATGCACACGATGGCAAAGGTAAAGAACCTCGCACTCGCTGAAGGTGAGATGCCAGAGCCACATACTCGCGAGATCGGTGAGAGCCAGGTCGTTGCCGCATCTACCGCACTTATTGCTAATACCGATGCCGAAGCGGCATCACTTGTCTCGCTCTACGATGCCTGCCCAGATAATGTCTTTGTTGTTGCACCTGGCGTTGATCTTGAACGCTTTACCGCTGGATCAGGTAAAGCAGCAGCTCGTAAGAAACTCAATATTGCACCAGATGCCAAGATGATCACCTTCGTTGGTCGCATTCAGCCACATAAGGGGCCAGAAGTTTTACTTCGTGCTGCAGCCGAGATGTTGACCCACTCGCCATATCTTCGTGCGAAGTTAGCGGTTGTCATTATCGGTGG